>DASQND010000045.1:0-27293 GCA_035645215.1 Allosphingosinicella sp.
ACGCTCGTCACCGGCATCGACCTCACCGTCGATCCGGTGCGCGGCGTCACCGCGCGGCGCGCCGGCAATTTCATCGTCCAGGGCGAGGCCTATCGCAGCGGCTCGGGCGAGGTCGCGCTGAGCGACGCCTACGACGTCTACCCGCGCGACCCCGCGGTCGCGGCCCTCATCGACCGCTACGCCGCCGCCGCGGCGCCGCTCGCCGCGCGTGTGCTCGGCCGCTTTACCGGCCCGGCCCTGCGCGAGCGGAGCCCGTCGGGCGAAACGGTCGCCGGAAACCTCATCGCCGACGCCCAGCTCGCCGCCACCAGCGCGGCGAACGCGGGGGGAGCGCAGATCGCCTTCATGAACGGATCGGGCGTGCGGGCCGACATCGTGCCGCTCGCCGACGGCAGCGTCACCTACGGGCACATCTATGCGGCCCAGCCCTTCGGCAACAACCTCGTCGTCAAGACCTTCACCGGGCGCCAGGTCCGGATGCTCCTCGAACAGCAGTTCGCGAGCGGCTGGAACAGCGTCGAGCGGCCGAACATGCTGATGCCGTCGCGCGGCCTCACCTACGCCTACGACCTGTCCAGGCCCGAAGGCCGGCGCATCCTCGACCTGAAGCTGAACGGCCGCCCGATCGCGGACGCCGCCACCTACCGGGTGACGATGAACAGCTTCCTCGCGACGGGCGGGGACAATTTCACCGTGTTCCGCGAGGGCACCAACCAGGTCGGCGGACCGACCGACCTCGACGCGCTGGAGCGCTATATCGCGTCGGCGAGCCCGCTCGCTCCTCCGGCCGCGGACCGTATCGCGAACCGCACGCCGCGCTGATCGCCGGCAGCGTGAAAAAGAAAGGGCCGCGGCGTCGCCATGACGCCGCGGCCCCTTTCTTTCGTCGTCCGCGCCGAGGCCCGTCCGCTTAGAACTCCAGCCGCGCGCCGATGCGGATCTGGTAGAGCGACTGGCGCGCCACCACATTCTCGGGCGGGTTCTGAACGTTCGAGTAGCGGTAGCGCGCGCACTGCTGCGTGGACGCCGTGTTCACCACGCCCGCCGCGGTCAGGCACTGGATGTTCACCAGCGTCGCCGTCTGCGGGAAGGAAACCTGCCGCAGCGCGCCGTAGCGCGAGTCGATCAGGTTGAGCACGTTTTCGATGTCCGCGAACACCTTGAACCGCGCCCGCGGCAGGATCTGGTCGATGCCCGGAGCCGGAAGCTCCTGCGACAGGTGCAGATCGACGCGGAACACGTCGGGCGAACGCTGGCTGTTCTTGGGGACGATACGGCCGCGGTAGCGCTCTAGGCCGAGGACGTCGACGAGGTTGTTGAACTGCGTTTGCGCTTGCGCCGCCGTCTGGGTCACCACGCCCCCGGAGGTGGTGGCGCCGAACTCGACGATCGGATCGTTGCCCGCATTGGGGATGTAGAGCAGGTTGCGCGCCGCATTGCCGACCGTGCCGGTCACAGCGAGACGGCCGGTCGTCGGATCGAAGCCGGTGATGCTGTACGGACGGCCCGACCGGTGTTCCCCGAAGAGCGAGAAGCGGGTCCGATAGTCGCCGAAGAACGCGTGGTTGTAGTCGAGCCGCAGCTTGAAGTGGTCGCGGATCTCATAGATCGAGCGGCCGTAGGCGGCCCGGTTCGGATCGGCGAACGCATTGTTGCTGTAGAGCGAGCCCGCCGTCGCCGACGTGATGGCGTTCGTGTCCTTGACGTCGGAACGGGTGTAGCTGAAATCCATGCCGATGCCGTTGTCCCAGTTCTTCGACACGCGCACGACGCCGATGTACGAGCGCCCGCGGCTCGAATTGGTCATCAGCAGGTCCTGGTTGGTCGAGGCGACGCCGCCCACCGGACCGTAGCGGGGGCGGCCGTCCGGCAGCGTGCCGATCACCACCGAGCGCAGATCGGTGAACTGGTAGGCATTGATCACGTTGCCGTACAGCAGGTCGAACCCGAGCAGCCAGCCGTCTCCGAGTGCGCCGAGATCGGCCTCGTAATTGACCGAGACGGTCGCGCGCAGCTGGCTCGCGACGTCGATCTCCGGATCGATCGCGTTCACCGGCGCGAGCGCCAGCGACCCGGTGTTGGTGGCGAGGAAGTTCGTGACCTGCGGATCGAAGGTCCGGCCGTTCACGTTGAGCAGCGCCGCGTTGCAGAAAGCGAGCTGCTGAGCCGGCGTCAGCCCGGCCGGAAACGTGTTGCAGCCCGCCGCGCTGGTGTTGCGCTGGATGTCGATCGCGTTGGTCAGCGTGCCGGTGTTCGAAAAGCTGTTCGAAACGAACACGTCGGGGGTGCCGCCGGCGAAGACGCCGACGCCGCCGCGGACGATCAGACGCTGGGTCGGGTTCCAGTTGAAGCCGAAGCGCGGCTGGATCGCGTCCTCGCCGTCGAACGTGGAATTGTTGGGGATGCCGGTGCGCGCCAGGAAGTTGGGGTTGAGCGGCGGCGAGTCGGGGTTTTTGATGTAATCGTAGCGGACGCCCAGCGTGAACTGCAGCGTGTCGCTAACATCCCAATCGTCCTGGATGCCGAACGTATAGGTCTCGGTCGCGAACTGGGCCGCGGCGTCGTTCGGGTCGAGCGAGGGCACGGCGCCGCCGAGCCGGAAGCGGCTGGCGCGGCGGTTCTGGAAGTCGGCGATCGAGTCGAAGTAGATGTCGCCGAGCGAACGCTGCAGGAAGAGGTTGAAGACGTCGACGTTGGTATAGCCGACGATCGCCCGGAGCGTATGAGCGCCGAGCGAGTAGCGGGCCTGGAAGTCGACCGAGGTGTTCTCGGTGTTGAGATCGTTCGACTGGCGGCTGACGTCCGGCCCGAAGAAGATGCGCGAATTCGTGCCGCACGACGTGAGGGTGTTCGGCGCGACGTTGATCGACGTCGGATCGAGGCAGACCTCGACCTGCGCGAAATCGCGGCCGCCGAACGGCGTCTGGTCGCGATTATAGTCGCGGTAAGAGGCGCGCAGCTCCGTCGAGAAATTGTCCGTCCAGGTCGAATTCAGCTGGAACACGCCGGAATTGACTTCTTCGGCGAGCTCGTAGCCGTTCGACTGGAGGCCCAGCGCGGGCGAACCGGTCGTGAACGTGTTCTGCTGGAACTGCTGGGTCCCGACGTTGCGGATAAAGGTGAAGGAGGCGCGCTGATTGTCGGTGATGTTGAGATCGAGCTTGGCGATATACTTGTCGTCCTGCTCGACGGCGTTCTGGATGATGCCGAGCGTGTCGTAATTGAAGTTCGCCTGGGCGATCTGGCTGATGAGGTCGATCTGCGCCGTGGTGATGCCCGGGACCTGGTTCGCGAAGCCGGGGCCGACGCCCTCGTCGAACGGATCGGTCTCGTTGGTCCGCTCATAGGCGACCATGAAGAACAGGCGGCCGGGAATGATCGGGCCGGCGAGCAGGCCGCCATATTGGCGCGAGCGGAATTCGAGATCGACCTTCTGACCGCGCCTGGTCTCATCGCCGGTGAGGCTGTCGTCCGAATGGGTGGCGAAGGCCGAACCGCGGAACTGGTTGGTGCCCGAACGCAGCACGACGTTGATCGCGCCGCCCTGGAACTCGCCCTCGGAGATGTCGAACGGAGCGACGCGGACGGCGAACTGCTCGATCGCGTCGAACGGCACCGGGCCGCGCGAGGTCGGCAGGCCGCCGTTGTTGAGGCCGAAATCGTCCGAGAACGAGACGCCGTCTACCGAGAAGCGGTTGAGGCGGCCGTTCTGGCCGGCGATCTCGATCGTGCGGCTGTTGGCAAGATCGATGTTCGCGAACGGATCGCGGCGGGCGAGGTCGCGGATGTCGCGGTTGATCGAGGCGACGCCTTCGATGTCCTCGCGGCTCAGCGCGGTGATCGGACCGTTCGAAGTCTGGCGGGCGCCGCGAATGCCGGTGACGACGATCTCGGTGCCCTCGGCGCCGCCGCCGGTGGTGGTGAGCTCGACCGGGAGGCGGAAGGGCTGACCGGCCTGCAGGAAGATGCCGGTGATCTCCTGTGCGGGCTGGCCGGGCGCGGTGATCGAGACGGTGTACGGGCCGCCGACGCGCAGGCCCGCGGCGCTGAAGCTGCCCGAGGAGTCCGTCGTCGACGACGAGGACGTGCCCGACGGGACGTGGGTGACGACCACCTCGGCGCCTTCGACGCCGGCGCCGTTGGCGGTGACTTCGCCGCGGATCGACGAGGTGGTTTCCTGCGCAAAGGCGGTTGCCGGTGCGACGATGGCCACGGCCGCAACCGCGCTAAACAATCCGAACTTGTTCATTTTTCTTCCCCACCCGATCTGAAAATCGAATCGACTAACCGCCCCACCGGCGGATCGAAGCTGCACCTAAGCGGTTGATGTTACAGTTCGAGGTCGCCCGGCAGCGGCCTTGCCGCCGCCCGAAACGACCAAAAAATCCTGGAACCCCACCCGCGAATCTCGTGTCCCCGGCAAGTAGCCGAAAGCGGCGCTTACCGGAAGGGGGGTTCGTCGAAGCTGCGCAGCTTGCGGCTGTGGAGCTGGCCGCCTTCGGTTTTCAAAATCCTCAGCGTTTCTATGCCGATACGCAAATGCTGGCTGATCGCCCGCTCATAGAAGGCATTGGCCTGCCCCGGCAGCTTGATTTCTCCGTGCAGTGGCTTGTCGGACACACAAAGGAGAGTCCCGTAGGGCACGCGGAAGCGGTAGCCCTGCGCCGCGACGGTGGCCGATTCCATGTCGATGGCGACGGCGCGCGACTGGTTGAAGCGAAGCGCCGAGCTTTGGTAGCGAAGCTCCCAATTGCGGTCGTCGGTCGTGACCACCGTGCCGGTCCGGAGCCGCCGCTTGAGCTCGGCCGGGTCCTCTCCGGTCACGCGCGCCGCGGCGTCGTACAAGGCCTTCTGGATTTCGGCGATGGCCGGGATCGGGATCTCGATCGGGAGCACCGAGTCGAGGACATGGTCGTCGCGCAGGTATGCGTGGGCGAGGACATAGTCGCCGATCGTCTGGCTGGGGCGAAGGCCGCCGCAATGGCCGATCATCAGCCAGGCCTCGGGACGGAGCACGGCGAGGTGGTCGCAGATCGTCTTGGCGTTGGACGGGCCGACGCCGATATTGACCAGGGTGATGCCGCCCCCGTTGGCGCCGATCAGATGGTAGGCCGGCATCTGGTATTTGCGCCAGCCGCTCCCTTCGGCGACGAGCGCCATGGGATCGGGCGTGTCGCGCGTGACGAAGACGCCGCCCGGCACGGAAAGCGCCTCATAGGGACTGTCCTCGGCATGGAGCTCCTCCACCGCCCAGCGAACGAACTCGTCGACGTAGCGGACGTAGTTGGTGAAGAGGAGGTAGCGCTGCGTGTGCTCGACCGGCGTCCCCGTATAGTGGCGAAGGCGCGCGAGGCTGAAATCGACTCGCGGCCCGTCGAAGAGGGAAAGCGGGCGCTCCGGCCGCTCGTCGTAGCGCCAGGCGCCGTCGGCGATCTCGTCGCCGATATGCTCGAGCTCGGTGGTCGGGAACCAGCGCGACAGCTCGGCGGCGCTGACTTCGTCGAGGCGCAGGTCGTCCGTGCCGTCGAGGACGTAGGGGTAGGGGATCTCGCTCGCCGAGCGGCCGACCGACACGTCGACCTCATAATCGCGGACGAGATAATGGAGCTGCTCGGAGAGATATTTGCGGAACTGGCGCGGGCGGGCGATCGAAATCGCATAGGTGCCGGGCTGGTTGAGCCGCCCGAAGGCGCGGGCGGGGAACTTGACCGGCTTGTCGTCGCGATAGTCGATGCGGAGCTCGGGATAGGCGAAGAGGCCGCGCGCCCGGTCGGCGGGGTCCGGCCGCTCGCCTTTGCTGAGATAGCGCGCCAGCGCGCTTCGGAGCGCCGCGACCGATTCGTCGTAGGCGGTGCAGAGCTCCTCGATGAGGGCCGGGATCTGGTCGAGCTGGGTGACGGGCATGAGCGGTTCCTGTTGCTGGCCTCCCTTGGCACGGGATGGCGGCGAGCGCGAGAGGGGGCGGCGGCGCGGCCGCGTGCCCCCTCCCCGGCCGCCGCGAGGCTCAGCGCAGCGTCGGGCTGTCCAGGTTCAGCTCCGCGATCGGAATCACGGTGACGTTGCGCCGCTCCCGCCGGAGCCGGTCGATAAAGGCGCGGGCGTTGCCGACGATGACCATGGTCGCGCCTTCCGGGGCCAGCATCGCAGTCGCCGCGGCGCGAACGCCGGCCGCGTCCACGCCGAGGACGGCATCCTGGTAGTGCCCGATCTCCTCCGGGCCGACGCCGGAGAGGACGTAGGTGCCGACGATATCGGCGAGCCCCGCCGTCGTCTCGGCATTGCGCCCGAACCCGCCCAGGAGGACCGCGCGGCGCGTATCGAGCTCCGCAGCCGGAACGGGTGCCGCCCCGAGCCGGCGCATTTCCGCGAGGATCAAACCGAGCACTTCGGGCGCCGTCTCGTTGCGCGTCTGCGTGGCCGCGATGAAGGCGCCTGCGTTGGCGTTCGAGACGAGCGACGAGCCGGCGCCGTAGGCGAGGCCGCGGCGAATGCGGATTTCCTGGTTGAGCCGCGAGCTGTAGCCGCCGCCGAGGACCGCATTGGCGAGCAGCGTGCGGTAATAATTGGGGTCCGAGCGCGGAAGCGTGCCCCGTGCGACGGCGACGGCGGCCTGCCCCGCATCGGGCATGTCGATCACGATGACATTGTCGACGATGCCCGGCCGCCGGATCCGCTCCCCCGACTTGATGAGAGTCGGGGACTGGTCGGTCCAGCTCCCGAAGTGCCGTTCGGCGAGGGCGAGGGCCGCGGCGGGATCGATGTCGCCGGTCAGGACCAAGGTGGCCTCACCGGGCCGCCAGGCATCGCGATAGGCGGAGAGTATGTCATCGCGTGTCAGGGTCCGCAGCGACGCGGCGGTGCCGCCCTGCGGCTCGCCATAAGCGCCGTTGCTGAAGAGCGCGCGCCTCGCGACGAGCCGCGACACCGCGCCCGGATCGCCCATCGTGACGGTGAAGGCGTCGATTGCCTGGGCGCGCTGCCGTTCGAGCTCTTCGGCCGCGAAGGCCGGATTTTGTGCGATGTCCGAGACGAGCGCCATGGCGGCATCGAGATTGTCCGAGCGCACGGTGAGGCCGAGCGCCATGCCGTCGGCTTCAGCGCCCGCGCCGATCGACGTGCCGAGCGCTTCGACGGCGCGGTCGATCTCGGTCGCCGAGCGAGTCGCCGTCCCTTCGCTGAGGAGCGCGGCGGTCAGCGCGGAGCGCCCGGCACGTCCCTGCGGATCGGAAGAGGCGCCGCCGCGCACCACCACCTGCGCGCTGACGAGCGGCAGGTCCCGGCGCGTGACGGTGACGATTGTGAGCCCGTTGGCGAGCCGCTGCGTCACCGGCTGCGGGATCGGCGTCACCCGCGCCGGGCCGGGCTCGGGTGCACGCACCCGCTCCGCCTCCGGCGCGAGGCTGACGACGCGCACGCCGGGCGGCGTTGCGAGCGGCCGCGTCGCGACGGTCGGCGCGAGCGCGATCCGGTCCCCGGCCTGCGGGTTGGGGCGCATCTCCTCGGGAAGATAGAGGATGGCGGCGCTGCGCTCGTCGCGAAGCCAGCGCTGCGCAACCCGCTGGACGTCGGCGGCGGTGACGGCCGCGATCTCGCCGAGGCGCCGGTTGGCGGCTTCCGCGTCCCCTTCGATCATCACCGCGTCGGCGATGGCCGAAGCGCGGCCTTCCGCCGTCTCGCGTTCGCGCAGGGCCGAAGTCAGCAGTTCGTTCTTCGCTTCCTCCAGCTCGGCGGCGGCGACCGGCGCGTCGCGCAGGCGCCCGATCTCGGCGCGGAGCGCTGCGAGTCCCCGCTGCGGGTCCTGGCCGGGCGAGAGGATGGCGTAGGCGGCGAGATTGCCCTGGTCGATGCGCGTGTCCGAGAAGGAGGCGGCCTGGCTCGCGATCCTCTGCTCGTAGACGAGGGCGCGGTGGAGGCGCGAGCTTTCGCCGGTCGACAAGATGCCGTCGAGCACCTGGAGCGCGGCCGAATCCTCGTGACGGACCGACGGTATGGGATAGCTGACCATCACCGCGGGCAGCGGCGTGTTCGGCTCATAGACGGTGTGCGTCGTCGCCCGTGCCCGCTCCGGCTCCGTCACTTCGACGCGGGGGATCGGCCGGTCGGGGCGCTGGATCGGGCCGAAATAGCGGTCGACCCAGGCATCGAGCTCGGCCTCGCCGAAATTGCCGGCGACGACCAGCACCGCATTGTCCGGCCGGTAATAAGTGGTGTGAAAGGCGCGCACGTCGTCGATCGTCGCCGCGTCGAGATCGGCGATGCTCCCCGCGACCGGTCGTGCATAAGGATGCACGCTGTAGGAGACGGCGGGGTAATAGAGCCCCAGCAGCCGCCCGTAAGGCGAGGCCTCGATGCGCGAGCGCAGCTCCTCCTTCACGACGTCGCGCTCGGAGGCGAAGAATTCGGGCTCCACCACCAGCGAGCCCATCCGCTCCGCTTCCGCCCAGAGCAGCCGCTCGAGGTGATTGGCGGGGACGGTTTCGTGATAGCCGGTGACGTCCTCCGACGTGAAGGCGTTGTTCTGCCCGCCGACATCCTCGGTCAGCCGGTCCAGCATTTCGGGCGGCATGTTGCGCGTCGACTTGAACATGAGATGCTCGAAGAGATGCGCGAAGCCGGAGCGTCCGCGCGGATCGTCCCGCCCGCCGACGCCGTACCAGACCTGGACGGCGACGCTCGGCGACGTCTCGTCGCGGATGGCGAAGACGCGCAGGCCGTTGGGAAGCGTGCGGCTGGTGTAGCGGATCGGCGGCACCGCGACATCGGGCATGTGCCCATTCGGGTTGAGGGCCGGGAGGTTCGTAGACATCGGGTATCGCTGAGTGGTCTGCGCGCAGGCGCCCAAGCCCAGCACAAGCAGCGCTCCCGTCAACAGTCTTACCCGCATGCCGTCCTCCGCTCTCTGCGCCAAGCTGTCGCCGAGCGGGGGCACGCGGTCAAGCGAGTGGGAGCGGCCCTCATCCTCCCGGTGCGCGTAGCGCATGGGGAGGAAGCGCTAACCCGCCAGCGCTTCGGCCTTCTCGGCAAGCTCCAGCCAGCGTTCCTCCGCCTCGTCGCGCTCGGCGCGCGCTTTCTCGATCGCCGCTGTTAGAGCGGCGAACCGCTTCGGGTCGCGGACGTAAAGGTCCGGGTCGGACAGCGCCGCCTCGTCGCGCGCGATCTGCGCCTCGATCTCCTCGATCCGGCCGGGAAGGAGGTCGTAGTCGCGCTGGTCCTTGTAGGTGAGCTTGCGCACCGGCACCGCCGCCGCGGGCCGCGCGGGCTCGGCGGCCTTCGCCTTGCCGCGCACCATGCGGCCCTCGGCATCCTGCGCCCGCTGCCGCTCCCATTCCTCATAGCCACCGGCGACGATGTCGACCTTGCCCGAACCGTCGAGGCCGAGCGTGATCGTCACCGTCCGGTCGAGGAAGTCGCGGTCGTGGCTGACGATCAGCACCGTGCCGTCATAATCGGCGATCACCTCCTGGAGGAGGTCCAGCGTTTCGAGGTCGAGGTCGTTGGTCGGCTCGTCGAGCACGAGGAGGTTGGAGCGCCGCGCGAACTCCCGCGCCAGCAACAGACGCGACCGCTCCCCGCCCGAAAGCGTGCCGATCCTGGCGTCGATCAGCCCAGGCTCGAACAGGAATTCCTTGAGATAGCCCTGGACGTGCTTGCGCATCCCGCGCACGTCCACCCAGTCGCTGCCGTCGGCGAGGATGTCGCGCACCGTCTTGGCGGGATCGAGGAGCTTCCTCTGCTGGTCGATGACGACGCCGCTCAGCGTCTTGGCGCGCATAATGCGCCCTTCGTCGGGCTCGATGTCGCCGGTGAGGAGGCGGAGCAGGGTCGTCTTCCCCGCCCCGTTCGCGCCGACCACGCCGATCCGGTCGCCGCGCTGGATCTTCAATGAGAAGTCGCGGATCACCGCGCGCTCGCCGTAAATCTTGGCGACCCCTTCCGCCTCGATCACCGTCTTCGTCTTGACGTCGTCCGACGCCAGCCCGAGCTTCGCCGTCCCCGGCGGCCCGAGCATCGCGGCGCGTTCGGCGCGCATCTCGTAGAGCTTCGTCAGGCGCCCCTGGTTGCGCCGCCGCCGGCCGGTGACGCCGCGGTGCAGCCAGTGCGCCTCGAGCTTCAGCTTGGCGTCGAGCCGCTCGGCGTTGCGCTCCTCCTCCGCATAGACGCGCTCCGTCCACGCCTCGAAGCCGCCGAAGCCGATCTCCGTGCGCCGGATCGTCCCCCGGTCGAGCCAGGCCGACGCGCGGGTGAGGCGGGTCAGGAAAGTCCGGTCGTGGCTGATCGCGATGAAGGCGCCGGTGTAGCGCGCCAGCCAATCCTCCAGCCACTGGATGGCGGCGAGATCGAGATGGTTGGTCGGCTCGTCGAGGAGGAGCACGTCCGGGTCCATCGCCAGCGCCCGCGCGATGGCCGCCCGGCGCCGCTCGCCGCCGGACGCGGTGGCGGCGGGCCGGTCGAGGTCGATGCCGATCTGGGTGGCGATCGCGTCCACCTCGTGCGGCGGCGGCGCGTCCGGCCCGGCGGCGGTGAAATCGCGCAGGGTCTCGAAGCCCGCCACCGCCGGATCCTGCTCGAGCAGGACGACCTTGATCCCCGGCTGGATCGTCCGCCGCCCCTCGTCCGTCTCGATCATCCCGGCAAGGCATTTGAGCAAGGTCGTCTTCCCCGCCCCGTTGCGCCCGATCAGCGCGACCCGGTCGCGCGGACCCACGAACAGGTCGAGGCCGCGGAACAGCCAGCCGGAGCCCTGGACGAGGCCGAGATTTTCATAAGCGAGGACGGGTGCGGACATGGGCGCCCAGATAGGGACGGGAGCTGCGCGCGTCACCCCTTGCTCACTGCGCGCGAGGTCCGGAAGGTTGGAGGGCCGACGTCCAAGGCCGTCATCCCGGCGCAGGCCGGGATCTCAGCGGGTGAAGGGCGAGGGCGCCGATGGAGCGCCGCACTTCCGCCGGAGCCTGTCACCCCCTGAGATCCCGGCCTTCGCCGGGATGACGTGCTGGCACCGGCGGCGCTTCTAACTAGTCGAACGCGCCTTCGTTCGGCCCCGGCCGGGGCGTGGCGGCGGCGACGGTGGCGAGGACGGCGACGACCAGGACCACGCCGCCGACGATCAGCAGGGTCGTCGTCGAGCCGCCGATGCCGAGCCTTTCCTCCGCCCCGCGCACGTCCTGCCCGCCGATGCTGAGCGCGGCGCGGCCGCGCCGGTCGGCGCCGAGCTCGACGCCGCGCGCGAAGCGGAACGTCACCGCGCCGGCCGCATCGCGCGAGCTGGTCATGGTGGTAAGCTGGAGCCGCGCCGTCGGACGGCGCGAACGGCCTTCGTCGAGCGGCATGCGCAGGCTGATGCCGGCAAAGCCGCCGGACCGGGTCTCTGGGGCGCGGCGATCGCGGAAATCGTCGGCGGCGGCGCAAGGCTGGGCGGCGAGAATGGCCGCGGCGGCGATGCCGGCGCCAGCGTATTTCCTGGCCCCGTAAGTCCTGAACGGCATCGCGTCTTCTCCCCTGTTGTGAACCCGTCGATTATTGCGTGCGTGCGCCCTCCTGCGCCCTTTGCTCCGCGACCATCCGTGCGACGCTCTCGAGCAAGGCCGGCGCATCGTAGACGATGCCGTCCTTCACAGTCCAGCGCACGCCCCCGACCCGCTCGATGCGCTGGGTCTGCGGATTGAGGCGCATGTGGCCGGTGCCGTAGAGGAGCTTCAGGTTGGAGAGCGGATTGCCGGGTACGATGACGAGATCGGCGAGCATTCCGGCGCGCACCGTTCCGAACGGCGCCTCCTCCCCCCGCGGCTCGAAAATCTCCTGCGCGCCGTTGCGGGTGGCGGCCTGGATCACCTCCAGCGGCGAGAAGCCCGCTTCCTGGAGCATCTCCAGCTCCTGGATGTAGGAGAAGCCCCAGGTCTGGTAGATATAGCCCGGGTCGGAGCCGGCCGTGACGCGCCCGCCCATGTTCTTATAGTCGTTGGCGAGCCGCATGTACGGGCCGTAGAAGCGCCGCCAGGCCACTTCGTCCGCCGTCGTCCAGTCCCAGAAATAGGAGCCGTGGTGGACGCGGCTGGGATCGAAGAAGCGCTGCAGCGACGGCAGGGTGTAACGCGCATGCCAGTCCGCGTTGCGTGCCCGCATCACGTCGCGGCCCGCCGAATAGATGTTGAAGGTCGGCGACAGGAACACGTTCCGCTCGAGCAGCCGATCGAGATACGCCCGCCACTCAGGCCCGCCGGGCTCGTGGATCTGGTCGGCGAGGCGCGCCACCTGGCTGAAGCGCCACTGCTCGTCGGACATGTTGTAGTCGTTGGGATAAGCGGGGAGCCGGCGGCCCTGCAGCAGGCTTTCGAAATGGCCGTAGAAATGCGTGATGCCGTGGAGGCCCATGGCCGTCGCCCGGTCGGCATTCACTTCCGCGACTCCGCCCTGCCCGAGATGCGCGACCGTGCCGATCCTGAGGCGCCGCGCCTCCTGGATCGCCGCTTCGGTGGTCGGCCCGCGCTCCGAATTGAACAGCTTGATGCCATGATAACCCTGCGCCGCGGCCCAGCGCACGAAGGCCCGCGCCTGCTCCGGCGTTTCGATGTCGCCCTGCGTCCAGTCGCCCAGCGAGATATAATCGTAGAGCCTGGGCGCGACGATCGTGTTGGCCGCGCTCCTCTGCCGGTCGCTCGCCGACATGCCGCCCGGTCCGAAATAAAGCGAGACGCCGCGCACGGTCGTCACGCCGTGCGCCAGCCACAGCCGGTAGCCGTAAGTCGCGTTGGGGGCCTTGTCGGGGTCGCCGTTATGGCCGTGGACGTCCACGAAGCCGGGCATCACGTACATGCCGGCGGCGTCGATCTCGTGATCGGCGCCGCGCGGCTCTCGATCCGCGCGCAGCGGAAGGCCGGGCGAGCCGGCGCCGCGAATGCTCTCGATCCGGTTTCCCGCAATGACGATATCGAGCGGCCCGCGCGGCGGCGCGCCGCTGCCGTCGATCAGCATGGCGCTCCGGATGACGAGGCGTCGGAAGGGGCCCGCGCCTTCGCCGGGCTGCCGGTCCGGCACGCGCTCCATCCGCGCACCGCCCTCCTGCGCCGCCGCGGGCGCCGCCGCCGGGCCTGCGAGAACCGCCGCCAGCGCGGCGCAAGCCGCAAAAAAGCCCTTCGATTTCATGTGCCTGCCTCGCCCTTCCCTGAACCGCCGCCGCGCGCCGCATTCATGACCTATTCAATGGAGCAGCCCTATGCCATTCCCAAGTTGAAGCGACAAACCGCAACGCGACCCATGCAGAGTATCAGTGTCATGCGTATCTTCGCCCTTTTCGCCTTCCTGGCCGTGTTGATCCCCGCCCTCCCGGCGGAGGCGCAGCGCCCCCATGCCCGCGCCGCCCACCAGCGCGATCAGGACGCCGTCTATCACGGCCGACAGCAGGGCGACATCCTGCCCCTCCCCGTCATCCTTTCGCGAGTCCAGGTCCGCGGCGCCCAGTTCATCGGCGCCGACCTCGAAGGCAGCGTCTATCGCCTCACCTTCATGCGCGGCCCGGACGTGATCCGCGTCCATGTCGACGCCCGCACCGGGCGCACGCTCGGCTTCACCCGCTAGCGCTTCCGTCTCGCCATGAGCCGCGCGCGATTGGCACGGCGGCGTTCTTCCTGCTATCGGCCCCTCGTTCGCTGCGTGAAACAATAAAGGCGCGCGGCTGTTTTCGGCTGAACTGGCCGTAACGATGGGCGGAAGGACAAGAGTTTATGCGGGTTCTGATCGTCGAGGACGAACCGAATCTCGGCCGCCAGTTGCGCGCCACCCTGGAAGGCGCCGGCTATGCCGTCGATCTCGCCACGGACGGCGAGGACGGCCATTATCTCGGCTCCACCGAAAGCTATGACGCGATCGTGCTCGATCTCGGCCTTCCCGAAGTGGACGGCCTGACGGTGCTCGACCGGTGGCGCAAGGAAGGGATCGTCGTCCCCGTCCTGGTCCTCACCGCACGCGACAGCTGGTCGGACAAGGTCGCCGGTCTCGATGCCGGCGCGGACGATTATCTCGCCAAGCCCTTCCAGACCGAAGAGCTGATCGCGCGCCTCCGTGCCCTCATCCGCCGCGCCTCGGGCAATGCCTCGTCCGAGCTCACCGCCGGCACCGTCCGCCTCGACACCCGCTCGGGCAAGGTGACGCTGAACGGCGAGCCGGTGAAGCTCACCGCGCAGGAGTACAAGCTCCTCTCCTACCTGATGCACCACAAGGGCAAGGTCGTCAGCCGCACCGAGCTCATCGAGCATATCTACGACCAGGATTTCGACCGCGATTCGAACACGATCGAAGTGTTCGTGACGCGCATCAGGAAGAAGCTCGGCCAGGACGTCATCACCACCATCCGCGGCCTCGGCTATTCCCTCGAAGAGCCGAGGTGACTGTCTTCCGCTCCGCCGCGGCGGAGCGGTTCATCGAGCGTTTCGGAAGCCTCCCCCATGTCCCTCTCCCGTAACTTCGAGGTGACGGGATGAAGGTGCCGAAGCTTCGGCTGATGCGGCTCTGGCGCAAGGGCACGGAAAAGGCGCGGCCGTCGACCGGCTCGCTCACCCGCCGCATCATCGGCATCGCCGCCATCTGGATCGTGCTGCTGCTCGGAGTCGGCGGCTATGCGCTCGATCGGGTGCTGACCAACGCCATCACCAACAATTTCGACGACAGCCTCGATTACGTCCTGACCTCGCTCATCGCCTCGTCCGAGATCGGCCCCGAAGGCGAAGTGCTCCTGAACCGCCCCCCCGCCGACCAGAAGTTCCTGGAGCCTTATTCCGGCCTCTACTTCCAGATCACCGCCGAGGGCTTCAATCCGGTCGACGCGCCGCCGGCTTTCTCATTCCCGTCGCGCTCGCTCTGGGACCGGCGGCTGCAGGTGCGCGGCGAGCACCGCGACTTCGAAATCCATGTCTACGACAGCGAGGAATTTCCAACGGAGGAGCTTCGCGTCGTCGAGCGCGACGCCCGCCTGCCCGGCTCGCCCCGGCGCTGGCGCTTCCAGGTCGCGTCGAACCGCGAACCGATCGACGCGCAGGTCAGCGTCCTTCGCCGCACCATGCTTCGCTCCTTCGCGATCCTCGGCGTCGGCCTCCTCGTCCTCGCCGCGCTCCAGGCGCTTTACGGCCTCTGGCCGCTGCGCCGCGTCAGGAAGGCCATCGCCTCGATACGCTCCGGCTCCAAATCGCGAATCGAGGAGCGCTTCCCGCTCGAAATCCAGCCGCTCATCGAGGAATTGAACGCGCTGCTCGCCCACAACGAGCGCCAGGCCGAGGAAGCGCGCCGCCACGCCGGCAACCTCGCCCACGCACTCAAGACCCCGCTCACCGTCGTCACCAATGCCGCGACCGCCATGGCGCCGGACCTCGCCGACACCGTCTGCCGCGAAGCGACGACCATGCGCCGCCAGGTCGACCACCACCTCGCCCGCGCCCGCGCCATCGGCCGCCGCTCCTCCGCCCAGGCCCGCGCCCCCGTCTGGCCGAGCCTCGAGGCGGTCGAGCGCGCCGTCTGCCGCCTTTACGACAACGTCACCGTGGATATTTCCGGCGACAAGGACGCCTCCGTCCGGGTCGAGCGCCAGGATCTCGACGAAATGGTCGGCAATTTGATCGAGAATGCCGCGAAATATGGCGGCGGCCGCGTCTTCGTGACGGTTCACAACACCGCCGAGTGCGTCGAGATCGAAATCGAGGACGACGGCGCCGGCATCCCCGCCGCCATGCGCGACGCCATCTTCGACCGCGGCGCCCGCCTCGACAGCGGCAAGCCCGGCACCGGCCTCGGCCTCGCCATCGTTCGCGACGTAGCGGAGATTTACGGCGGCTCGATCGACCTCGAGGAAAGCGAGGATTTGGGCGGCCTCCTCGCGAGGCTCAAGCTGCCCCTCTCGGGCTGATCCTTTCCGTCACCCCGGACTTGATCCGGGGTCCACCTTCTTGCGGCCGCCGGACAGAAGAAGGTGGATGCCGGATCAAGTCCGGCATGACGTTCAGGGTCGAAGCGCTTCGACCTCTCTGAACCCGATTGCGGACCCCCGCCGCTCTCGCTTAATCATTCCGCATACGCATCCGCATCGGGGGAGGTCTCACATGGTGTTCAAGTCGTTCATGCGCGCGTTCGGCGTCGGCGGTCCCACGATCGATGCGGTGCTCGACACCGACAAGGTCGTGCCGGGCGGGATCGTCACCGGCACCCTCCACGTGCGCGGCGGCGAGCAGGGGCGGACCGCGAGCCGCGCCGTGCTCGACGTCGTCGCCCGCGTGAAGCGCAAGTCCGGCGACGACGAATATGAAACGGACGAGGTCATCGCCGGCCACGAAATCTCCGGCCCCATCCCGCTCGGCGGCGAAACCAGCGCGCCCTTCCGGATCGAGCTTCCGCCCTTCACGCCGGTGACCAGCCTCGGCGGCCGCAACTTCGTCTGGGTGCGCTCCAGCCTCGACATCCCGATGCAGCTCGACCCGGCCGACACCGACAAGCTCGACGTTTACCCCACGCAGGCGCAGATCAACGTCCTCGAAGCCATGAACCTGCTCGGCTTCCACCTCTACAAGGTCGACATCGACCCCCGCTCCTCCTGGTTCGGCCGCTCCTGGGTGCAGGAGTTCGAGTTCCGCCCCGGCGGCGGCCACCGCCGCGGCCGCTTCGACGAGGTCGAGATCGTTTTCGAGCAGGTGCGCGGCAATCATGTCGAGCTTTTGATGCAGCTCGACCGGCGCGCGCGCGGCCTCGGCGGCTTCCTCGCCGAGATGACGGGCATGGACGAAAGCTGGGTCCGCGTGTCGCTCGACGCGAGCACGCCCCAGTCCGCCGCCGCAATCCTCCAGCGCACATTGGGCTAGGTCCCGGCGTCAGCGCCGGGGCGCGGGCTCCAGCGGGAATTCGAGCACGATGCGCGCACCGGGCGAATTGCCGCGAACATCGACGGTTCCGCCGAGCTGCTTCACCAGCACGTCGACGAGCTGCGAGCCGAAGCCCGGCCTCTGCGCCGCCGGATCGAGCCCCGCGCCGCGGTCGCACACGGCGATCCGTACGCCGCCGCGCCCGTCCTCGGCCGCGTCCACGGCGAGCGGGCCCGGCGCGCCCGCATAGGCATATTTGACGCTGTTGGTGAGGAGCTCGGTGATGACCAGCCCCACCACGATGCCCTTGTCGGTCGGGAGGATGAGCGGCGCGACATCGAGCTGGACCAGAGGCCGCCAGGGCTCGCCCCAGATCTTCACCAGTTCGTCGACCAGCTCGCCAAGGAAGGTGTCGAGCCGGACGTCGCCGAGCCGGTCCGAGCGCCATAGGCGGCGGTGGACCATGGCGACGGCGGTGAGGCGCTGGCGGGCCCGCTCGAAATGGCCGCGCATCTCCTCGCTGCCGACTTCGCGCTCCTGGAGGTGGAGCATGGAATTGACGAGCTGGAGGCTGTTCTGGACGCGGTGGTGGGCCTCGCGCATCAGCACGTCCTTCTGGGCGAGGAGGTCCTCCTTGTCGGTCAGCGTGCGCCGGAGTTGCTGGTTCAGGACCCGCAGCTCCTGCCGGTCGAGGAGGCCCGCGACCTCGACCCGCACCCGGTCCGCGGCGTCCACTTCCGCCGCGGACCAGCGCCGCGCTTCGCCGCGCACCGTCTCGCGCCACAGGTCGAACGAACGCCGCGGCGTCAGCGCGCCCGCCTCGTCTTGCGCGGGCTTGTGCGGGTTGCCGGCCCAGTTCACCGTCTCCACCCGCTCGGCGCGCAGCCAGCACAGGATCAGGCGCGGCTCGCTCCTCACCTGGCAGCAGAGCGCCCCGCTCGCCTGCCCGGCAAAGGCCTCTGCGCCCTCCACATGATCCGCGAGCCGGTGCGTCGCGAACGGCTCCCCCGGCGCCTTTCCGGCAAGCGCGGGCAGAAGCGCGCGCACCGTCTCGTCGCCCGGCCGCACGCCCGCGCAGGCGAGCCGGTCGCCGAGCAGGATCGCCGCGCCGTCCGACGGAATTGTCCGCATCAATTCGCCGGCATGGCGCAGGAGCGAATCCTCGACCGAACCCGCGCCGGCGAGGATCTGGAGCATCTCGTCCCGCCGCCGCGCGAGGCTCACCGTTTCGAGCTGCGCCGCCGAACGCTGCCGCGCCGCCACCTGCGCGCCGAGCAATTGCCCGACATGCTTGGCAAGCTCCCGGTGGACATAGCCCAGCGGCCGCGGCGCGCCATGGTGGCAGGCGACCAGGCCCCAGAGTTCGCCGGCCACCATGATCGAGACCGAGGCCGAGGCGGCGACGCCCATGTTCTTGAGATATTGAAGGTGGATCGGCGACACGCTGCGCAGGTGGCAGTCGCTCATGTCCACCGGCCCGGCGGGCGGCGCCCCGCCCCGCCAGGCGAGCGGCGCGGGCGTGTAGCCGGCGTCCGGGATCACCCGCACGAGGCTGCGCGCGTAAAGGGCGCGGGCCTGGGCGGGGATGTCGCTCGCCGGAAAATGATGGTTGAGGAGCGGCGGGAAGGCCGGCCCCGTCGCTTCCGCCACGACCGCGCCGGAGCCGTCGGCGAGGAAGCGATAGACCATGATCCGGTCGTAGCCGGTCAGCGCCCGCACCGCCTCCGCCGCTTCCCGGCACGCCTCGACGAGGTCGTGCGCCGATTCGAGCCGCGCCGCCAGCGCCTGCGCCGCGCCGAGCGCCGCCGCCGCGCCGATCCCCGCTCCGTCCGAGGCTTCGATCTCGAGCAGGACGAACGGGCCCGAACGGTGCGCGACGACGTCGACCGGCCCCCCGCGGCCGGTAAAGGTGCCGAGAAGCACCGCGCCGGACGGCGGCACCGCGGCGGCGACTCCGGCGAGCGGGCGTCCCAGCATCGCCTCCAGCGCCTCGCCGGAGACGACGGCCGCCCCGGCCGCGGCCGCGCCGTCGCCCGCCTGTGCCGCCACCCGGCCGTCCTCCCCGACCAGGACGAGCAGCCCGTGCGGCTGGATCGCGCCGGGAATGTGGATCGGCTCGCGGTCGCAGACGGCGAGCAGCTCGGGCGGGAGTTCGTCGCTCACGCGCGCGCCTCCATCGACTCTTCGAACAGAGCGAAGCACGCTTCCGCCCCGCGCGCCATTTCGGCACGCCCCGCCTCGTCCACGCGCTGCTCGCCGAGCAGGGCGAGCACGCGCCGCCAGGCCGGCCGGTCCTCGGCGGTGCCGGCAAAGAAGGTTCGCCCTTCCGCCGCGGTTCCGAACAGATAATCGAGCCGCCGCGCGATGACCCGCCCGCCGACCATCGACCCTTCCGCCACGTAAAGCGCGCCGAGCGCCCCCCCGCCGGAGGGGAGCGTCCACTCCGCCGGCGCGCCCGGCGGAGGCGCGCCGATATGCGCCAGGTCCCGCCGCAAGGCCGCGAGCCGCCGCCCGGCGCTGCTGAACCTGGCGCAGGGGCCCGCCTCCAGCGCCGCCCCCACCGCGCCGTGAAACCGCGCCAGCGCCGCGAGCAGCCGCGCATAATCCGGGAAACCCAGCCGCCCCTCCTCGATGGCGCGAAAGGCGGGCAGCCCATGCATGCGCAGGTGGGTGGCGGCCGTCGCGTCCCGCAAGGCGGTTCGCGCATCGGCGACGCACGGTCGAAGGACGGCGAGCGGCACAGCGCGGCCGTAACAGCTCGCCCCGCCCGCGCAAACCGAAAGCGGGTCCGAAAAACGCCTGACTTCAGATGCAATTGCGGGCGCGCGGCTCGGCCCGGAAATCTGCTAGGGCAGGGCCGTGGACCGCCCCCGCCCCATTCGCCGCTTCCTCTACCGCACGGCGGGCCTCGCCAGCCTCGCGCTCGGCGCGGCGGGCGTGTTCCTGCCGCTCCTCCCGACCGTGCCCTTCATCCTCCTCGCCGCCTTCTGCTTCGCGCGCAGCGACGCGCGGCTCGCCCGCTGGATCGAGGAGCACCCGGCCTTCGGCCCCCACATCGCCGCCTGGCGCCGCTCCCGCGCAGTGACTCTCAAAGGGAAGCGCGCCGCCTGGGCCGCCTTTGGCTTGAGCGCCGCCGTCGGCCTCGTCTTCCTGCCCTTGCCCTGGAGCCTCGCGCCGCTCGCCGCCGGCGTCGCCGGAAGCCTCTGGATCGCCAGCCTCGCGACCGCGCCGCCCGCCTGAACTCCGCCGAGTCAGGGCTCGCCGATCGTGCGGGCGAAAAATGCAAGCAGGCGGCGGCGATAATCCTCGCTGCGAAGGTCGCCGACGGGGCCGTGGCCGATGCCGGGGACGATCCACAGCGCCTTGGGGCCCGGCGCGGCCTCGAACAGGGCGCGCGTCTCGGCCGGCGGGGTCGACCGGTCGGCGCCGCCGCCGACGACGAGCAGCGGCCCGCCGTAGCGCCGCACCGCGCGCAGGGGAGACAGCCGCGCGGGCCAGACTCCGAGGCGCGGCCGGGTCTGGAAGCTCAGCAGCGGCTCGAGCGCCCAGGCGGGTGCGCGCCCGAGCCGCTGGGCGATTCGGTTGCGGATGGCGCTTCTCAGATCCGGATAGACCGCTTGGAGAACGAGCGCATCGGCGGGGAGCGGCCCCGCTTCGCCGAGCAGGGCTGCCGCCCCGCCGAGCGAATTGCCGATGACGGCGACAGGCGCCCCCCGCTGCCGCGCCTTCAGCCAGCGCAAGGCGGCCTCCGCATCGCGCGCTTCGAGGAGGCCGAAGCTGCGCGGCCGAAGCTCCGATCGCCCATGCCCGCGAAAGTCGATGGTGAGCGTCGCATAGCCCTGCCGCGCAAGCCACGCCGCATTGGGCGCGGTCGATTGGCGCGACGCCTGAACGCCGTGGAGGAGGAGCACGGCCGGTCCGTGCGCGCCGCGGCCGGGCCGGTAGGTGGCGGCGAGGCGGGTGCCGTCGCCCGCGGTCAGCACGAAATCCTGAGCCGGCGGCGGCGCTGGCGTCACCGGGCCGGCGGCGCCGCGCACCATGAACGAGCCCGCCGCCCAGCTCGCGGCAAGCCCGCCGAGGAGGCAGAGAAGCAGCGCGGCCGCGATGCGCCTGCCCGTGATCCGCTTCGTCCTTGCCAGCTTCGTCCTTGCCATAAGCCGGCACAATGCAGCCCCGCCGCCTCGCATTCCAGCCATTCCCGAACCGGAGCCTTTCCGATAGGCTCACGGGAGGGGAGACGATCATGAAACGCAACAACTGGCTCATCGCGGGCGGCGTGCTGAGCGCGGCCGCGTCGCTCGGCCACCTCGCGGTCATCGCCGGCGGGCCGGACTGGTACCGCTTCGTCGGCGCGGGCGAGGAGATGGCGCAGGCGGCGGAGCGCGGCTCCCTCATGCCCCATCTGGTGACCGCCGGGATCGCCGTGCTCCTGGCGGTCTGGGCGCTTTACGCCTTTTCGGGCGCCGGCCTCATCCGCCGCCTGCCGCTGCTCCGCACCGCCTTGGTGGCGATCACCGCAATCTACCTGCTGCGCGCCCTCGCGCTCCTGCCGCTCCTGGCGCTGAAGCCGCGGCTCGTCGACACCTTCGCGGTTGTCAGTTCGCTGATCGTCCTCGCCTACGGCATCGCCTACGCCGTCGGCACGTGGAAGGCGTGGCGGTCGCCCGCCTAGCGGCGCGCCTCGAAGCGGATGGTGGCGAGGATGGCGCGGAAGCGTGCGAGATCCTCGTCGAAATGGGCCGGATCGGTGCCCAAGGCCGCGAAGACCATCGCCGAGGGCGCGCCGGAGTGCGCCCGGGCCGCCGGGTCGATGTCGAAGAGCGAGTGGACGAAGAGTTCGGCGCCGCCGCCCGGCCGCGGCACTTCGCAAAGGCGCGACTCGAGCCCTGCCATGGCGAGCGGCCGCGGGCCGATCCGGCGCAGCGTTTCAGGGGAAGGCGCCGGGCAATGGCCGTCCAGCGCCTCTTCCAGGGTCCGGTGGTCGAGCGCGTTCCAGCTCAAATTGACGGTCACGAAGCGCAGCGGCCTCGCCGGCTCTTCGCAGCTTGCCGGCCCCTCGTAGATCGCGAAGAAGCCGCGGGGCGCGTCGCCCGAGCGGGTCATGCAGACGTTGCTGCCCGCCGGAAAGACGATGCGGAGGCCGAACTCGTCATTGGCGAACGGCGCCGTCCCGTCGGAGACGACCGGCCGCTGCAGGCCGCAGGACAGCTGGTCGGCGGGGCAGGGCGGCGGCGGCGCGACGGCGGCGGCGGGCGGATCGGAGTCGCGCTCCGGCGGCCTTTGCGCGCAGCCGCCGGCCGGGAGGGCGGCGAGAAGAAGGCCCGCGAGCTTCAGGTGCCCGGCAGCCCTGGCCGCCAATTCAGGCGCCGCCGCCGCCGCCGCCGAGCGCGATCTTCAGCACGGCGTAAATGGCGAAGGCGGCGCCGAGCACCGAGGCGGCCTGGATCAGGAACAAGGTGAAGAGCTTGCTGCCCTCGTCGTGGACATAATCCTCGACGATCACCTTCAAACCCATGGCGAGGTGCCAGAAGGTCACCGCCACGAGGAGCAGCATCGGCACCGCGGCGAGCGGCGACGAGAGCCAGTCCGTCATCATGGCATGGTCGTAGCTCGGCAGGCGCAGCAGCGAGACGATGAGCCACACCCAGAGCAGAAGGGCGGCGAGCGACGAAATCCGCTCATGGTACCAATGCGCCGCGCCCTCGCGGGCCGAGCCGTGGCCCTGGACGCGGGCGAGCGCCGTTTCGGACGGGCTCGAGGAGGCGGTGCCGGCGTGGGCGGCGGCGTTCACTTCGGTGGTCATGTTCAGCGTCCCCAGACGATATAGGCCCAAAGGGCGGCGGTCAGCACCAGGCCGCCCGCGAGCGTCACCAGGGACCATTTCTTGTTGGTGTCGAGCTCGTAGCCGGCTCCGATATCAAGCGCGAAGTGCCGGATGCCGGTCAGCGTATGCTGGAAGAAGGCCCAGGTCAGGCCGACGCCGATCACGATGCCGACCCAGTGGGTCGCCCAGTCCTGGAAGCTGCCATAGCTGCCCGCGCCGTTGGCGAGCGCGGTCAGCCACCAGACGAAGGCGGCGCCGCCGACGATCGAAAGACCGGCGCCGGTGATGCGGTGAAGGATCGAGACGGCCATATGCGGACCCCATTTCCAGACGGTGAGGTGGGGCGCCATGGGCCGGTTCGGATTGCGGTGCATGAAGAAACCCCTGGGAATATAAAGCCGCGCGACAAACCCTGCGCGCGGCGCGAAGCTCAAGCGAGCGCTTTTAGCGGCGGCGAGGGAGGTTGCAAGGAGGAAGGGGGCGGCGCTGGCAAGGGGGCGGTTACGTTGCGCGCGCTGAGCATCTCTGACGAGGAGACAAGCATCCGACGCCGTTCGTCCGAGCGAAGTCGAGGGGCGCGCGCTCGGACTTTGTGCAGCCGCCCCTCGACTACGCTCGGGACGAACGAGGCCTGCGCAATCACGTCATCCCGGGAGGGCCCCATCAAAGTAGTACTTTGTTGGGAACCGCGAAGGCCGGGATCTCAGGGGGTGAAGAGTGCTGCCGGTTGTGCGGCGCTCCATGGGCGCCGTGCTTTTCACCCGCTGAGATCCCGGCCTTCGCCGGGATGACGGTCGCCGCTCAGTCGGCCCCTAGCCCATCAGGCGCGCGCGCCTTCCGCCATGCCGATCGGGAGGCCGTGCGCGATATACTCGGCCAAACCTTCCTCGGAATTGAGGATGGTGCGCACGACGTCGATCTTGACGCTGCAGGCTTCGGCGATGGCGCGCAAATTCGGATAAAGCTGCTGGCGTCGGATCGCCCAGACGTGGCCGACCAGCTCCTGGCGGCTCGCGAAGCAGCCGACGGTTCGGCGCGGGGTTCGTCGGCGGCGGCTTGTCTGGGTCATTCGTCCTCACCTCGCTTGTCGGGGGAGCTACGCAAGGCTTGCGGCGGCGGATGCAGCCGCCACCGCATTTCGGCGGGCTTGATGCGCGCCCGCGCCCGTGCAAGAGCGATTTCCCTATGGACAGCATCACGAGCAGCAGCGCCGGCGAGGCACGCCGCAGGCTCTCGGACGCGCTCGCCCGCGTCGGCGGCGGGAGCGAATCGGCTCTCCAGGAAGTCTATTCCAACACCTCCGCGAAGCTGTTCGGCCTTATCCTCCGTATCTTGGGTGACAGGGGCGAGGCGGAGGATGCGTTGCAGGAAGTTTATGTCAGCGTCTGGTGCCGGGCGGGAAGCTTCGATCCTTCGAAGGCGAGCCCGGTCACCTGGCTCGCGGCAATCGCGCGCAACCGCGCCATCGACCGCCTCCGCGCCTCCGGCAGGCCGCGCCCCGCCGAGCCCATCGAAAGCGCGCGCGACATCGCCGATACGGGCGACGACGCTCTCACTCAGCTCGAAGCGGGCGAGGAAAGGGCGCGGCTCAACGGCTGCGTCGAAGAACTGGAGACCCGGCAGGCGTCCGCTATCCGCTCCGCTTTCTTCGGCGGCCTTTCCTATCCCGAGCTCGCCGAACGCGCCGAAGTGCCGCTCGGCACGATGAAGAGCTGGGTCCGCCGCGGCCTTCTTCGCCTTCGCGATTGCCTCGAAAGATGAGCGGCGATGAAATGAGCGCCGAGGACCCCATCGGCCCGGAAGGCGAGCGCGACCTGCTCGCCGCCGAATATGCGCTCGGGCTCCTCGATGGCGAAGAGATGGCGTCCGCGCGCCGGCTCAGCGCCGCCGACGAGGATTTCGCCCAGGCCGTCGCCCGCTGGGAGGAACGGCTGATGCCGCTCGCCGGAGAGGCGCCCGCCGTGGTGCCCGATCCGGCGGTCTGGGACCGGGTGCGCCGCGCGATCGCCGACGCGCCGGCGGCCGGCTCCAACGTCGTCGAACTGAAGCGGCGCCTGCGCATCTGGCGCGGAGTCGCGGCGGGCGCGATGGCGGTCGCGGCCTCCCTGCTCCTCGTTGTCGGCCTCGGCCGGAACACCCAGGAGCCCACGCAGGTCGCCGAGCGGCAGCCGGAACGCGCGCCGATCCTCATGGCTGCGCTCGCCTCGCCCGAAGAGGAGACGTCGCTCTCCGTCGCCTATGACGGGAGCGACCGCAGCCTCGTCGTGACGCCGGGGAGGCTGACCGGCGCCGCCGGCCACGATCACGAGCTCTGGATCATCCCGGCGGGCGGCTCCCCCGTTTCGCTCGGCCTCATCCGCGCCGGAGAGTCGCAGCGCCTCCGCGTCCCCGCCGAAGTCGCGCCGCACTTCCGCGCGCAATCGGCCGTCGCCCTGTCCGTCGAGCCGACGGGCGGCTCGCCCACCGGCCAGCCGACCGGTCCCGTGGTAGCCTCGGGCGCCCTTCTCGTCGTCTGACGATTTTTTCTGCGCCCGCCGGTGCATCCGGCCGCGCCCAAGCTCCGTAGCTCCTCCCGACAACACCCCCAAAGGAGGAATTCCCATGGTTCACCGTTTCAGCGGGCTTCTGCTCGCCGCCGCTTCCGCGCTTTCGCTTTCGGCCTGCATGTCCGCCGCCGGCGACCGCGACATGGACAGGATGGGCGCCTCGGCGTCCGCCAGCAGCACCGTCATGGTCGGCGGCGCCCAGATGTTCTCGAACCGCAACATCATCCAGAACGCCGTCAACTCCCGCGATCACACCACCCTCGTCGCCGCCGTCCAGGCCGCCGGCCTCGTCGACACGCTGTCGGGCCCCGGTCCGTTCACCGTCTTCGCGCCGACCAACGCCGCCTTCCAGCGCCTTCCCGCCGGCACGGTCGAGACCCTGCTCCAGCCGGCCAACCGCCAGATGCTGCAGAACGTCCTCACCTACCATGTCGTCCCGGGCCGCCTGACCGCCGCCGACCTCATGCAGCGCATCCGCGCCGGCGGCGGCATGGCCCGCCTCACCACCGCGGCGGGCGGAATGCTGACCGCGCGCATGTCGGGCAATGCGATCGTCCTCACCGACGCGCGCGGCGGCATGTCGACGGTCACCCAGGCGGACGTCATGCAGTCGAACGGCGTCATCCACGTGACCAACGCCGTTTCGCTTCCGGGCTGATCGGCGATGCTGCGACTTACGCGGCGCGAGGCCCTTCGGGGCGGAGCGGCGGCGGCGGCGGCGGCGGGGCTCAGCCTC
The DNA here is from genome assembly GCA_035645215.1 of Allosphingosinicella sp. GTDB lineage: Bacteria > Pseudomonadota > Alphaproteobacteria > Sphingomonadales > Sphingomonadaceae > Allosphingosinicella. Next base: position 25,945 of record DASQND010000045.1, read on the forward strand.
GCCGCCGGCGTCGCGGCGCCCGCTCTTGCGCAAGGGCGGCGCTTCCCGGTCACCCGCACCGACGCCGAGTGGCGCCGCATGCTGAGCCCGGCGGCCTATGCCGTGCTCCGCCGCAGCGCCACCGAGCGGCCGGGATCGAGCCCGCTCAACCGCGAGGGGCGCCGCGGCACCTATCACTGCGCCGGCTGCAACAACCCCGTCTACCGCTCCACGACGAAGTTCGAGAGCGGCACGGGCTGGCCCAGCTTTTACGCGCCGATTGCGGGCTCGATTGGAACCCGAGCCGACAACAGCGGGTTCAGCGCCCGGACGGAAGTCCACTGCGCCCGCTGCGGCGGGCATCTCGGCCACGTCTTCGATGACGGGCCGCGCCCCACCGGCAAGCGTTATTGCATGAACGGCGCCGCGCTGACCTTCCGCGCGGGCTGAATCTTCAAGAGAATACAGGAGCTACCATGACGACCAGGACCTTTATCGCGGCCGCGGCGCTGCTGCCCGCCGCCCTCGCCTTTTCCGCTCCGGCCTCTGCCCAGGAGACGCGGAGCTGGACCGGCCCCTATGGCGGCGTCCGCGTCGGCATCGCCACCAACAAGGGCGGCGACGACGAAACCATTCTTTTCGACACCAATCTCGACGGCAATTTCAACGACACGGTGACGACCGGCACCGGCGCCAACGCCTTCGCGCCCGGCTTCTGCGGCGGCCGCGCCCGCGGCGCGTCGGCGGCCACGGGCTGCCGCTCGGACGAGGAGGGCTACGATGTCGCGGCCCATCTCGGCTACGACGTCCAGCTCGGCGGCAGCTTCGTCGTCGGCATCGTCGGCGAATATGGCCGCTCCGACATTTCTGACAGCGTCGCGGCGTTCAGCACCACGCCCGCTCAGTACACGATGACGCGGCGTCTTCGCGACAACGGCTCGCTGCGCCTGCGCGCCGGCGTCGCGCTCGGCGACACGCTCATCTACGGCACGGGCGGCGTCGCCTACGGCAAGATCCGCAACAGCTTCACGACGAGCAACACGGCGAACACCTTCACCAACACGGGCAATGAAGACGCCTGGGGCTACCGCGTCGGCGGCGGCGTCGAGGAGCGGATCGCCCGCAACCTCTCGCTCGGCCTCCAATATGCCTATACCAGCCTCGAGACGGACGAATTCCGAGTCCGCGCCGGCGCCCCGGCACCCGCCGGCAACCCCTTCATCCGCACCAACCCGATGGGCACCGACTTCGCCCGCAGCGACGACAAGTTCGACACCCACAGCCTCAGCCTCACGATGAGCCTGCGCTTCTAAGACGCGAGAAGGACCCCCGCCGCCCTCAGCCTGCGCCGCTCACCAGCAGCGGCCAGG
>DASQND010000046.1:0-14607 GCA_035645215.1 Allosphingosinicella sp.
TCGAACAGCGCGCGACGGAATATTCGAAGGCCGCGACGCGGGGGAACTGGGGCGAGGTATGGGACAGCTTCGACCGGCGGAAGCAGGCCAAGGCCGCGAACGACGTGCCGGCGGAGGTTGCGGATGCGGACATGTTCACGCAGGCGGGCGTGGCGGCGGAGTAGCGGTGTGCCGGTGGGGATTTATCGGCCATCCCTGATACTCTCGAAGACTGACCGCGAGCTTCTCGTTCTTCTGGCCCAGCTCGCGCTGACGTCACAAGGCTGGGAGAGCAACGTTAGCCCTGAGGTCGTGGCGCTTTCCCCTCGCGAAGCTGCGCATTTGCTCGACCTGCTTGAGCAGTTTGCAAACTCGAAGCTCTTTCTCGAAGGAGCATACTTCACGGAAGGCGTTGCGAACGGGGAGGCGCACACAAACGATCGCCTAAGGGAAATCTACTTCTCTTGGGTCGTTCGCCGAGGAGGAACACGCGTCGCCTCCTCGCAGAAATGGAGAGAGTTCGTCCTACGGGCGGGATTCAACTCCAGTTCCGAAGCTTGGATGTGGCCCAGAGGCATCCGCCGCAGTCCGCTTCGGCCGATGCCGGTTGATCACTTTTTGAGAATGGAGAAGCGCCTTCTTGCCACTGCTGAGGTCCATCCCAGGGTAGCAAGCTTAGTTTTGGAATTCGTGCAACGATCACTTCCTCGTCTCGAAAGTTTGAGGGAACGGCGGGCGACCGTCCGCCCGGGCTCCGTGCGCCTGCTAGCCGATGAGCTTCGTTTTGGCGCTGCGGCATCATCTAGGAGGACGAGAAAGAGAGCCCATGAGCCGGCAGCGGGTCGTTGCGATCATGACGATTGTCATGGACACATCAGCGCTATTTTCGACCAGGGATTGGTCGGTCGCCGGGGTGCTCTCAAGCCTGGCAGCAATTGCTCCCGACGCCCTCGACGATAGCCCTCACCGCTAAACCGCCTTGCCTGCAGATGGGCACGCGTTCAGGCAGCCAGCCTAAATCCTGGCACACAGGGAATGCGTACAGAGTCGGACGCAAATATTACTTCCTCGCCAACCGACTTGGTTCCAGCGCTATAGTTTAACTTATAGATGGTAGGGGCGAAGGCACCGTATAACTTGCATATTTCCGGCACATGGTCGTACGACAGTATCCAACAGCCTTCGCGGTGCCGCTCTAGGAGTTCAGCGATGCCCGCGTGGTCATTGTGTCGGTAAAAGTTTTTGTAGAGCTTCTTCCCTTTTACATAGTATGGCGGGTCAAGATACAAAAAGTGGCCGGCGGACTTAAGTCTGCTGTCGGAGAACAACATTGCGTCCTCATTTTGCACAGAGATGTAATCGCGCAGCTTCGCTAATGACTGGATGAGAGACGTCTGCCCGAACTTGTTTAGGCGCGCATCAATTTTCCATTCGCCAGCCTGCGCATACCCACCGATCGGCCCAGACCCTTCGATGATGCCTGATCGACTGGTGCGATTGAGGAAATAAGCTGCGAAGCCAAGCGCGAGCTGCCCCTCCCCGACACCGGCCTTGTATATCTCTCTCTGACGCCTCCACTCCTCAACATTGAGAGGCGTGTCCCAGAGCAGCCGACAGAACGCTTCAGTCTCGTTCATGGCGGAGCGCCAGAATGCGAAAATCGCGGGATCAATGTCATTTAACTCAATTCGCTGGACGAAGCCGTGCCCTAGAAGCTTGAGAGCTAACCCAGCTCCTCCCGCGTACGGCTCCGCATAACAGCGGTCGAAAAGCGCATTTTCTTCAATGACTCTGACGAAGAAACTGAACAATTTGGCCTTTCCGCCCGGGTAACGCAGGGGCGATATCATATCAGACGTTCTTCTTTATGAACTGATCGAGGAGATCCCGTATCTGGAATACGCGGTCCGGATGCGGGACCAAATTTCCATGAGCGCCTAAATTCACGTACGAGAGGTGCTGCGTTTCAAAGTCCTTGAGCACCTTCTTGTCATCCGCGCTCAGATCGACTGCCTTGCTCTTACAGAGGGAGATTGCTTGCTCAAGGCTAAGTGACGCCTTAGCCGCATTAGCTCCGCTGTGCTCGATGATGTGCTTCAGTAGTGCCTCTAGCAGATTTCTGATGAGGAACGTGGCTGACGCCGGAAGCCGCCTAGCGTTGATTTCACCTGCTTCAGTCATCAGCTGTTTGATGAGATTGTTGTGAACAGATACCGGGTAATTGTACAAGGCGCCAGTTTTGAGCTTCGGCCCTGCCGGGGGTGGAGGAGGCGGCGGTGGCGGCGACGGCGCGGCCGGCGGGGATGCCGGAGTTCCGGGCTTCTTCGCCGGCTCGTAATCTTTGAAGACATCGTAGAACAAGGCTGTAGCGCCTAACCCTGGCTGCGGGTTTATCACAAGCTTCAACAAGAGGTGCTTGAACTTTGCTCTTGCTTCGGGATCACTAAACTTTACTTTCAGGTTAGCGCGATCAAAGGTAACTCCCATCGCTTCCTTATGGCCCTTGGTCTGGAGGAAGCGCACCGGCGGATTGAACTGCACGGCAGGGTTCAGCAGGCGCTCCTTCTCGCCCGGGGACCAGGGAAGCTTCAGAGCCTCTAGATATAGCTCGTACTCGAGCAACAGTTCAGTGATGTCCGATTGTGAAAGGCCAAAGGCCTTCGAGAGCTGAGCAATTGATTTTCCTGCGGCTTTCTCGTCGTAAACAGCCTTGCGGCTGCCAAGATAACCCCATTTCGATTTGTCGCCGGTGCCGAAATGGGATGTCGCCATGATCGGCAGGAGTGCGTCGCGGCTCGGCGCAACCGTGCAATCCACCACGAGCAGCGTCGCCTTAAAATCCTCCGAGACATCCGGGATAAGACTCTCATATGCGGCCGGGGGCTTAAGCAGACCAGCTAAGACCTTGTACGCGGCTATACGCGAATTGCCTTCCACGACCACGTACTTAGTGCCCTTCCTGACGACGTACGGTCGCTCAGCACCCTTATTTTTTCCGGTATGCGCGATCCTTCTTATGAAGGTTGCCAGATCCTCGTACTCGAACAGATACGCCAAAATTGCGTCCTGCGTTGTCAGCGGCGCCTGCGTGACGATCCTAGGATTCTTTTCGTCTAAAGAAATGTCGCCGAGCGGCAGCGGCTCAAATTTGAACTTCGAAAACATGTGGGTAGCCCCTCCCTACGGCCATGTAGGCAGACCGATGTCCCACCATCAATAGTGATTAGATTCGTTTCGGATGAAACTGCCTCCACTTCGCATGACACACTATGCCCGACGTGGGACCGGTAAGCCGGGGGCGACCACACCGCCCTTATCGCGGCCATCGTCAATGAACCGGACCTCGGCAGCCTCAAAGGCGCGCCGGATCGCTAAGACCTTCTCTGCCTGAACGTCCCGCTGCTCGTTCTCGAGCCGGAAGATCGTGCGGTAGCTGACGCCCGCCGCCTTGGCCGCCTCGTTGAGCGACCATTGCAGCGCCGCCCGCGCCATACGGCATTGAGCAGGCGTGAGCGTGTCGGCGGTCAGAACAATCCCCCTTGACGTGTTCCTGCGCGGTCAATATTATTGACTGCGAATAAGAAAGGACCCTCGGGCATGGCTGCGGGGAGGCATAACCTGACGCGCCGGGCAGTGCTAGGCGCGAGTGTCGGCGTGCCGCTTGCGGCGGCGGCCGGGGCGGCGGCCCGGGCTGCCGCTGGGGCCGCCGCGGCGATCGAGGTTGCGGGCGGGGCTGCGACGGGTGCCGCCCCTTCTCCGTTCGGGCTGAGCTCCGCCTGTCCTGAGCCTGTCGAAGGATCGAAGCCCTGTCCTTCCTGCGGCGCGTAGAAGACAAGGCAGGGCTTCGACGGGCTCAGCCCGAACGGGAACAGGAACGGGAACCAGATCAAGGCGCGGACACACGCACACGCGCCCGCTGGACCCGCACGCTCGCCGCCTATCGCCGCGCCGAAGCGCGCGTCGCATCGTTCAAGGCGGCGGAGGCGCGGCTGCCGGCGGCGCGGCGGGGCTTTCCCGCCTGCGAGGCGCTCGAGGACGAATTCGGCCGCCTCGACAGCCTCCGCCTCGCGGCGCTGCGCCGCCTCTTCCGCCTCCCCGCGCCCGACGTCCCCGCCCTCGCGCTCAAGCTCCGCCTCGCGGTCGCCGACCAGGCGTGGGAGCTCAGCGGCTGCGAATCCTGCCTCGAAGCCATGGCCGAGGATGCGCATCGGCTCTCGGCCCACGCACCCGCCTGATGCTTGCCGCCCCGCCCGCGCCCAGCGCGCCGAAGCCGATCGATTACGTCTGCAGCATGTGCGGCGGGAACATCGTCACCCGCGACGCCTGGGCCGAATGGGATGCCGCCGCGCAGGATTGGACGCTCGGCGCCGCCTTCGACCAAGCCTTCTGCCACGACTGTGAGGCGGAAACGAACCTCATCGAAATCGATCTCGTCGACCGCGGGCCGGCCTGAGGCCGGACGCGCGGCCAGTCCCCGGCCGGATAACCCAGGACGGTCAGTTCTCGTAGGCGATCCAGCTCACCCCGGCGCTGTGGATTACGCCGTCCCACCAGGTCGTGAGCAGGAGCTCGAAGCCGTCATTGGTGATGCTGTCGGTGCGGACGAGGACGCGCGTATTTGACCCGTTTCCGGCGTCGAGGCGGTTCAGCGACACCGAGACGGTCGGAACGCCCCTGAACGCAACCGGGAAATTGATGTTGTCCTGCGCGGTCCTGTCGCCCGCGGGTTTCGGGTTGGCAAGTTGAGGATAGGCTTTCGCATCGAACGTGAAGGTGCCGCTTTGAATCTTCATGGCTCTGCTCCCCTGTGCCGGCCCGCTTGGACCGTCGTCGCTGCGGGCGACGGGCATTGTATAGAATGCGCCGCATTCCGGCATGCCGAACTCGGTCCATTACGGAGAGTATAAGGACTATTTTCGTCTCTGGCCTGCCGCGGCACGATGCGAGGGCGCTTTCATCGATTTGAGCTTCGCCCCGCCTGCACCGTCTTTCTTCTGTCGCAAGACTTGACGGGGCACCGGAACCGCTGCTTCGGGTCGCCAGTTTCCGGTTCGCGGATTTTTCTATAACATACCAAATGGGTTACAGTTTAGACTTCGTTTGGAGAAGCCCGATCATGACCCATTGGAACAACGAAGCCCCGTGCCCGCACGCAGCCGGGTACGCCGCCGCCCCCGCACGGGGTACAGCCGCCGCTCGCGCCGATCACATCGACGACTATCCTCCCGGCGCGCCCTTCCCCTGGGACGACGACCCGCCGCCCGCGCCCCACGACCCGAATGCCCCCCGCGTCCGCCACGACGCCTTCACGCCGCGCCGCCGCAACGAATTCCTTCGCGCCCTCGCCCGCCTCGGCTGCCTCGCCGACGCCTGCCGCGAAACCGGCGTCGCGGCGCGCACCGTCTACAATCACCAGCAAAGCGACCCCGACTTCCTCCGTCTCTGCAATCTCGCCGCCTCGATGTGCGCCACGCCCGTCGAGCTCACCGCCTGGGAGCGCGGCGTCACCGGCGTCGAGGAACAGTTTGCGTGCGGCGGCAAGGTCTACACGCGCCTCCGCCGCTCGGATCACATGCTGAAGCTGCTCCTCCAGGCTTCAAATCCGAAGAAATACGGCGCCCGCCCCGGCTTCAAGCGCAAGCGCATCCTGAAGCACGAAAGGAAGGAAATGGAGCGCGAGGTCCGGGCCGAGTTCAAGGCCCGCAACACCGTGACGTTCGACGAGGGAATCGAGCAGCTCGAAAAGGCGCTGCAGGCCTTCGGCCAGCGGGAGGAGCCCAAGAGGTTCGCCGAGGGCTGGACCAGGACGCCCGACGGCCACTGGATCCCGCCCGGCTACGGCCCCCTCTCAGGTTCCCCGGCGTTCGGGAACGCCGAAGCGCGGACGTGGGGAGGCGGAGGCATCGGCGGAGGCGGCCTGGGCGACTTCGGCGGCGCGGAGCGGGGCGGGGAGCCCCCTTGCGAATCCATGTGAAAGTCGTGCCAGTCGTCACCTTACGCCCACGCCCACGCCCCTCCGGCCCGCCCCGCTCCATCCGGCGCAGCGGAGCTGCTAGCGCATCAGCCCCGCGGCCCTCAGCGCCTTTTCGATCACCGCCTGCGGACCGCTCGCCGGCCGCGGCTTGGCGGCGGGACGGGGCGCGGCGGGTTTGGCAACCTGCTGCTTTGCCTCGGCTTCGCGCACGGGCCGCGCCGCCGCGCGGGGGCGCGCCTCCCCGGCAATGCCGAAGAAGTCGGCAATGACCTGCGTGGAGCTCAGCCCCACCTCCAGCATATGCGCGCCGGCGGCGCCCAGCGCCTCCTCGCCCGCCGAGGCGGCGAGGGGCACGCCGTGGCCCATGCCGGGGATCGAATAATGCTCGACGACCGGCTCCCCGCCTGCGCCGAGCCACGCCCGGCGCGGAAAGCCGCCGACCTCGTCGGTGCGGTGCGGCTCGGGCCCGACGCCGTGGAGCGCGGCCCATTGCACGACGATCGACTCCGCATTGGCCGGCACCACCGTGCTGTCCGCGCCGCCGTGCCACACCTGGACGCGCGGCCACGGCCCCGCGTGCCTGGAAGCGCCGCGCACCGTGCGGGCGAGCGAGGCGGCATCGCCGCGGCCGCGCCCGGCCATCCACTCGAACGCGTCGCCGACGCTGTCCGCGCCGCCGTACGCGACTCCGGCGATGATCGCGCCGCCCGCGAACAGGTCAGGGTAAGTGGCGAGCATCACCGAGCTCATCGCTCCGCCGGCGCTCAGCCCGGTCACGAACACCCGGGTGCGATCGACGCCGTGCTGCTCCACCATCGCCTCGACCATGCTGACGATCGACGCCGGCTCGCCCCGGCCGCGCGCGGTGTCGCCGCGCTCGAACCAGTTGAAGCAGAGCATCGGATTGTTGGCCCGCTGCTGCTCGGGATAGAGGAGCGCGAAGCCATGCCGGTCGGCGAGCGTCGACCAGCCCGCGCCGTGATCGTAGACCGCCGCATTCTGCGTGCAGCCGTGAAGCACCACCACGAGCGGCGCCCCCGCCTCCAGCCCCTCGGGCACGTAGCAGCGCGCGACGAGGTTGCCTGGATTCTCCTTCACGCTCGCAAGATCGGACAAGCGGTCCCGCGCCGCCCCCTTGGGCGCGAAGGCGCTCGCCCCCTTCTGGCTGCGGCGGAGGCGAAGGCGGGGGGTGATGACGGGCATGCAAATCTCCTCGCCGCCCGATACGAGGGCGGCTCCTTACCGGCTGAACAAGCGCGGCCAGCCTTTGTTGCACTGCAACATAGGGTTGCGGCCGGGAATTGCGACGGGTGCGCTGCTTCGAAGGCTCCGGCGGCCCGAAGCCAGGCGCCCCGCGCAAGCCCCGCAGGCTTGCTTTACTGCCTGCGCCCGGATGCGCGGGCGGCCGGGCGCGGCACGTCGCTCGTCGTCCTGGTCGTCCTGGCAGTGAACGGGCAGGCCGGCGCTTCCGACGGCGTGGCCGTCACGACCGTCTCGGTTTTCTGCCGGTCGCCCTCGTTGGTGGTCCTCTGCTCAACGACGGTCTCGCCGGGAATCGGGGTTTGCGGTGCGCCAGTGCCGTTCGTCGCGTCGGTCGTTCCAGCGGGGGCGGCATTGCTGGTCGTCGTGCCGGCGTCCGGTCCGGCCGCGGCCCGGATCTGGGTGCGCAGCTCTGCGAATTCCCGCATCATCCGGCTCATCGTCGCGATGTCCGGCGAATTGGCGCGCTCCACGGCCTTGCCGCTTCGTCCAGCCCCGCACGATCGGGGAAAGGCCGCCCGCGATGATAGAAAGAACGCCGAAGCTCGTGTTGATGTTCGCGTCGTAGGTCTGGAGAAAGGCCATGTAGCGCCCGCACCGCCGGTTGGACGAGGCGACGAGCGCGTCCATCACTTCGTTGCGCGCGCGCTGGTCGTAAGGGTCCGGCCGCGACACCGGCGCTCCTTCGGCCATAGGCAGGAAGTTTACGTCCAACACAGCCCGTATCGAAGCCTTGAGGGTATTGCAGGTTGCCGCGAGACTGCCGGCGGACGGATCTGCTTTCTTCGGGTCGGCGGATGCCGGTTGAAATATCGACATCAGGAAGCTCGGATTTTCCAGGCACCTGTCCTCCTGCCGCCCGAACAGGGGCTCCGCCGCCGCGACATGCTGGTTGCGGTTGAAGAGCTCGATGCCGAGCGGGCCGCCGCCCTCCTAGGAGCAGGCGGCGAGAAAAAGCGCCGAAGCGCAGGCGGCAAGCCGCAGATGTCGGTTCATGACGTTCCCCCCTGTGTGAACAGTCACGCCACGCCACGACCCGGCTTTTCGCCGCCCGCAAAGCTAATTCGCTTTGCCGCACTGCCAATCGGAGAGAAGTGCCGCGCCGGCGCAGGAATGTCGCCTCTGGCCCAGCTCGTTTCGCCATGGCATCGAAAGGGGCTGCTTTCTTGGGGAGAGAGTGAAATGTCGAACGATCATAGGAGCCGCGTGGCGGGGCGCCTGGCCCTCGCCGCTTTCGCCGCCGCGCTCGCTTGGCCTACCCCGGCGGCGGCTCAACCGGCAGCGCTCGCCGAGCAGCTCCGCGATGCCTGCCGCGCGGTGCGGGCGGTGGACCGCCGTCGCCTCACCGCGAGCGACGCCGGAACGGCGCGCTACCACGAGAACCTGCGCACCGGCGCCGCGGCGCCGCCGGCTGACCATGCGGGGCCGCTCATCCGGCTCTCCGTCCATTACAGCAGCCCGCCGCCCGCCGCGAACGAGAGCGCGATCGCCTGGAAGGACGGCGACGGGCGCTGGTTCGTGTCGCGCATCGGCTTTTCGCCGCGGGGCGACGTGCCGCCCGGCGCGACCCTCCAATGGCCGCACGAGCCGGGCATTGCGACGGACGGCCTGCCGCCGTCGGCATGGCAGACAGGCGAAGGCACGCTCGCGCCCGCCGACGCCGCGCGGCTCGAAACGATGCTCGCCAGCCGCTGCCTCGAGCGCGAGCCCCCGGTCCGCCCCCACGAACTGCCGATCCGCCGCGGGCCGACGCTCGCCTGCTACTGGCACCCGACTTCATTTCACCTTGAAATCACCGCGCGGGGCCGCCGCCGGGCGCTGCTCAGAAGCTGCAACAGCTGGCAGAATGCGGACGACCGCCCCGCCGCCGGACGCTGGGCGAGCGACCTCGTCGTCGAACTCCTCACCCGCTCGGCTCTCGTGCCGGCGGGCGCGGCGGCGAGCCCGGCGCCTGCGGACCTCGTCGAGATACCGGAGCGCTTTCGCGGCCGCTGGGCGCAGCTTCCCGAACGCTGCGACACGCCGGACGGCGTCTGGTTCGAAGTGGGCGCGAACGGCTTCACGAGCAGCGGCCATGCGGTTCGCCCGGACAGGATCGAGCAGCGCGGGCCCCGTACGCTCGTCCTCCACGGCCCTGGATCCGGGCTGGTCCACGGTGTGGAGGTAGACCGCTTCGTCCTGCCGCTCCTCCTCAGTCCGTCGGGCGACCGCATGGCCGTGCCGGACCGGATCACCGGCTGGGACCATCTCTTCCACCGCTGCCCGGCAGCGGTGACGGCGCCGTAGCGTTCGCGGCGATGCCGTCGGCGGTCATACGCTCCTTCGCCTACCGCGCCGACGCGCGCGAGCTCGACGTGCTGTTCACGACCGGCCGGCGCTACGTCTATTGCGACGTCCCGGCCGAAGCCGCGGAAGCGCTCCGATCGGCCTTCGCCAAGGGCCGCCACTTCAACAGCCGCATCCGCGGCCGCTATCCCTATCGCGAACTGGACGGCGGCGCTGATGCGAGCGGGGATGGGAGCATGGATGGCGGCGCCGGCTAAACGGCGGATGAACGGCGCGATGCCCGGCGTTCAGGCAGGCGGGCCTATGTTTCGAGTCGGTTTCCGGCGGGCGTGCCCCCTGTTGCCCGCCGGTTCCATCACCTTCGAGCCCTTCGAGGAGAGGAATGATGCGTATTCTCGTTCTCGCCGCCGGATTTGCCGCCCTCGCCATACCCGCGGCGGCGTCGGCCCATCCGCACGGCAACGCCTACGGCCACCGCTACAATCAGGGCTATGCCTACGGCTACGGCCACAACAGCGAAACCGCGCGCGAACTTCGCGAATGCCGGCGAGAACTCGCCCGCGCCGACAGCCGCCGCGAATATCGCCAGGAGCGGCGCGAGTGCCGCCGCGAGCTTCGCGACGCCCGCCACGACGACCGGCGCCGCTACGGCTACGGCTACCAGGGGCGCTACCAGCCCCGCTATTACCGGGACCGCCGCTGGTAATCCGGCGTTCCTGCGACCACATGGAAAAGCCGGCGGGAAACCGCCGGCTTTTTTCCGTGCCGGAAGGACTGAAACATGGCGATGCGCACATTCGACGTGGACCCGCTCGCGCCCGAGGACGCCCGGGACTATGCCGATTACCTGCTGCCGGGCGAGCGGATCGACATCGCCTATCGCGGCGCGAGCACGACCATCCTGTTCACCGACCGGCGCATCGTCACCGTCCAGGTCCAGGTGCTGATCAGCGAACGGATCGAGACCACCTCCATCTCCTACCGCGCCGTGCGGATCTTCTCGCTGAGCCGCGGCGCGAACGGCGAAGGGCGCAGCGAATTCAGGATCACGCTGGAACAGGACCCGCACCCGCTGCACCTGCGCGCCAATCCAGGCACCGATTTCGCGCCGCTCCAGGGCCTTCTCGCCGCCCGCATCGGCTGACGCCCCGCCCTTTCTCCGCCCTTCCGCCCCTCATCCATAGCCGCTAGGGTCCCGCGGACGATGGACATCTACCTGCCGATTGCCGGCCTTTCCGTGAACGCGCTGATGATCGTCGCGCTTGGCGGCGTCGTCGGCCTGCTCACGGGCATGATCGGCGTCGGCGGCGGCTTTTTGACGACGCCCATCCTCATCTTCTTCGGCATTCCGCCCGCCGTCGCGGTCGCCTCCTCGACGACCCAGATCACCGGCACCAGCATTTCCGGAGTGCTCGCCCACACCCGCCGCAAGGGCGTCGACTACCGGATGGGCGCGGTGATCATCGCCGGCGGCGTCATGGGCTCTCTGCTCGGCGGGTTCCTGTTCCGCATTCTCCAGAACAGCGGCCAGATCGATACTGTGATCTCGCTCCTCTACGTCGTGCTCCTGTCCTCGATCGGCATCTTGATGGCGAAGGAAGCGGCGACGGCGCTCGGCCTCTGGAAGCCCCGCCGCGAGCCCAAGCCGCAGCGGCGGCACAATCCGCTGATCGCGATCCTGCCGATGCGCTGGCGCTTCTACCGCTCCGGCCTCTACATCTCGCCGCTCGCGCCGCTGATCCTCGGCTTCCTGACCGGCATCCTCACCGTCCTTCTGGGCGTCGGCGGCGGCTTCATCATGGTACCGGCGATGATCTACCTGCTCGGCATGTCGGCGCAGGTGGTGGTCGGGACGTCGCTTCTCCAGATCCTCGCCGTCACCGCCGCGACGACGATGATCCACGCGACGACGACCCGCTCGGTCGACATCGTCCTCGCCGTCCTCCTCCTCATCGGGTCGGTGATCGGCGCCCAATATGGCGCCCGCTTCGCCCAGAAGATGAAGCCGGAGCTGCTGCGCCTGTTCCTCGCCGTCATCGTCCTTCTCGTGGCGCTGCGCATGGGCCTGCAGCTTACCTGGCGGCCGCCCGAAATCTTTACGGTGCAGCTGCTGTGAGGCGGCTGCGGGCCTTGCTCCTCCTCCTGCTCGCGCCCCTCGCCCTCGCCCAGGGGCGGCCGGCGACGCAGCCGCGGCTCGTCCCGGAAGTGTCGCACCGGCAGATCGAGATACGCTACAGCTTCACCGGCGCGCAGCTCCTCCTGTTCGGCGCCATCCTCTATCCGCGCGGCCGGGTGCCCGAAGCGCCGACCGAAGTCGCGGTGGTGCTGAAGGGTCCGGTGGAGCCTATCGTCGTGCGCGAACGGCAGCGCGTCGCCGGCATCTGGATGAACGTCGGCCGCGCCCGCTTCCGATCGGCGCCGCAATTCTACGCCGTCGCCTCGTCGCGACCCTTGCGCGAAATCATCGACGAGCGGACCGCGGCCATCTACGAGCTCGGCCTCGGCAGCCTCCAGCTCTCGCCGGGCGGCGGCGCCCAGCCGGAGGAGCTGCGCCGCTTCGAGGCCGGCCTCGTCGATACGATGCGCCGGAGCCAGCTCTACCAGGAGAATCCGCGCGGCGTCGCCATCACCGAAGGCGTCCTCTACCAGGCGCGGATCGACATCCCGGCGCGCGTTCCGGTCGGCACCTATACGGCCGAGACCTTCCTGATCCAGAACGGCCGAGTCATCGCCGGCGCGGTGCGCGAGATCGAGATCGAGAAATTGGGCTTCGAAGGTTTCGTCGCGCGGGCGGCCGAGCGCTGGTCCTTCGCCTACGGCATCGCCGCCGTCGCGGTGTCGCTTTTCCTCGGCTGGGCGGCGAGCGCGATCTTCCGGCGCACGGGGCGCGGCTGACGAAATCGACGCCCCTCAAGCACTTGTTTACGCCTCCAAGGTAGAGAGGCGGCTCGGGGACCACAGCCAGAACGAGCCGATATGACCGAGATGTTCCACCAGCGCACCTTCAATCCCGCCGCCGCGCAGCCGGTGCCGACCGCACCTGTGCAGGTGCAGGTGCCGGTGGACGCCTACGGGGCGGCGCACGAAGCGATCGGCGCTGTGGTCGACATCGGCGGCGGCGGCGCGCGGCTCGAGATCGACGGCGTCAAGCTCTCGGCGCTCGGCTCCGATCCGGACCCGAGCGTCGCCATGTCCGGCCAGGTCGGCAGCCAGGTCAAGATCGAGTGCGGCAAAAAGTGGCTCCTCGCCAACGTCCGCACGCTCAAGGGATCGAGCAACGGCGACAACAAGGTGTCGGCCGAGATCGATTTCCTCGGCGAAGGCGACGAGGACCAGCAGACCGGCCGCATCGTCAACTTCAAGCGCGGCATCACGGCCTATCCGATCCCGGGCAACCGGGTGTTTCCCGTCACCGGCCGCGACTTGAAGCAGATGTTCTCGGCCGACGAGCGGCCGCATATCGAAATCGGCACCGTCTACCCCACGCAGGACGTGCGCGGCGCCCTTTACGTCGATGCGCTCCTCGGCAAGCATTTCGCGTTGCTCGGCTCGACCGGCACCGGCAAATCGACGTCGGCGGCTTTGATCATGCACCGCATCTGCGAGCTCATGCCGGAAGGTCACATCGTCATGATCGACCCGCACGGCGAATATTCCGCCGCGTTCAAGGGCTACGGCGAGCTGTTCAACGTCGACAATCTCGCCATGCCTTATTGGCTGATGAACTTCGAAGAGCATTGCGAGGTGTTCATCACCACCACGGGATCGGACAAGCAGCGCGACAGCGACATCCTCGCCAAGTGCCTGCTCATCGCGCGCGGCAAGAACCGCGCCGCGGAGGGGCTGACCAAGCTCACCGTCGACTCGCCGATTCCCTACACATTGTCCGACCTCACCATGGCCATTTCGAACGAGATGGGCATCCTGAACAAGGCCGGCGACACCGCGCCCTACATGCGCCTCAAGACCAAGATCGAGGAGCTGAAAAGCGATCCGCGCTACCAGTTCATGTTCTCCGGCATGCTCGTCGCCGACACGATGACGAGCTTCATTTCGAAGATCTTCCGCCTCCCCGCCAAGGGCAAGCCGATCTCGATCATCGACGTGTCCGGCGTTCCGTCCGACATCGTCTCGGTCGTCGTCGCGGTGATGTCGCGCCTCGTCTTCGACTATGCGATCTGGTCGCGCTCGGAAAAGCAGCGCCCCGTCCTCCTCATCTGCGAGGAGGCGCACCGCTACGTGCCGGCCGACACCACCGGCAACGGCCAGGCGGTCCGCAAGATCCTGGAGCGCATCGCCAAGGAAGGCCGCAAATACGGCGTCGCGCTCGGCCTCATCACCCAGCGGCCGTCGGATCTCGCCGAGGGCGTGCTTTCGCAATGCGGCACGATCATCGCGATGCGCCTCAACAACGACCGCGACCAGCAGTTCGTCAAGAACGCCATGCCGGAAGGATCGCGCGGCTTCCTCGACGTCATCCCGGCGCTCAGGAACCGCGAGTGCATCGTCTGCGGCGAGGGCGTCTCGATCCCGATCCGCGTCGCCTTCGACGACCTCGAACGCGACCGCCGCCCCGCCTCGTCCGACCCGCTCTTCTCGGAGCTGTGGCGCCAGACGGGGGATGAGGAAGCGATGGTTGCACGCGTGGTCAAGCGCTGGCGCGCGCAGGGGCGCTAAGGCCCCACATGACCGCTCATCCTCCCCTGCCTTTGCAGGGGAGGGGGGCCACCCGAAGGGTGGTGGAGGGGCGCGAGCGAAGCGAGCTTTCTTCAGTATCTAGCATAAAAAGGCGCGCTTCGCGCAGCCCCTCCACCGCACTGCGTGCGGTCCCCCTCCCCTCGAAAGCGAGGTGAGGATGAGAGCAGTCAGGGGGCCTGACGCACCGGCGCTGTTCCCGGTGCCTGCGGAGCGCCGGTCGGCAGCGCCATGAGGGTGCGCATCCGGCTCCGGAAGCCTTCGAGGTCGGTGCCGCTGAGCTGGGAGCGGCTGACCCAGCGGACGCTCCTGGGATCGACGAGCTGACCGCCCCGGAACATCTCGTAATGGAGGTGCGGGCCGGTCGAGAGGCCGGTCGAGCCGACATAGCCGATCACCTGGCCCTGACGGAC
>DASQND010000047.1:0-17799 GCA_035645215.1 Allosphingosinicella sp.
GCGCGCGGCATGCTCGGTGTCGACGAGGGTGAGCAGCCAGGCGAAGAGCAGCAAAGCCGCGACGCCCGGCGCCAGCCACCAGGCCGAGCGCCCGAGCCGCAGCCACGCCCAGAAGGCGAAGCAGCCGGCAAGCTCGGCCAGCGCGGCCGCGGCATAGACGAGCGCGATCATGGCTTCGGTGCCTCAGCCGCCGGCATAATGCTCCAGATAGCCGCACCGCCGGCACCGCCAGGTGGTGATCTCGATCGGGTTCGTCCCGCCGAGCTTCAGGCCGACCCAGATGCTCCTCTGCGGCTCGCCCTCCCGCCACTTGGGCACCGACATGCTGCCGTGGCCCTGATCGACGACATAGCCGTCCACCATCGCCCCTTCGCATTTCGGACAATGCTTGGATTGCGGCATGCGGCTTCTCCCTCGGCTTCGCTCGGAGCCTAGCCGCTGCGCCCAGGCGAAGTCGAGTTGCCCTTGATCGCGGACTGCCAACGGCCCAAATGCCGTTCATGCTGATCCAGACCGAAACCACTCCGAACCCGTCGACCCTCAAGTTCCTGCCCGGCCGCACGGTCATGGAAGCGGGGACTCGCGACTTCGCGACGCCGGAGGACGCCGACGCGTCGCCGCTCGCTTCGGCGATCTTCTCGACGGGGGACGTCGAAGGGGTCTTCTTCGGCCGCGACTTCATCTCGGTGACCGCGGCCCCGGGCGTCGACTGGCGCCAGCTCAAGCCGGAAGTGCTTTCGGTCCTCCTCGATCATTTCTCAAGCGGCGCCCCGCTCTTCAACCCGGGCACGGCGGCCGGCATCCACATCGATCCGGCGAGCGCGATTCCGGAGGATCCGGCCGATGCGGAGATCGTCGCCCAGATCCGCGAGCTCATCGACACGCGCGTGCGCCCCGCGGTCGCCCAGGACGGCGGCGACATCGTCTATCGCGGCTTTTCGAGCGGCACCGTCTACCTCGCGCTGCAGGGCGCCTGCGCCGGCTGCCCGTCCTCCACGATGACGCTCAAGAACGGGATCGAGGGCCTGCTCAAACATTACGTCCCCGAGGTCGAGGCGGTCGAAGCCGTTTGATGATCCTCGTCATCGACAGCGCCACGGCGGCCTGCTCGGCGGCGCTGATCGAGGACGGCGGAGTAATCGACGAACGCCACGAAGTCGTCGGCCGCGGCCATGCCGAGCGGCTTCTCCCGATGATCTCGGACCTGATCGGCGACCGGCGGCCCGACGCAATCCTCGTCGATTGCGGTCCCGGAAGCTTCACGGGCGTGCGCGTCGGCCTCGCCGCGGCGCACGGCCTCGCCATCGGCTGGGGCGTTCCGGTCGCCGGTTATTCCTCGATGGCGGCCGTCGCGGCGGCGGCCGGCGCGGCTCATGTCACCGTCGCGCTCCAGGGAGGACATGGCGAACTTTTCGTGCAAAGCTTCGGCGGTGACCCGCTCGCGCCCCTCGACGCCCTGCGATCGCTTGCGCCGGACGCTGCCGCCGCGGCCGCGTCGGCGCCGCTCGTGGCCGGCTCGGGCGCCGAGGCCGTGGTGCTCCTTCGCGAACATGGCGAGTGGCGCGACGCCTTGCCGCGCGCATCGGATGCGCGGCTGCTTCCCCGGCAACTGCGAAACCTTGCCCCCCGCCCGATCTACGGCCGCGCGCCCGATGCGAAACCGCAGCCATGACTGAGCGCGAAGTCATCGTCGAAGACGGCGGCCTTTCCGACATCGACGAGGTCATGACGGTGATGAACCGCAGCTTCGACCCTTGCTACGGCGAAGCATGGACGGCGCCGCAATGCGTAGGCCTGCTGCCGATGCCAGGGGTCTGGCTGACGATCGCGCGTGTCGACGGACACGCCGCCGGCTTCGCAATGGCGCGGATCGTGGCGCGGGAGGCGGAATTACTTCTTCTTGCCGTCAAGGCGGAGGACCAGCGCCGCGGCGTCGGGCAGCGGCTTCTCGACGCGTTCGTGGCGCGCGCCGTTTCGCGCGGCGCGCAGCGTCTCCATCTCGAAGTTCGGGAGGGAAATCATGCCGTTAAGCTGTACAGCCGCAGCGGCTTTACTCAGGTCGGTCGGCGCCGCAACTATTATAGCGGGCGCGACGGGCAGATCTACGACGCGCTGACACTGGCCCGCGACGTCCCTGTTTAGGGCGCAATTCAGCCGCGCCCCCTCGTTTCGTGCGGTTTGCCGCTTGCAAATTACACCAAAATGGACCTAGTTTGGATCGACCTGTCGGAAACGGTAGGATGGAGCCCTTGAACTTTTCATTTTGGCGGAGCGGACATGGACAATCAGGAGAATGCGGCGGAAGCGATCGTTGCCTTGACGGCAGACATCGTCTCGGCTCACGTGAGCAATAACAGCGTCGCGGTGAACGATCTCGCCACGCTGATCCAGAACGTCCACAATGCCTTGACGGGGCTAGGCAAGGTTCAGGAAGAACCGGTCGTGAAGCAGGAGCCCGCCGTTTCGGTTCGCTCTTCGATCAAGCCCGATTATGTCGTCTGCCTGGAGGACGGCCTCAAGATGAAGATGCTGAAGCGGCATCTCATGACCGATCACCAGATGACCCCCGACCAGTATCGCCAGAAGTGGGGCCTCGGCGCCGACTATCCGATGGTCGCCCCCAATTATGCGGAGCAGCGCCGCACCCTCGCCAAGAAGATCGGCCTCGGCACCAAGCGCCGCCGCGGCCCGGCGAAGAAGTAAGCGCCGAAACCTAAACGGCTCAGGGGCCAGCACCCCGGTTCCCTGAGAGCGCCGTCCCGCCCGAAAGGCGCGGGGCGGCGCTTTCTTTTTCGGCGCGCACCCGACCGCCGCCCGCGCGCATCGGCGCACTTGGAGCGCGGCCTTTTCCGCGTTAAGGCGCAAGCGACATGTCTCGCAGGATCGACATAGAAGCGCTCTGCGCGGACAAGGGCCTCCGCATCACCGAGCAGCGCCGCATCATCGCGCGCGTCCTTTCGGAAGCCGAGGATCATCCCGACGTCGAGGCGCTGCACGCGCGCGCGTCCGCCATCGACTCGGGCATTTCGATCGCCACCGTTTACCGGACGGTGCGCCTCTTCGAGGAAGCGGGCATCCTCGAGCGCCACGATTTCGGCGACGGCCGCGCCCGCTACGAAGCGGCGGCGGAAGCGCATCACGATCATTTGATCGACGTCGAGACTGGCCGGGTCATCGAGTTCGTCGACGACGAGCTGGAAGCGCTGCAGCGCAAGATCGCCGAGAAGCTCGGCTTCCGCCTCGTCGATCACCGGATGGAGCTCTACGGCGTCGCCCTTGGCCGGAAGAGCTGAGCCGCTGAGCCGCATCCGCTTCTACTGCCGCGTCCTCGCGATCGCGGGGAGCCTCCTCGTCTTCCTGCCGCTCCACTACCTCTGGCGGCTGTTCCGCGCCCAGTCGCCCTGGCCGCGCGCTTTCCTCAAGTGGGTCGGCACCGCCGCGGGCATGCGCGTCTCGATCCGCGGCACGCCGCTCACCCGCAACGTCCTCTTCCTCGCCAATCATGTGAGCTGGCTCGACATCATGATCCTCGCCGGCGCGAGCGGAACCGCCTTCGTCGCGAAGGCTGAGGTCGGGCGCTGGCCCGTCGTCGGCTGGCTCGCCGGGCTGAACGACACCGTCTATGTCGAGCGCAGCGACCGCAAGAACGTACGCGGCCAGGCCGATGCGCTGCGCACCGCGCTTGCGACCGGCCGGCCGGTCGCGCTCTTTCCGGAAGGGACGACGGAGGGCGGGCACGCGGTGCTCCCCTTCCGCGCCAGCCTCCTCGCCTCGCTCTTTCCGCCGCTCCCCGGCATTCTCGTACAGCCGGTGGCGATTGATTATGGGTCGGCCGTGGACGAGATCGCCTGGCTCGGCCAGGAGCCCGCCGGTAAGAACGCGAAGCGTGTCCTCTCGCGCCGCGGCACCATGCCGGTGACGGTGAGCTTCCTCGAACCGGTCGATCCCGCCATCGTCGGCGACCGCAAGGCGCTCGCCGCCGCCGCGCAGGCGGAGGTCGAGGCGGCGCTTGGCGCTTCCTCCCAAGGCGCCGCGCCTCTATAGGGGCGGCGATGAAGATCACCGACCCAAAGACCTTTCACGTCAAGAGCTTCGGCTGCCAGATGAACGTCTATGACGGCGCGCGCATGGCCGAGCTGCTCGAAGCGGAAGGCATGCACGCCGCCGCCGACGCGGGCGCCGCCGACCTCGTCGTGCTCAACACCTGCCACATCCGCGAGAAAGCGGCCGAAAAGGTCTATTCCGACATCGGCCGCCTGATGAAGCGCGCGCCCGGAAAAGCGGCGCCGATGATCGCGGTCGCGGGCTGCGTCGCCCAGGCCGAGGGCGCCGAGATTCCGCGCCGCGCGCCGGGTGTCGACGTGGTCGTCGGCCCGCAGGCCTATCACCGCCTGCCCGAGCTGGTCGCCAAGGCCAAGGGCGGCGCCCGCGCGCTCGATACGGACATGCCGCTCGTCTCCAAGTTCGGCGCGCTGCCGGCGCGGCGGCGGCAGGGGCCGAGCGCCTTTCTCACCGTCCAGGAAGGCTGCGACAAATTCTGCACCTATTGCGTCGTGCCCTACACGCGCGGCGCCGAAGTCTCGCGAAGCTGGGACGCGATCGTCGACGAGGCCAGGGCCCTGGTCGACATGGGCGCGAAGGAGATCACCCTCCTCGGCCAGAACGTCAACGCCTGGGAGGAGGAGGGCAGGGGCCTCGACGCCCTCATCGCCGCCCTCGCCGAGCTGCCGGGCCTCGCCCGCATCCGCTACACGACGAGCCACCCCAACGACATGACGGAAGGGCTGATCCGCGCCCACGCCGAGATCGACAAGCTCATGCCCTATCTGCACCTCCCCGTGCAGTCCGGAAGCGACCGCGTCCTGAAAGCCATGAACCGCAGCCACACGACCTCGAGCTACCTCGCCATCCTCGACCGGGTCCGCGCCGCGCGCCCCGACATCGCGCTGTCCGGCGACTTCATCGTCGGCTTCCCCGGCGAAACCGAAGCCGAGTTCGAGGACACCCTGCGCCTCGTGGAGACGGTCCGCTACGCCCAGGCGTACACCTTCGCCTATTCGCCGCGCCCGGGAACGCCGGCCGCCGACATGAGCGATCAGGTGCCCCAAGCCGTGAGGGACGAACGCCTCCAGCGCCTCCAGGCGCTGATCAACGAACAGCAGCTCGCCTTCAATCGCGAGACCGTCGGCAGGCGCACGTCGCTCCTCCTCGAGCGCAGCGGCAAGAAACCCGGCCAGCGCATCGGCAAGTCGCCCTGGCTCCAGTCCGTCCACCTCGAAACGGCGGCTCAGATCGGCGACATCGTGGAAGTCGAGATCGTCTCCGCCGGCCCGAACAGCCTCGGCGGCGTCGAGCTCGCGACGACCTGCGAAGCGCCGATCCACCCCGCGGCCGCCGCTGCATAAACTGCGTTGCCCAATCCTTTTCGCGATCGTGCTGGAAATTGGGAGCGTGGGAGGCCACTTACGGGTTGTGACTCGCATCTATGAAAGCGCCCATGAGCCGTAAGCCAGCCGCCGAGACCGCCGGAGCCCCCCGCGCCCGCCTCGAACTCCAGTTCGAGCAGCCGCATCTAATGGGTCCCCTGTTCGGCGAGTTCGACCGCAATCTCGTCGCCATCGAGGACAAGCTCGGCGTCTATATCGCCGCGCGCGGCACCAAGGTGCAGATCGAGGGCGAGCCCGAGGATGCGACGCGCGCCCGCGACGTGCTCCAGGGCCTCTACAACAGGCTCGACGAAGGGCAGGACATCGACGCCGAGACGGTCGGCGCGGTCATCGCCATGGCCGGCCAGCCGACGCTCGACGGCATCATCACCAGCGACGTGTCCGAGCCGCCCAAGGTGATGATCCGCACGCGCAAGAAGACGATCGTGCCGAGGACGCGCACCCAGGGCGTCTACATGGAAGCGCTCGCGCGCGAGGATCTCATCTTCGCGCTCGGCCCGGCGGGCACGGGCAAGACCTACCTCGCCGTCGCCCAGGCGGTTCAGCAGCTCATCGGCGGCTCCGTCGACCGGCTGATCCTGTCGCGCCCGGCCGTCGAGGCGGGCGAGCGTCTCGGCTTCCTTCCCGGCGACATGAAGGAAAAGGTCGATCCCTATCTCCGCCCGCTCTACGACGCGCTGTACGACATGCTCCCGACCGAGCAGGTCGAGCGGCGCATCGCGTCCGGCGAGATCGAGATCGCGCCGATCGCCTTCATGCGCGGCCGCACGCTGTCCGACGCCTTCATCATCCTCGACGAAGCGCAGAACACCACGCCGCAGCAGATGAAGATGTTCCTCACCCGCTTCGGCATGCGCTCCCGCATGGTCGTCTGCGGCGATCCGCTCCAGATCGATCTCCCGAACCCGGGCATGTCCGGCCTCGCCGACGCGGTCGGGCGTCTCGAAGGCGTCCAGAAGATCGCCACCATCCGCTTCGGCGCCGCCGACGTGGTCCGCCACCCGCTCGTCGGCCGGATCGTCGAAGCCTATGAAGGCCCGGACAGTGCGCCGCGCTGAGATCGGCGGCCGATGATCCTGGTCGAAGCAGACGCTTCCGAGGAGTGGGACAGTCGCGGCGACTGGCCCGCGCTTGCCGAACGCGCTGCGAAGGCCGCCGTGGCGGCGAGCGATCTCGCCTGGCTCGGCGCCAGCACCTGCGACTTCGAAGTCTCCGTGCGCTTCTCCTCCGACGAGGACGTCCGCACCCTGAACGCCGCCTGGCGGGCCAAGGACAAGGCGACCAACGTCCTCTCGTTCCCGATGATCGAGCGTGACCTTCTTGTGACCTTCCGCCGCTCCGGCCCCGGCGAAGCCCTGCTCGGCGACGTCATCCTCGCCCACGGCGTCTGCGCCCGCGAGGCGGCCGAGAAGGGCGTGGCGGTCGAGACTCACGCCGCCCATCTCATCGTCCATGGCATGCTCCATCTTCTCGGCTATGATCACGAGACGGGGGACGAGGATGCCGATGCCATGGAAGAGACCGAACGGCGCGCGCTTGCCACCATCGGCATTTCCGATCCCTATCAAGTCACAGAGGTGCAAACCTAAATAGATGGCCGACGATTCGAGTAGCACCGCCCCCGCCGGGGGCACTTTCTGGAAGGGCCTTCGCACCTTCCTGTTCGGCGACGACGGCGAAACGACGCTGCGCGACCAGCTCGAGGAAGTGATCGAAAGCCACGAGGGCGAAGCGCCCGCGGTCGGCGATCTGAGCCACGTCGAGCGGCAGATGCTCAAGAACCTGCTGCATTTCGGCGAGCGCACGGCCGACGACCTCGCCGTCCCGCGCGGCGACATCGTCGCGGTCCCCTCCACCATCACCTTCGACGAACTCGTCGCCGCCTTCGCCGACGCCGGGCACAGCCGGCTCCCCGTCTACGAGGACAGCCTCGATAAGGTCGTCGGCATGTTCCACATGAAGGACGTGTTCGCGCTCCGGGTCTCGGGCGAGGAGCCGCCGGAGGATCTGACCGGCCTCTACAGGACCCCGCTCTACGTCCCCGAATCGATGGGCGTGCTCGATCTTCTCGCCCGGATGCGCGCCGACCGGGTGCACCTCGCCATCGTCGTCGACGAGTTCGGAGGCACCGAAGGGCTCGTCACCATCGAGGACGTCGTCGAGGAGATCGTCGGCGACATCGAGGACGAGCATGACGAGGAGCCGGAAGGCATGCTGATCCCGCTTGAGGACGGCATGTGGGACGCGGACGCCCGCGCCGAGCTCGAGGACGTCGCCGAGACGATCGACGCGCGCCTCGCGGTGGTCGAGGAGGATGTCGACACGCTCGGCGGCCTCGCCCTCGTCCTTGCCGGCCACGTTCCGCAGCAGGGCGAGATCGTCGAGCATCCGTCCGGCTGGCGGCTCGAAATCACCGAAGGCGATGCGCGCCGCGTCAACCGGATGCGGCTCCACGCCCCGCCTGAAACCGAGGCCGCCCAATAGGAGCGCCGATGCGCCCGAAGCTCAAGAAGGCGGCCCTCGCCGCGGCCGTGCTGGTCGGTGCGGCCCTGCTCATCGTCGGCGCCCTCGTCTTCTGGGTGGCGACAGGGCGCGGCGGTCCCGAGGCGGGGCCGGTCACCGCCGGCATGGGGCCGAACCCGGCGCTGCCCGCACCCGCGGACGGGCTGCCGACGATCAACATCGCGCCGGCTTCGTCCTGGCCCGAGGGGCGGACGCCCACAGCGGCGGCTGGGCTCTCGGTCAACGCCTTCGCCGGTGGGCTCGATCATCCGCGCTGGCTGCTCGCCCTCCCGAACGGCGACGTGCTCGTGGCCGAAAGCAACAAGCCCAAGCCTCCGGAAGGAACGGAGCGCGGCGGGGTGAAAGGTTGGGTCGAGCGCCGGGTCATGTCCGCAGCGGGCGCGGGCGTGCCGAGCGCGAACCGCATCAGCCTCCTTCGCGATGCGAACGGCGACGGCGTGGCGGAGCTCCGCACGCCGTTCCTGACCGGCCTCCATTCGCCCTTCGGAATGGCGCTGGTCGGCGACACTCTGTTCGTCGCCAACGCCGACGCGGTGGTCGCCTTTCCGTATCGCGCCGGCGACACGCGCATCTCGGCGCCACCGCGGCTGGTGGCGCGGCTGCCCGGGGGGCGCAACCACCATTGGACCAAGAGCCTCGTCGCCAGCGCGGACGGGCGCCGCCTCTATGTCGGCGTGGGCTCGAACAGCAACATCGCCGAGCGGGGCATGGCCGAGGAACAGAACCGCGCCGCCATCCTGGAGATCGACGCCGCGACCGGCGCCACGCGCGTCTATGCATCGGGCCTGCGCAACCCGGTCGGCATGGACTGGAACCCGGAGACCGGCGCGCTCTGGGCCGCGGTCAACGAGCGCGACGGCCTGGGCGGCGACGTTCCCCCCGATTACATGACAAGCGTCCGTCCCGGCGGCTTCTACGGCTGGCCGTGGAGCTATTGGGGCGGCAACGTCGACACGCGCGTCAAGCCGCAGCGCCCCGACATGGCCGCGCGCGCCATCCGGCCGGATTATGCGCTCGGCGCCCACACCGCCTCGCTCGGCCTCACCTTCGCCGCTGGCGCGCAGCTCGGCCCGGCCTTCGCCTCGGGCGCGTTCATCGGCCAGCACGGCTCGTGGAACCGGCGCCCCCACAGCGGCTACAAGGTCGTCTTCGTCCCCTTTCGCGGCGGCCGTCCGGCGGGCGCGCCGGTGGACGTGCTGACCGGCTTCCTGAGCGAGGACGGCGACGCCATGGGCCGCCCCGTCGGAGTCGAGGTCGCCCGCGATGGCGCCCTGCTCGTCGCGGACGATGTCGGCAACGTCATCTGGCGGGTGGCGCGGCGCTGACTAAAGCCGCCGCGGGCGCCGGCGATCAGGCGATTATGCCGAGAATGTCGGGAAGCGCGCCGGCGATTGCAGTGGAGGAAATCGCCAGCACGATCTTGAGCGCCTGAAGCGGCCCCTTGAAGGCGGCCGGTACGCTCGATCCATCCCCCTCGTCCGGCTTGCGGGCGCGCACCTTTCGCGACAGCACAAGAGCGGCGGGGATGTAGAATGCCCCCAGCATGACCGAGAAGGTGAAGCCGTAATAGGAAACGAGCGCGCTCAAATAGCTTTCGAGGCTTGTGCTGGGCGCGAGCACGAAGGTCGGCCAGCGCAGAAAGGCATTGATGAACAGCAGTGCCGTGGCGAGCAGCAGGGCACCCAGATAGAGGAAGGCGTTCAGCGCCTCCGATTGCTCCTCCCAATATTGCAAATCGGCCTGGTCTTGCGCTGCGGCAGCGCGGGCCAGTGCTTCGCTGGCCGGAGCGCCGTCGGTTTCGACGGGATTGGGCGAAGGATCGTCTCGTTTCCTCGCGGCCAGTGTCGAAAGGGCGCCGCAGACCAGGGCGGAAAAAGCGAGCACCACCGCAAGTCCCTGGAACCAGGCCAGCCAATCCATCTTCTTGAAGAGTTCGTTCCCGCATCGATGGAACCGTTGGATTCGCTGCGGCTCGGGCGTCTGCGTGCCGGCGACAGGGGCTTTCTGAAGCCTGGGAGGCACATCTCCCGCGGTGGCCGCGTAACAGGCGAGGGATTGCCCTGCATAGTCGGTCGTCGAGTGGTCCTCGATGAGCCGATATATCGATGAAGCGCCGAGGGCGAGCGCCGCGTATGCGAGCAGCGTCCACCAGCGCGACGGCGTGTCGAGCAGCCGCCAGCGGTAGATGAAGTAGCCGATCGATCCCAAACAGGCGCCGACGAGCAACATCGTCGCAGCAAGCACACCGGTACGGGCGGCGGCTGCGTTATAGATATCGAACGTGGGATTGATGAAGGGCTGCGTGTCCACCGGCGCCGCCAGATTGGAGACGAGCACCGCGCTGATCGTGAAGATCGCGGCCGGCGCGGCGGCGATCCACAGGTAGCGAGGATCGAGCTCGGCCCGCGCGGAATTCGGCATGACGTCTCCCCCCAAGAACGCTGCCGATTGAGTATCACTTAGTCCGCACCTAGAGAAGCCGTGCACGCGGGGTGGAGAGGAAGCAGCCGGAATGACCTTCGAACATGTCCGAGTCGAGCAGCATCCCGCCTCTTTTGCGACCGTCACCATCGCCCGGCCGGAGCGCCTCAATGCGCTGAGCGGCCAGACGGTGGACGAGCTTCGCGCCGCGGTCGAGCAGGTCGGCGCGTCGGGCGCGCGGTGCCTGCTGCTGACCGGGGAGGGGCGGGGCTTTTCGAGCGGGGCGGATCTCGCCTCGGGCGGCGGGCTGCCGGCCGATGCGGGCGAAGCGCTGGAGAAGCATTTCAATCCGCTGATCGAGGCGCTCTTCGCGCTCGACATTCCGGTGGTGGCGGCGGTGAACGGTGCGGCGGCGGGGGCCGGCTGCTCGCTCGCGCTTTGCGCGGACATCGTGCTGGCCGCGCGCTCGGCTTATTTCCTGCAGGCCTTCGTCAATGTCGGCCTCATCCCCGACGCCGGCGCGACCTGGCTGCTGCCGCGCCTCGCGGGGCGCGCGCGGGCGATGGAGATGATGCTGCTCGGCGAGCGAATCCCGGCGGAAAAGGCGCTGGAATGGGGTCTGGTCAGCCGCGTGGTCGATGACAACGAGCTGATGGAGGAGGCGGCGGCGCTCGCCGCGAACCTGGCGCGGGGGCCGACGGTGGCGCTCGGCCTCATCCGCAAGCTCGCCCGCGACGCGGAGCAATTGCCGCTGAGCGACGCGCTGGCGGCGGAGCGCGCGGCCCAGCGGTCGGCGGGCGGCACGAACGACTTCAAGGCCGCGGTGATGGCCTTCCTCCAGAAGCGGCAGCCGCGGTTCGAAGGCCGGTAGGCGCAAGGCCGTCATCCCGGCCTTCGCCGGAATGACGGCTTGGCACAGGACGTCTCGTCATGGGGAAGCCGTGAACGACGTTCAGCGGGCGCCGAACGGAACGACCTTGTTGTCCGCATCGTGCCCGATGTCGGCGCGTCCGAGATAGGGGATGCCGGAGCGCTCGCACCAGAAGCGGAAGACCTCTTCCTCGCTCTCGCCGAAATCGCGATCGTTGACCGGCACGTCGCTGCAGCGGCCGAGGCGGATGCCGGCGGCGCGGCGGACGTCGGGGTTGGAGGTGATGTGGAACATGGCGCGGTCGGTCCGGTACATGTGCTCCGAAACGTCCTCGAGAAGGAGGACGTGGCCGGAAAGGTCCGGCTGGAGCGGCGTGCCGATCATGTGGGCGAAGACGGTGACGTTGAAGGCTGCCGTCGGCGCGCCGTCGAGGCCCGGCTCGAGCGCGCCGGGATCGCGGCGGGTGAGCCAGGAAAGGGCGCGCAGCCCCGCCGCCTCGCCGCCCTCGCGGCCAAGATCGCGGACCATCGGGCCGTGGAAGAGGTGCGGGAAGCCGAGCCGGTAAAGACCGGCCAGGAGATACCCGAAGTCGCTGTAGCCCAGATACGTCTTGTCCCGCGCGGCGGGTGCGAGGCCGGCAAGGACCTCCTCGGCGATCCGGCACGACCCGTAGCCCCCGCGCGCAATCCAGACGGCATCGAAGCCGGGGTCGTTCGCGGCCTCAAGGAAAGCGGCCGCCCGCCGGCGGTCGGGGCCCGCGAAGTGGTTGTGGACGTCGAAGCATTGGGGGTGGACGTGGAGCTCGGCTTCCGGGAAGCGCGCGGCGGCGAGGGCGCGGACGCGCTCGGCGTCTTCCGGCAGGATCGGGGTCGACGGAGCGACGATCGCTATGCGCATGTTTCTTCCGTTTGAAATGCGGGCTCCGGACCAATAGGGCGGCGCGATGGAGAGCGGCAGACCCTATTTCTTCTGCGGGATCGGCGGGAGCGGCATGCTTCCGCTCGCCTGCATCGTGCGGGCGCGAAGCCATGAGGTGGCAGGTTCGGACCGATCGCTCGACCAGCAGCGGCTGGGCGCGAAGTTCGAATTCCTGCAGCGGCTCGGCATCGGCCTGTTCCCGCAGGACGGGAGCGGGCTGACGCGCCCGGAGCAGGTGCTGGTGACGTCCGCGGCGATCGAGGAAACGGTGCCGGACGTCGTCAAGGCCAGGGAGATCGGCGCGGCGCGCGTGACGCGGCCGCAGCTTCTCGCCGAACTGTTCAACGCCGCGCCCGTAGGGATCGCCGTCGCCGGCACGAGCGGAAAATCGACCACCACCGGCATGATCGGCTGGATCCTCCATGCCGCCGGGCGGGCGCCGACGGTGATGAACGGCGCGGTGATGAAGAATTTCGTCAGCGACGAAACGCCTTTCGCGAGCGCGCTGGTCGGCGGCGGCGATGCGTTCGTCAGCGAAGTGGACGAAAGCGACGGATCGATCGCGCTCTACCGGCCCAAGGTCGCGGTGCTGAACAACATCACTCTCGATCACAAGTCGCTCGACGAGCTGCGCGGCCTGTTCCGCGACTTTGCATTGAAGGCGGAGACGGTGGTCCTGAACCTCGACGACGAGGAAACGCGGCTTCTCGCGTCGGCGCTGCCCGCCGACAAGGTCATCACCTATTCGGCGAAAGACGAATCGGCAGACTATTTTTCCTTGGGGTTCGATCTTGCGGCAGGCTCCACCCGGTTCTCAGTGCGGGACAAAAGGAGCGGCGAAACGCGCATGGCCTACCTTCGGATGTGGGGGGCTCATAACGGCTATAACGGCCTCGCCGCGATTGCCGCCGCCACGGCTGCGGGCGTCAGCTTCGCCGACGCAGTCGACGCACTCGCGACATTCGAAGGATTGCGCCGGCGCTTCGAGGAAGTCGGCACGTCCAACGGAATTCTGGTGGTCGACGATTTCGCGCACAATCCCGACAAGATCGCTGCGACGCTGACCGCCGCGCGCGAATACCTGGAAGGACGGCTGCTCGTTTTCTTCCAGCCGCATGGTTTCGGCCCATTGAAGGCAATGCGCCGCGAGCTGATCGAGTCCTTCGTCGCGAACTTATCGGGCGAGGACCTGCTGATCCTCTCCGACCCCGTTTATTTCGGCGGCACCGTCGACCGCAGCGTGGGCAGCGGTGACATCACCGAGGGGGTCCGTGCCGCCGGATGCAACGCCGAACACATACCGGAGCGCGCCCGCTGCGGAGAGCGGCTTGCCGAACTTGCCCGGCCGGGGGACCGCATCTTGATCATGGGCGCCCGTGACGACACCCTTTCGCAGTTCGCCGAAGAGGTGCTCGGCCGCTTGTAACGAGAAAGGGCGGACCCGAAGGCCCGCCCTATCCGCGTGACACTCGTGAAAAGGATCAGCCGGCGACGGTGAGGTCCACCTTCTCGACCCATTCCGGGAAGAAGACCGGCTCGCGGTTCGACCAGCCCGGCGCCGTCGCGGCGGCTTCGCTGATCGACTGGAGCAGCGCGCGCCGCTTGTCAGGGTGGAGGTGCGGAAGGGCGGCCGCGGCGCAGAAGGCGGCGGGGAGCCACGGGCGCACCGCCGCGCCGATCAGCCGCTCATAGAGGAAGCGGTAGGAGGCGAAATCGGGCAGCTTGTCCTGGCCGAGATCGAAGGCCGTCATGGTGATGAGCGGCGCCATCAGGGGCTCCATCTCGTCGAGGCCGCTGTCGTCGGGAACGTGGCCGCGGATATGATCGAGGCGGCGGTAGACATTGTCCTGGGCGCGGATGCTGGCCGCTTCGCCGACGTCGCGCGACCAGCGCTTCAGCGCATCGCGGCGGCCGAGGCCGATGTCGAGCGCGCGCCGGATGTAGCGCTGCGTTCCCTTGGAGAAGCTTCCGAATTCCTTCATTTCGAGCAGTGTCAGCGTGCCGTCCGCTTGCCTCGTCTGCGTACCCATGATCCCACTCCTTCTACCCCGGCGGAGATCATGCGCGCAAAACGGTTACCGACCGCTTAACCAAATCCCCGCTCCCCATTCACATTTGAATCACGGTTCGACTCCTCCGGCAATGGCGAAAGTTCCGCCGCCTCCGCAACGTTTCCGCGACTGTCTCCGGACTGCAACACAGGCCCTGCCCGGACTGAGGGAAGAGGCCGCTGCTTTCGCTTACGCAACGATCGTGCGTTTCCCTTATAGCTGTGGATAAGTTCGCACGCAGGAACACTGCGCCGCGCCTTCCAGGCTGCTATGGAGGAAGCGGGAGGGGCGCAGATGGGAGAGAAGGGCCGCGCGGCGGCGGCAGGCGACTCGGAGTTCGGGCCCGCCGACGCGCTCGGCTACCGCCGGCCGCTGCCCGATTTTTCGACCAACGGCCGCCGCTTTTCTGCCAATGGCGGCGCGCCCCAGCCCTTTTTCGTCGGAGACGGGCTAAAGGGGGACATGGACACAGCGCTGCCGAGCCCGCTCCAGCGGCGCCTGCCGGACCTCGGCATCGCCGTCCGCTCGATCCTCGGCTTCTGGCTCCTCTACATCGGCCTCATCACCTTGCGCGCCGTCGTGCTGATGATGCCCGATTTCTGGGACCTCATGGCCCGCCGCGCAGTCGCGGCGACGTTCGGCGCATTCCTCACATTCCTCGTCTATCTCGCGATGCGGCGCACCGCGGCTTCGACGCTGAGGGTAAAGGCGGCCGCCGCGGCCTTGCTCTGCCTTCCCGCCTCGCTCGCCTTTGCGTCGGCCAATTACACGCTCTTCTACATCCTGAGGCCGATCGACGAGACCAAGGTGGACCCGACCTACCAGGGCATGGACCCTGTTGAGATGGCCTTCCGGTCCGTCGTCGAAGCGTCGTTGAGCTGGTACTTCCTGTTCGCCGCCTGGGCCGCGCTCTACGTCGCGATGAGCTATGCGACTCAGCTTCGCGCCGCCGACCGCCGCGCCGCCATGCTGGAGCGCCAGGCGCAGGACGCTCAGCTCCGGGCGCTGCGCTACCAGATCAACCCGCACTTCCTGTTCAACACGCTCAACTCGTTGTCGTCCCTCGTCCTCACCGAGCGGACGGACACGGCCGAGCGGATGATCATGAACCTGTCCACCTTCTTCCGGACGACGCTCTCCGCCGATCCGACGGCCGACGTCAGCCTTGAGGAGGAGATCAAGCTCCAGCGCCTGTATCTCGACATCGAGCAGATCCGCTTTCCCGATCGCCTCCGCGTCGTCGTCGACGTGCCGGAGCCCTTGCTCACGGTGCGCGTGCCCGTGCTCCTCCTCCAGCCGGTGATTGAGAATGCGGTCAAATACGGCGTCGCCCGCTCGCGCGCGGCGGTGACGATCCGCATCTCGGCCTATGAGGAAGCGGGGCGGCTCCACATCAAGGTGAAGGACGACGGCGAAGTTCCGGCCGAGCCGCCGGACGAGGGCGATGCCGGCGCCGGCACGTCGACCGGCGTCGGCATGCGCAACGTCTGCGACCGGCTGGTCGCGCGCTACGGAGTTCAGGCGGGCTGCTTCCACGGCCCCGATCCGGAAGGGGGATATAGCGTGCACGTCGTGCTTCCCATTCACCGTCATGGCTGAGGCCGAAACGCCGCTGCGCGTTCTGGTCGTCGACGACGAGCCGCTCGCCGTCGAACGGCTGCAGCTCCTCCTCGCCCGCTGCGAAGGCGTGGCGATCGCCGGCACCGCGAACGACGGCGAGGCGGCCTTGCGCATCGCCGAAGCGGCGGCGCCCGACGTCGTCCTGCTCGACATCGCCATGCCGGGGATGGACGGGATCGACGTCGCGCGGGCCCTCTCCGCATCTGACGTGCCGCCGGCCGTGATCTTCGCCACCGCCTTCGACAATTTCGCGGTCGCCGCCTTCGACATCGCCGCCGTCGATTATCTGATGAAGCCCGTGCAGCTCGATCGGCTGCAGCGCGCGCTGGAACGCGCCCGGCAGCAGCGCGCCGCCGCCGCCACTTCGGGCGAGGCGCCGCCGGGCTCGCGCTTCGTCGAGGAATTCTGGGTGCCGGACCACCAGGGCCTCGTCCGCATCGCGGCGCGCGACATCGAGCGGATCACGGCGGAGCGCGATTATATGCGCCTCCATGTCGGCCGCCGCTCCTGGCTCATCCACCGCACCATCGCCAGGCTCGAGGAGGATCTCGATCCCGAACTCTTCATCCGCGTGCACCGTTCGGTGATCCTGAGGCGCGACACCATTTCGGGCCTCTACCGCGACGAGGGCGGACACTGGACCGCGCGGCTTTCCGACGGGGCGGAGCAAAGGATCGGCCGCTCCTACGCCGACGATGTGAAGCGCCTCGCCGGACGCGCCTAGCGCGCTCGGACGGCGGCGGGAGCCAATTGGCTTCGCGCGGCGTTGATCCATGTAACAAACGCGGCGAAGCGCCCTTGCAAAGGCGTTCCGTTACAAGGCCGGATCGAATCTCTTGCACTTGATCCGCGTTTGGGGCTTATCAGCGCAGCACAACAGGAGGGAATTTTATGGCCAAGGGGACTTCAGGCGGTTCGACCGGCGGCGCGAGGGGCGGTCTGGCCCGTCCGGTGACGCCGTCCAAGGAGCTTGCCGAGATCACCGGTAAGGACCCGCTGCCGCGCAGCGAGGTCGTCAGCAAGATGTGGGATTACATCCGCAAGAACAATCTCCAGAACCCGGAGAACAAGCGCGAGATCGTCGCCGACGACAAGCTGCGCGCCGTTTTCGGCGTGGACCGCGTCACGATGTTCGAGATGAACAAGCACCTGTCGCGCCACCTGAGCTAAGCTCGGGCACGCGATTCGTAGCGAAGGCGGCCCCGGCTCCCAGCGTGGAGCCGGGGCCGCTTTCGTGTGGAGTGCGGCGGCAGCGCTTTTGGAACGGTTCACCTCCGCGACACGTCTTCTCCGGCATACTGCCCCCAGTTTTGCAGGAGATGGCATCATGAGTTCGTCAAAGTATCTGGCGATGGTGACCGCAACCGCAGCCCTGGTGCTGAGCGCGGCGCCGGCCGCCGCCCAGGATCAGCGGGATCGCGGCAGGAGCGGACGCGTCGCCGACGAGATCGTCCGGCAGGTCGAAACCGCGGTCGACGCCATCGGGCGCGTCAACAACGCGCTCGACACCGTGCGCTACAGCCGCGCCGAGCAGTTCGCGATCAGCCGCTGCGCGCCGCGAGTCGAGCGCTACGGCGCGATGCAGGTGGACCGAGTCGTCCCCTATGGCGACAGGAGCCTGCGCGTCTACGGGACGGCCGGCGCTTCCGGGCGGTTCGACCGCTATGCGCGCAGCAGCTACGGCGCGCGCTCCTTCACCTGCACCGTCCGCAACGACGGGCGGGTGAAGCTCAAGACCCGGCGCCTGCGCTACTGAGGCCCGCGCCTTCGCTCAGCGGCGGATGCGCAGACCGACCCACAGGGTGCGCGGCGTCGCGCGTTCGACGATGCCGCTTCCCGAAATGCCGGCGACGACCTGCTCGTCCGTCAAATTCTCGGCGCGCGCCTCGATGGCGAGGCTGCGGCTGAGCGGAAAAGCGGCGGCGGCGTCGAACGTCAACGCCGAGGG
>DASQND010000048.1:0-7577 GCA_035645215.1 Allosphingosinicella sp.
CGCACCGCAGCAACGCCGCCCGTTGGCGCGATGAGGATGCAGGCGTACATCTCGCCCGGCGTGCGCTCCGGTTCGTAGCCATCGGGAAGCGGCGCCTCGAGGAGCAGGGGCAGGATGCCGTCGCGCGCGCCGGTCCGGCACGACGTCGAGTCGCCGGATGGCTGATCGCCCGCACTGTCGTCGATCCAAGGCCGCCAGACGGGCGCTGACGGTGCGAGGACGGCGACCGACGCGGGCCAGAAGGGCGCAGGGCTCACCCCCTGCGCTGCGCTTATCGGCAGCAGCGTCCCGGCAATGGCCCCTGCGACGCCGGCGAAATGCTGAACCGACTCCATTGCGGAATGTTATACTGTATCTCGATCTACGTCGAGGGAGGATTTGCCCCGGGCGAGCGCTTTGTGGATCTCGACCCAGGGCAGGGAATCAGTCCGGGCGTCGGCCCAACGGTTTCATCAACCTTGCAGCGACACCATCGCGATCAATTCCTCGCCCGTGACGGGCGGCGAGCAGAGGAAGCCCTGGTAGAGGTTGCAGCCTTCGCGGGCGAGGAGGCCGAGCTGCTCCTCGGTCTCGACCCCTTCCGCGACCACCGACAGGCCGAGCGAACGGGCCATGTCGATGACGCCGCGCACCACGACGCGGTCGCGGGGGCTGCCCTCGATATCCTCCGACAGGCGCTTGTCGAGCTTCAGATAATCGAGCGGCAGCGCCTTCAGGTAAGCGAGGCTCGAATAGCCGGTTCCGAAATCGTCGATCGCGACGCGCAGGCCTCCGAGGCGGAGGTCGGCGAGGAGGCGGGCGGCGGCGCCGAGATCCTCGATGAGGCCGCCCTCCGTCACTTCGACGGTGAGCCGCGCCGGCTCGAAGCCGCTTTCCGCGACGAGCTTCAGGAACTGCGCCGCGAAGCCGGGGCGGACGATGTCCGCGGCGGTGATGTTGACCGAAAGCCGGAGGCGCGAGAGGGCGTCCGGCCAGGCGGCCGCTTCCTGCACGGCCTTGCGCTGAACATGGTCGGAAAGCTGGGCGAGATAGTCGGAGCGCTCGGCGACCGTGAAGAGCGTGATCGCGCCCAGTTCGCCCATGTCGGGATGCCGCCACCGCGCCAGCGCTTCGGCACCGACGATGCGGCCGCCGGGAATCGCCACCTGGGGCTGGAAGCGGATCTCGATCTCGTCCCGGTCGAGGGCGCGGCGCAGATCGACGGCGAGCTGGTCGCCCAGCGCCGTGTCGCTTTCGGCATGTTCGTCGAGTACGCGCACCGGCGCGCTTTCCGCGACCCGCGCTTCGGCGAGCGCGGCGCTGGCGCGGCGCAGCAGGCTCGCGACGTCGTCCACGGGCGTCGCGCCGACGACGCCGGCGCGGCTGGCGAGCGTGATGGCATGATCGCCCGACATGAACGGCCGCGCGATGGTTTCGAGGAGCTGGCCGGCGAGGAAGCGCGCTTCCGCGACACTCGCCGGGCGCGCGAGCAGGACCGCGAACTCGGCGCCCGCCATGCGCGCGATCAGGCGAGTGCGGTTGTCGGCCTCGACCTGGCGCTCGATCCGGCGTGCCACGGCCTGGAGCACGGCATCGCCGGTGGCGCGGCCGAAGGCGGCGTTGATCGCGTCGAAGCGGCTGACGGCAAGGAGGATGGCGACGCAGGCCGGCCCCTCCCCTTCGCTGCCGAGCTGGCGCGCGAGCCAGGAGCGCGCCGCCGCGCCGTCGCGAAGGCCGGTGAGCGGATCGCGGCCCTGCCAGGGGGCCGTGCCGCCGATCGTCTCGGTGCGCCCCACCACGGCGCCGCTTGTCCCGGCGAAGCGGACATGGTGGGCGAGCCGCGTCTCCCCTTCGGCATCCTTGTGCGCGAAGGCGGTCGCTTCGCCGGTCGCGACCAGCCGGTCGACCGCGCCGCGCGCCGCACGGCGGCCATCGGCGTCGAGCTTTCGGAACAGCTCCATCAGGCTGACGCGCCGACCGTCGTCGGCGCCGAGCCCGGCCTGGCGCGCGAGGGCGGCGCTCAGTTCCACGGTGCGCGAGCCCGGCTCCCAGCGCCAGGACGCGGCGTCGCCCGCCTCCTCGCCGGTGCGGCGGCCGAGCCGGAAGCCGCCGCCGACCCGCTCGGCATGGCGGCGGGCGAAGAGCAGGGCCTGGAGCAATTGCGTGTCGCCGAATGGGGCGACGAGGAAATGGGTCGCGCCGTCCTGCCTGAGATCGTCGAGCGCGTCCTCGTCCTTGCGCGACAGGAGCACGACGAGGGCGGCGGCATTGGCTTCGACGGGGTCCCCGAGAATGCGGACGGCTTCGCGCCCTTCCTCGAGCGCGCCGCGCGCGTCGATCAGCGCGACGCTCGCGCCCGAAGCGAGGAAGCGGGTTTCGGCATTGGCGTTGCGGCGGGCGGCGATGGGCTGCCAGCCCGCCGTCTCGGCGATGCGGGAAAGCTCGTCGCGGTGGCGAAAGGAAAGGATGAAAAGAGGCGCGGCAAGGCCGGCTGCATTCATCTCCCGTGGACCTTTCAACTCACCCATGGACGGGGTCTAACCGAGCGACCGCGGCCCGCCAACAGCCGCCCCGGCAGCGGCCCGGCATGGGACAGCTTGCCGCGCCGCCCTGCGGACCCTAGCAAAGGCCGAGCGAGCGAGACAGGGGCGAGACGCTGATGAGCAAGATGGCGCTGCTGGCCTCCGGCACCGAGAGCAGCCTGGCGGCCGAGACGATGCTGCGCGAACGCTACGACTTCGTGGGCGAGGACGAAGCGGACATGATCGTCGCCCTGGGCGGCGACGGCTTCCTCCTCCAGACGCTGCACGAGATGCTGAAGCGCGGCCGCGTCTGCCCGGTCTTCGGGATGAACCGGGGCACCGTCGGCTTCCTGATGAACGAGTGGCGCCTCGACGGCCTGTTCGAGCGCGTCGCAGCCGCCCGCACATTCACCGTCGCGCCGCTCCACATGTCGGCTGTGACGGTGGGCGGCGAGACGCTGACCAACCATGCGATCAACGAAGTGTCCCTGCTCCGCGAAACCCGACAGACCGCCTGGATCGAAGTGTCTGTGAACGGCCGCGTCGTCCTTCCGCAGCTCGTCTGCGACGGCGTACTGGTCGCGACGCCGGCGGGTTCGACCGCGTACAACCTGTCCGCGAACGGCCCGATCCTGCCTTTGGGCTCGCGGCTCATGGCGCTGACGCCGATCAGCCCGTTCCGCCCCCGCCGCTGGCGCGGGGCGCTGATCCCGGACGAGCTCAAGATAAGCTTCCGGGTCCTCGATCCGGTGAAGCGCCCGGTCTCCGCCGTCGCCGACCAGCTCGAAGTGCGCGACGTTTCGACGGTGGAGGTCAGGATCGATCGCGCCGAGGCGCTCACCCTCCTCTTCGATCCCGAGCACGCGCTCGACGAGAGGATCGCGATGGAGCAGTTCGCCGTCTGAAAAGAGAGGCTGAAAAGAAGGGGGGGCGCTTGCCACCCGCGGAAAACCGCTGCTATAGGCCCGCTCGCCCACAAGGCTGCTCCCCGGTAGCTCAGCGGTAGAGCGTTCGACTGTTAATCGAATGGTCGCCTGTTCGAATCAGGCCCGGGGAGCCATTTCTCGCGCAATCGCGGCGAGGTGACCGAAGCCGGCCGCGTGCGGCTCACCCGATCCACTGTCATTCACCCACTCCCACCGGTTATTCACCCACTCCGCCGTCATTGCGAGCGAAGCGAAGCAATCCAGTCGGCGGCAGCGGGGGTCTCCGACGTCCGCTGGATTGCTTCGTCGCTTCGCTCCTCGCAATGACGCGGTGGGTTGTCGTCGCGCCTTCGAGCCGGGCGATCAGACGCTGGTCGCAGGCGGCTCCATTCACCAGCATACCGTCATTGCGAGCGAAGCGAAGCAATCCAGCGGGCGGCAGCGGGGGGTCTCCGACGTCCGCTGGATTGCTTCGTCGCTTCGCTCCTCGCAATGACGCCCCAAGAACTCGCCGGTCAGAGGCTGGTCGCCGGGGGCTCGGGGAGCTTGATGCTTTCGCGCTTCTCCGCGGCGTTGCTCTCACGCTTCGCGCTGACGCGGCGGCGGGGCTCGCGTCCCTCATCCTCACCCCTGCCGCTCCGCGCCCAGCGGAAGAGCGCGTAGCCTACGCCCGCAACGGCGGCGGTGACCGCGACCTTCTTGGCAAGCCCCGTCTTGTTGTGCTCCCATTCGGACTTGATGCCCATTTCGGCGGGGATGTTCGGCACCTTGCCGCGGGCGAGATCCTCGATCACGCCTTCGACGACGTTGATCCGGTCCGCGCCCATCAGCATCAGCCAGTGGAACCAGTGGGATTCGCTGTAGGTAAAGGCGCCGCGGCGGATCATGCCGCTGAGGCCGCGCGGCGGGGTCGAGGTGCCGAAGACGGCGGGGCGGCGGACATGCTCGATCGAGCGGAGCACTTCGACGTCGCTTTCCTGGAGCGGCGGGCGCTCCCACTTCGAGCTGTGATCGTCCTGCGAGCGGTCGCGGTACGGGTAGGTGGGATCGTTCTGGGGGTCCGCATCGACGCCCCAGCCGGGGATCTTGGACGTGTCGACGAGCGAGTGGGTCATGTGTCGGGCTCCTTGCCGCTCAGGCCGCGTTGGGGATGAGGACGGGCTTGATGCAATCGTCCAGCTTCGCCGAGAAGATGTGATACGCGTCCGATATGTCCTCGAGCGGCACCCGGTGGGTGATCAGCGCCTTGGGGTTCAGATGCCCGTTTCTGATATGCTCGATGAGCTTGGGAAGGTGGCGCTTCACCGCCGCCTGATTGCCGCGGATCGTGAGCCCCTTGTTCAGGATGTTGCCGACCGGGATCATGTTTCCCGTCGGCCCGTAGACGCCGACAATGGAGACGATGCCGCCCTTCTTCACCGAGTTGATCGCCCAGTGCAGGGCGATGGCGTTGCCCGCCTCGAGCTTCAACTTGTTGCCGAACAGGGTCTGCATGGCGTTGCCGACCGCGTCGCCGCCGACCGCATCGATGCAGACGTCGGCCCCGAGCCCGCCCGTGGTCTTCTTCATGAACACGACGACGTCGTCCAGCTCGCGGAAATTGTAGACTTCGGCCGGGCAATAGGTGCGCGCGAATTCGAGGCGGTATTCGACATGGTCGATGACGATCACGCGACCCGCGCCGAACAGCCAGGCGCAGCGCGCGGCCATAATGCCCACCGGGCCCGCGCCGAAGACGACGACGGTGTCGCCCTTCTGGATGCCGCCCATCTCGGCCGCCTGGTAGCCGGTGGGCACCACGTCGGTGAGGAGCACGGCGTCGTCCGGGTCCATCCAGTCCGGAATGACCTGCGGCCCGAAGTCCGCATAGGGGACGCGGGCATATTCCGCCTGTCCGCCTTCATAGCCGCCCGCCGTGTGCGAATAGCCGTAGATTGCGCCGACCGCGGTCGCTTCCGGGTTCGATTCGTGGCAGTTTCCGTAGAGGCCCTGCTTGCAGAAATGGCACTGGCCGCAGGCGATGTTGAAGGGAACCAGGACGTAGTCGCCCTTTTTCAGGTTCTCGACGGCCGAACCGACCTCTTCGACGATCCCGCAGAATTCGTGGCCGAAGGTCATGCCCACGCGCGTGTCGGGGACCATGCCGTGGTAGAGGTGAAGGTCCGATCCGCAGATGCAGGTTCTCGTCACGCGCACGACCGCGTCGCGCGGATGCTCGATCTTGGGCTCCGGCTTTTCCTGGGCGCGGACCCGGTACGGGCCCCGATAGTCTGCTGCCAGCATTTGAGTTCGCTCCTTGGGCTTCGGCCCCTCAACCGGAGCATCCGCGATAGGTTCCGAAATCTCGGCGCCGGAACCCGCCGCCCCCGCTGTCGGTTTGGGAGCCAAGCAACCAGGAGGTTCGAAATGGCGACGAAGAACGAGTCGAAGAACAACAAAACCAACGAAAGCAACCGCAGCGGCGGCAAGGACGGCAATGAAAACGGCGGCGGCGGCGGCCTGTTCGACTGGGCGACCGGGCAGACCGGCGTGATCGTCGGCGCGGCGGTCGCGGGCGCGGCGGTCGGCATCGCGGCCAATATGGGCCGCAAGCTCTTCGTCCAGATGGCATCGACCGGCGGCGCGAGCTGGGACGAAGCGCTCGCCACTGAGCACCGGCTGACCTTGCTCACCTTCGACAAGATCGAGGCCACGAGCGACAGCCAGACGACGGCGCGCTCGCAGCTCCTCGCCAAGCTCAAATACCAGCTCACCAAGCATGCGCTGGAGGAAGAGAACGTCATCTATCCGGCGCTTCGCCAGGCGAACGTCGCCCACGACGCCGACGCGCTGGAAGGCGAGCACGGCTATGTGAAGACCTATCTCTACGAGCTCGAGACGATGCCGAACGACAGCCCGGAATGGCTGGCCCGGGTCCGCGACTTCCGCTCCATGATCGAGGAGCATATGCGCATGGAGGAGAATGAGATCTTCCCGATGCTGAAGGGCCTCATGACCGACACCCAGTCGAGCCGCCTCACCTCGATGATGAACAAGGAAGGCTACAAGTTCGCCTGATCGCGGACGCGAAGCTCAGCCTGAAAAGAGAAGGGCCGGCGTGAAAAGCGCCGGCCCTTTTTCATGTCGCTCGGAATGAGTCTCACTCCACTGTCATTGCGAGGAGCGAAGCGACGAAGCAATCCAGCCGAGGGCGGAGACCCGCACCGAGGCGCTTTGGATTGCTTCGCTTCGCTTGCAATGACGGCGGTGAGGCGAGCAGGCACGGGCCTACCCGCCCCTCCCCTCAGATCGCGCCGTGGCAGTATTTGTACTTCTGGCCCGATCCGCACGGGCAGGGCGCGTTGCGGCTGAGCGGCTCGGCGAGGTCGCTCATCGGCAGGCCGTCGGAGCGCGGCAGGTCCGGCTGCGGCATCTGGAGCGGCGGGAGGCGCGAGATGATGTTGCCGGTCGCCGCGTCGATGTCCGCCGTGTCGTCCTCGCCGCTGAACGGATCGATATGGTGGGTGACGAAGTCCGGCATTTCGGGAAGCTCGGGCGCCGCGAAATTGAACTGGAGGCGCGAGAGGACCGAGGTCACGTCCTCGCGGATCGCCGCCAGCATGCGCTCGAACTGGGCGAACGCCTCGTGCTTATATTCGTCGATCGGCTTCTTCTGCGCATAGGCGCGCAGGTGGATGACTTGGCGCAGCGCGTCGAGCATCGAAAGATGGTCCTTCCAATGTTGATCGAGCGACTGGAGGAGGACGCTCTTCTCGACATTGGCGAAGGTGCCTTCCGGAAGGTCGGCAACCTTGATGGCGATCTGGTCGTCGGCCATCTTCTGGATACGCTCGACGAAGATTTCGGGATCGACCTCTTCCTCCTTCACCCACTGCTCGGCGGGAATTTCGAGCCCGAAGATCGCCTCGATGCGCTCCTTCAGAAGCGCGATATCCCACTGCTCCGGATAGGTGTTGGGCGGGCAGGCCTCCCCGACGATTGAGTTCACCGTCTCGGTGCGCATGTCCTCGACGACTTCGCCGACCGTGTCCGCGTCCATGATCTCGGCGCGCTGCTCGTAGATCACCTTGCGCTGGTCGTTCATCACGTCGTCATATTCGACGACCTGCTTCCTGATGTCGTAGTTGCGCGCTTCGACCTTCTTCTGCGC
>DASQND010000049.1:0-17058 GCA_035645215.1 Allosphingosinicella sp.
GCCGCCCGCTTCGGCCAGGGCGCGGCTCGACGAAAGCTTCGGCCGGCGCTTCCTCCTCTTCGCCGACGCGGAGGAGGAGTTCGACTGGCGCGAGCCGCTGCGGCGCGAAAACGTCGCGACCAGCGCCGTCGCCGCCCTTCCCGAAGCCAATCGCCGCTTCACCGCTCGGGGCCTTGTGCCGACCTATCTCGTCGATTGGCCGGTCGCCGCCGATCCGGCGAGCGCCGACGCCATCGCCTCCATGGTCGCGGCCGGCGAATGCGAAGTCGGCGCGCAGCTCCACCCCTGGGTCAATCCGCCGCACGCGGAGGTCGTCACCCGCGCGAACAGCTTCGTCGGCGCTCTCCCCGCCGAGCTCGAGCGGGCGAAGATCGCGGCGCTCAGCGACAAGCTTGCCGAGGCATTCGGCACGCGCGCCGTCACTTATCGCGCCGGACGCTACGGTATCGGCCCGAATACCGCGCGCAGCCTGGCCCTCGAAGGCTACAAGATCGACGTCTCGGTGCGGGCCCTGTTCGATTACAGCGCGGAAGGCGGCGCAGACTTCACCGATCATCCGATCTGGCC
Organism: Allosphingosinicella sp.; assembly: GCA_035645215.1. Classification (GTDB taxonomy): domain Bacteria; phylum Pseudomonadota; class Alphaproteobacteria; order Sphingomonadales; family Sphingomonadaceae; genus Allosphingosinicella. The sequence continues at coordinate 568 of DASQND010000049.1, forward strand.
CTATTGGCTGGAGAACGGCCTCCTCGAAGTGCCGCTCACCGCCTGCCTCACCGGCCCGCTGAGCCGCAGCCCGGCGCTCCTGCGCCGCGAGCGCCTGCGCGGCACCCTCGCCAGAACGGGCCTCCTCAGCCGCGTCCCCCTGACGCCCGAAGGCACGACGCTTCGCGAGGCGCTCTACGCCATTGAAGTGCTGATGGACCGCGGCACCCGCCTGTTCAGCCTCTCCTTCCACACCCCGTCCGTCGTGCCGGGGCACACGCCCTATGTCCGCGACGCCGCCGATCTCAGGACCTTCTGGGCCTGGTGGGACGGCGTCTTCGACCTGTTCGAAAAGCACGGCGTCGCGCCCGGCCGGCCGGCCGACATCCTCGCGGCGGTGGACCGCTAGGATGCTGCAGCAGCGCATCGTCGCTCACGACGCACCCGAAGTCTGGCCGTCCGCGGCCCCGCCCGCGCCCGGGCCCGCGCCGCGTGGCATGTCCGATCATTGGGACGACCTCGCCGCCAATGCATCCGAGCCGAACGTCTTCGCCGAGCGCTGGTTCGTGGAGCCCGGCATGCGCCACATGGCGGCGCCGGGTTCCGTCCGCACGATCCCCGTCTGGGGCGACGAAGGCGAGACGCTGGCCGGCCTCCTGCCGCTCCGCATCGAAGGCCGATACGGCCGCACGCCGGTCCGTCACGTCCAGAACTGGGTGCACGACCACAGCTTCCTCGGCACCCCGCTCGTGCGCCGCGGCCGCGAGCGCGAATTCTGGGCCGGGATACTCGCCACCCTCGACGGCGCCGAGTGGGCACCCGGCTTCCTGCACTTGACCGGCATTGCGGAAGACGGCCCCGTCCACCGCGGCCTCGCCGAAGCCGCTGCCGCGCTCGGCCGCCCCTGCGCGACCGTTCACCGGATGCAGCGCGCTTTGCTCCAATCGGACCTGACTCCGCAGGCTTATCAGGAAGCGGCGGTACGCAAGAAGAAGCGCAAGGAGCTGGGGCGCCTGCGCTCCCGCCTCGCCGAACTCGGCGACATCCGCTTCGAGACCCTGGAGCGCGCCGAGGACGCGCCGCTCTGGTGCGAGGACTTCCTCGCCCTCGAAGCCAAGGGTTGGAAGGGCAAGGAGGGCTCGGCATTCCGCAACGAGGCGAAGACCGCCGCTTTCTTCCGCGAGATGTTCGCCGGAGCCTTCGCGGCGGGGGCGCTCGAAGTCCTGCGCCTCGCCGTGGGCGGCAAGCCTATCGCCATGCTCGTCAACCTCCACGCGGCGGGCGGCGGCTTTTCCTACAAGATCGCCTTCAACGAGGATTATGCCCGCTACTCGCCGGGCGTGATGATCGAGATCGAGAATCTGCGCCTGCTCGCCCGCCCCGGCTTCGCCTGGATGGACAGCTGCGCGGCGGCCGATCATCCGATGATCGACAGCCTGTGGCGCGAGCGCCGCTCCATCGTGCGCCTCACCGTGCCGCTTTCCGGCGCCCGCCGCGCCGCCACCTTCCGCATCTGCCGCGCGCTTGAAGACGCCTCGGCTCTGGTGCGCCGCCTGAGGAACGCCCGCAATGCCTGACCGCATCTTCCCCGCCGACGCCCTCGCCGCCTTCGATGCCGCTTATCCCGAGCAGCCGCACAAGCTGCGCCACGACATGGTCGGGCACCCGCTCTTCACCCTGGAGGCTCTGGCCGAGCTCGCCGGGAGGCTTGATCCGAAGCATGTCGAATACAATGCCGGCAACTTGCCCGTCGGAATCGACCCGGACGACGTGCCCGGCAACGGCCTCTCCATCGCCGAGACGATCCGCCAGATCGAGCATTGCGGCTCCTGGATGGTGCTGAAGTTCGTCGAGAACGATCCCGCCTACCGTGCCGTGATGGAGGAGACCCTCGCCGCGCTTGCGCCCGTCGTCGGGCCGCGCACCGGCGAGATGCTGAAGCGCGAAGCCTTCGTCTTCGTGAGCTCGCCGGGCGCCGTCACGCCCTTTCACTTCGATCCGGAGCACAATGTGCTGCTGCAGCTGCGCGGCTCCAAGGTCATGACCATCTTCCCGGCCGCCGACGAAGCGATCGTGGCGGGCGCCGCGCACGAAGCCTTTCACCAGGGCGGCCACCGCAACCTCCCCTGGCGCGACGATTTCGCCGCCGCGGGCAAGCCCCACCCGCTTGTCCCCGGCGAGGCGGTCTACGTCCCGGTCAAGGCGCCGCATTGGGTGAAGAACGGCCCGGAAGTCTCGATCAGCCTGTCGATCACCTGGCGCTCGGAATGGAGCTATGCCGAGGCGGACTCGCGCGGCATGAACCATGTCCTGCGCCGCATCGGCCTCGATCCGGCCCCGCCCCAGCGCTTCCCGGCGCGCAACGCCGCCAAGGCCCTCGCCTACCGCGCGCTTCGCAAGGCGAAGGGCGTCAGGGCCTAAACGTCATTGCGAGGAGCGAAGCGACGAAGCAATCCAGGCGGCGGCGGAGACCTGCACGTACGCCCGCTGGATTGCTTCGCTTCGCTCGCAATGACGGTGGAGGGTTTCACGGGCGTTGCAGCGCCTCGATCAGGGCGTCGACCTCCTCCGCCGTGCTGTAGTGGCAGAGGCCGACGCGGACGAAGCCGCCTTCGTCCCACAGGCCGTAGCGGGTGACCGGCTCCACCGCGTAGAAATGGCCGGACCAGGCGTTGATGCCTTGGCTCGCCAGATGGGCGGCGATGGCGTGGGTGTCGCGGCCTTCGATGCGGAAGGCGAAAGTCGGGACCCTCCCCTCCATCGTCGGCGGGCCGTAGAGGGTGGCGCCCGCCTCGGTGAGGCCGGCAATGAGGCGCTCGCCGAGGACGCGTTCGTATTCAACGCAGCCCTCCATGGCGGCGATCAACGCCTCGCGGCGGCTCGCGGGCGGTGAAGGTGCGAGTTCGCGCCCGAGCCATTCCAGATATTCAATCGTGCCGAGCACGCCGGCCTGCCCCTCGAACGACTGCGTGCCGGTCTCGAAGCGCACGGCTGACGGATCGATCGAGGCGGGGCGGACCTTGTAGGCAGTGAGCCGATCCATGACTTCGGCGCGGCCCCAGAGCACGCCCAAATGCGGGCCGAAGAACTTGTAGGGCGAGCAGGCGAGGAAGTCGCAGCCGAGGGCGCGGACGTCCGTCGGCACGTGCGGGACGGACTGGACGGCGTCTACGAAGACCAAAGCGTCGGAGCCCGCGCGCACGAGGCGCACGATCTCGGCGACGTCGTTCAGGGTGCCGAGCGCGTTGCTGGCGCCGCCAACCGCCACCAGCCTGGTGCGCGGTCCGAGCAGGCCGGGGAGCATGTCGAGCCGCAGCGTGCCGCTCGCGAGGTCGATGTCGATCCACTTCACCGTGACCCCGCGGTCCGCCGCCGCCATCGCCCAGGGCGTCACGTTGGCGTCGTGGTCGAGCCGCGTGAGGACGATCTCGTCGCCCTCCCGCCAGTCCCGCGCCAGCGACCGCGACAGGGAGAAGGTGAGCGTCGTCATGTTCGGCCCGAAGGCGATCTCGCCCGCCTCGCCGCCGAGCAGGTCCGCCATCGCTTCGTGCGCGTCGCGGCTCAGCGCGTCGGTTTCGACCGAGCTCCCGAAGGCGCCACCCGAATTGGCGCTGCCCCGCTCCAGATGCTCCGCCATGCGCCGGATCGCCGCGCGGCACGCCTGCGTTCCGCCTGGGGCGTCGAAATAGATGCGCGGGCGGCCCTCATCGGTGGTGGCGAGCGCCGGGAATTCGGCGCGGACCCGGTCGATCGGGAAGGTCATGAAAGCTCCTCGTCTCACCCGCTCGGGTGGAAATAATCGTAGATGCCGCGCGCCATGGTCTTGGAAATGCCGGGCGCCTTTTCGAGATCCTGGAGCGCGGCGTTCTTGACCGCCCGCGCGGTGCCGAAGTGCATCAGCAAGGCGCGCTTCCGGTTGGGGCCGATTCCCGGCACTTCGTCGAGCGGGCTCGCCGCCATCGACTTTGCGCGCTTCTGCCGGTGGGCGCCGATGGCGAAGCGGTGGGCTTCGTCGCGAAGGCGCTGGAGGAAGAAGAGCACCGGGGAATTGGGCGGAAGCTGGAAGTCGCGGCCGGTCGGGAGGTGCAGCGTCTCGCGGCCGGCATTGCGGTCCGGCCCCTTGGAGATGGCGACCACCGGCACGTCGTGAATGCCGGCATCCTCCAGCGTCTCGACGACCGCGGAAAGCTGCCCCTTGCCGCCGTCGATCAGGAGGAGGTCCGGCCAGTCGCCCTTGCTCCGGTCCGGATCCTCCTTTTCCAGCCGCGCGAAGCGGCGGGAGAGGACTTCGCGCATCATCGCGAAATCGTCTCCGGGCGCGGTCTCCGGCCGCTTGATGTTGAACTTGCGGTAGGCGTTCTTGCGCATCCCCTCCGGCCCGGCGACGATCATCGCGCCGACCGCGTTGGTGCCCATGACGTGGCTGTTGTCATAGACTTCGATGCGGTCGGGCGGCTCCGGAAGCTCCAGGATTTCGGTCAGCGCCCGGAGCGTCTTCGCCTGGGTGCTGGTCTCGGCGAGGTGGCGGTCGAGTTCCTCCTCGGCGTTGCGCTTAGCCGTGCTCACCATCTTCACATGGTCGCCGCGTTGCGGGACCCTGAGGACGACCTTGCGCTCTGCGCGCTCCGACAGGGCCTCGGAGAGCAGCTCCGCTTCCGGAACCACGCGGTCGAGCAATATCTGCTTCGGCGGCGGCACTTCCTCGTAGAACTGCATCAGAAAGCTCGCCAGCACTTCGTCTTCGGGGACATCGTTGGTGTGGGCCGGGAAGAAGCTCCGGTGCCCCCAATTGTTGCCGCCGCGGATGAAGAAGGCCTGGATGCACATGGTCCCGCCCTTGCAGGCGAGGGCGAAGATGTCGGCGTCGCCGAGCCCTTCCGCGGCGATGGTCTGCGTGCCCTGGATGAAGGTCAAAGCGCGCAGGCGGTCGCGCATCACGGCGGCGATCTCGAAGTCCATCGCTTCGGCCGCTTCCTGCATCTGGCCGGCGAGCTTCTGCTGCACCTTGGTCGATTTGCCGGCGAGGAAATCCTTCGCGTCGCCGACCAGCTCGGCATAGTCCTGCTTCGTCACCCGCTCCACGCAGGGCGCCGAGCAGCGCTTGATCTGGTAGAGGAGGCAGGGGCGCTTGCGGGTCGCGAAGAAGCTGTCGGTGCAGCTCCGGAGCAGGAACAGCTTCTGGAGCGCGTTCAGAGTCCGGGTGACGGAGCCGGCGCTGGCGAACGGCCCGTAATATTGCCCCTTGTGCCGCCGCGCGCCGCGGTGCTTGCGCACCTGGGGGAAGTCGTGATCCTCGCGCAGCAGGATGAAGGGGAAGCTTTTGTCGTCGCGCAGCAGCACGTTGTAGGGCGGGCGGTAGCGCTTGATGAGCTGCGCTTCGAGGAGCAAAGCCTCGGCTTCGGTGTTGGTCGTCACGATCTGCATCGATCGCGTTTGCGAGACCATGCGCTGCAGCCGCTTCGAGAGCCGCGACACCTGGGTGTAGTTGGTCACCCGGTTGCGGAGCGCACGCGCCTTGCCGACGTAGAGGACCTCGCTTTTGGCATCGAGCATCCGGTAGACGCCCGGGCGCACCGGCAGCGTCTTCACGACGGAGCGGATCGCCGCCACGCCCTGCTCGATGTCGGGCAGGTCCGACCCGCGCACCGTGTAGGCGGAATTCTCCTCGTTGAAGCGGTCGGGCGTGGTGTCGGTCACGGGGCCGATCTAGGCGCTGAAGCGGCCGCTCGCCACCCGCGATCGGCCGCTTCCGCGCGTGTTTTCCCCTCAATCCCGCTTCAACGCGAGCTGGAGCTCCAGGCGCTTCAGCTCGCGAATGACGAGGTTGGTCTCCATGCGGGGCAGAAGGGACATCTTGATGACGGCCGCGAGGATCAGCAGGGTCGCGCCCGGAAGGCCCCAGCGGAGCTGAGTCACCGGATCGGCGGCGCCGAAGAAGCGGTAGGCCGCCCAGGCGCCGGCGAGGAAGGCCGCGCCCTGGACGATCATCAGGAGGGCGTTCACCCAGCCGGTGGGGCCGCGGAAGAGGCCGAAGGCCTGGGCGAAGAAGCCGGGCTCGGCCGGGATCCGCCGCAGCAGGTCGCGCTCCTCCTCGCCGAGAGCCTCGTCGATCATCCTGTCGAGATCGCGCATCATTCAACTCCTTCCAATAAGGCGCGCAACTTGCGCCGGGCATGCATCAGGCGGGTCTTGACCGTGCCCGCCGGAACGTTGAGGGCGACCGCCGTTTCGGCGACGCTCATTTCCTCGAAGTGAAACAAGGCGACGGCCGCGCGCTGCTCGGGCGGCAGCGCGGCGATGGCGGCGCGGAGGCGGCCTGCGTCCGAAGCGTCCTCGGCAGCGGCGGGCGGCGGTTCGGCCGCGACCGACTCGGCGAGGCGCCGGCGGCGGACCGCGCCGCCGATCGCCTTGGCGCAGCGGCGCGACACGATCCGGTAGGCCCAGGCCCCGAAGGCGGAGAGGTCGTCGAGGCGCGGCAGCGAGCGGACGATTTCGGCCCAGGCGTCCTGCGCCGCGTCGCGTGCCGCGTCCGAGTCGCCGAGCAGGCGCCAGGCATGGGCGGTGAGCCTGGGGTGCCAGCGCTTGACGAGGAGGGCGAAGGCCCTTGCGTCGCCCGTCCGCGCCGCGGCGGCAAGCCAGGCGTCGAGCGCCCTTTCGGCTTCCTTGTCCCCCGACATGCCCTCGCCTCCCCTTTCAAACCCTAAGTGGCGCGAAGCGCGGCGGCGGTTCAATCGAGCGGTGAAAAAAGGCTCAGCGGCGCGCGAACCAGAGATGGTTGCGCGTGCCCTTGTGCCCCGCCGAGCGGACGCGGACTTCGTCCACGGCGAAACGCTCCGCCTTCAATCGCCGGGTGAAGGCGGCGTCGGCATTGGAGGACCAGATGGCGAGCACCCCGCCGGGCCTCAGCGCTTCCTTCGCGGCGCGCAGGCCTTCGGGCGCGTAGATGCGGTCGTTGGTCTCCACGACCAAAGCATGCGGGCCGTTGTCGACGTCGAGCAGGATCGCGTCCCACCTGGCACGGCTGCGGACGATGGTCGCGGCGACGTCCTCCTGGGCGATCGTCACCCGCGGATCGTCGAGGCTGCCGGCGTGGATGTGCGCGAGCGGCCCCCTGGCCCAGGCGACCACGGCCGGCACCAGCTCGGACACCGTCACCTCCGCATCGGCCGGAAGCACCGCCAGCGCCTCCCGGAGCGTGAACCCCATGCCGAGCCCGCCGATCAGCATCGCCGGCCGCGGCCGCCCTTCGATCCGCTCCCACGCGATCCGCGCCAGCGCCTCCTCGGTGCCCGCCGCCCGGCTGGTCATCAGCTCGACGGCGCCGGTCATGATCTGAAACTCGTCGCCGCGCCGGTACAGGCGCAGCTCCGGTCCGCCGCCCGGCATCGGCGCGGTATCGAGAAGGACGCGCGGGATCATCGCGGCTTCGGGACCGGCGGAACGGCGCCCGTGCGCCAGAAAAGCGCGCCGAGCTCGGCGGGCACTTCGCCATTGTGGATGTTGGCGAGAACCGGGGGCACGGGGCGGGTATCGCCGGCGGCGGCGCGCTCGCGCACCATCCGCTCCCGCTCCGCGATTCGCCAGGCGCGGAGGGCTGCGGCGAAGTTGGCGATGCCGGGCCGCAGCCGCGCGCCGTGCCGGTCGCACCACCGGGCAAAGGCGCTGTTCGGCCCGAGCGGCGGAATGCGGGCGGCGGGGCCGGTCGCCGCGCAGGTGAATCCGATCCAGGACTCGCCGCCCTGAGGAGCATCGACATGGCGGAGCACGAGCATCGTCCCGTCCGCGAACCAGGCGTAGCGCCATTCGGGCCGGCCGTCGGCGGCATCGCCTTCGAAGCGCAGGCCATCGCGAACCAGGAGGATTCGAGTCCGACGCTCGTTCTCGTGGTTGCGGAAGAGCTGATGATCGAGGGCGTAGAACATCTCGGTGGCGTAGAGGCGGAAGGTGACGTCCGGCGCGCCGGCAAGCGGCTCCGATCCGAGCGGAACGATCGTCATCGGTCCGAAGCGCACCGCGCCGCTGCGCAGCTCCGCATTGCGGCAGGCCTGGGCGGCGACCGGCAGCAGCGCGCCGATGGAGGCCTCCTCGGCGAGGCGCGACACGGCGATGTCCACCCGGCAGACGATCTCGTTGGAATGGTCGCTCGTGAAGATCGAGACGGCGTCGGGATAGACGAACTGGACGGACTCGGTGTCGGGCGCCGAGTCGCGCGTCAGCGGCTCGCCGCGCTCGGCGATCAGATCGGCGACGGCGCGGTCCAGAGCGGCCCGGCGCCGCGCCGGCTGGTTCTCGATCGTGCCCGGCGCGAGCGGATAACCGCGCACCGTCACCGCCTCCGCCATGCGCGCCAGTGGCCGCGGCTCCTGCGCGGCGGCAGGCGCGGCGCCGGTCAGGAGGGCGGCGGCGAGGAGGCAAAGGCGCGCGAAAGTTGACCATGTTGAAGCCGCGTGGGGGCCAAAGCGGTCAACTTCCGGTAGGCGCTCGGCCAGAGCGGCGATGGCGGGAATGTTGGCGCGAGTCGTCATGCGGCGACCCGACCACAGAAAATCCTATTGTGGAAGGCGGCACCCGGCGCTCTTGCAAACCGACCCATGGATCACCCACCCGTTCGGGCTGAGCTTGTCGAAGCCCTGCCCTTCTTGCGGCGTCGGCAAAGGAAGGGCAGCCCTTCGACAGGCTCAGGGCGAACGGAGTGGGGCTCGTAAGCTGTGCGTAAAGCCCGGGACCGCCGCCGCAGCGGTCAGTGCGTGCGCCCCAGCCCGGCGATCGTCTCGTCCACCATCGCACGGTCCGCGCCGGCGTCGTGGCGGTCGCGGATGAGGCGTTCGGCGGCGGCGGCGGCGGCGTCCACCGCCTTGGCGCGGACCGAAGCGAGGGCCGCGCGCTCGGCGGCGGCGATCTTGTCCTCGGCCATGCGGGTGCGGCGCTCGATCAGGGAGGCGGCGTCCGTCTCGGCCTGGACGCGGATAGCGTCGGCTTCGCGGCGCGCGCCGTCGAGGAGGGCGGCGGCTTCGGCCGCGGCGCCGGCCTGCTTCGCTTCATATTCGGAGCGCAGGGCTTCGGCTTCGGCGCGGAGGCGCCTGGCTTCATCCAGTTGCTCGCGAATGCCCTCGATCTTGCGGTCGAGGGCGCGGCCGATCGCGGCCGGCACCTTTTTCCAGAGCATGATCGCGATCACGACCGCCATCGCGAGCGCCACCCAGGCGGTGGCGTTGAGGCCCAATGCGGCCGGCTCCGCATGCGGAGGCGAGCCGTCCGCGCCGGTGCCGGCGGTGCCGTGCGAACCGCCGCTCTCCGGCATGGCGCCGTGCTCGCCCTTGGTGGAGGCGGCGGTGAGGTTAGCCTCGGTGGACGAGGTCGCGGCGTGCGGATCAGCCATTGGAAAGAACAGCCCTTACTGCGTTCTGAGCCTCTTCGCGCGAGACGCCGGCGCCCGACAGGCGCTGGACGATGTCCTGCGCCGCGTCGGCCGCGACCGTCTCGATCTCGGCCATGGCGGCGTCGGCGGCGGAGCGGATCCGCGTTTCGGCGGCGCCGACCCGAGTCGCCGTTTCGGCGTCGGACGCCTTGACGCGCGCTTCCCGCTCGCGGGCGGCGGCGTCCTTGGCGGCCTGGGTCACCTTCAAGGCCTCGCCCCGGCTCCGCTCGGTCTCGAGGCGGTTCAGCGCCTCGATCTCGTCGGCGCGGGCGCGGGCGCGCTCCGCTTCGGCGAGGTCCTGGGCGATCTTCGCGTCGCGCGCGTCCACCGTCGCTTCGATCTTGGGCAGCATGGAGCGCCCGATCACGAAGTAGATGAGGCCGAAGACGATCGCGAGCCAGAAGAACTGGCTGGCGAAAATCTCGGAGATCTGGGCAATCTGAGGCATTGGGGGCTCCCGCCCTCCCCTGCGCCGCTGTTAGGCGACGAAGAGCAGGATCATCGCGACGACGAACGCGAGCAGGCCGAGAAGCTCGGCGGCGGCGAAGCCGATGAACAGGCGGCCCTGCTGCGAGTCGGCCGCGCCCGGATTGCGCAGCGCGCTCTCGAGGAACGAGCCGAAGACGTTGCCGACGCCAAGGGCGGCCATGCCGACGCCGATGGCGGCGAGACCGGCACCGATCAGCTTTGCGGCTTCTGCGTCCATTTTATAAACTCCTTTGTAAAATCGTTGAAATGCGTGTGGAAACTCAGTGCAAATTGACCGCGTCGTTGAGGTAGAGCGAGGTCAGGAGCGCGAAGACATAGGCCTGGATCACGGCGACGAGCAGCTCGAGCGCGCTGATGCCGATCATCAGGATGAAGCTCGGCAGCGCGACGACCGGCGCAACCCAGAGCGCTTCGGCGTTCATGCCGTTGATCACGAAGCCGCCGAGCACCTTCAAGAGGATGTGCCCCGCCGTCATCGCGACGAAGAGACGGAGACCGAGGCTGAACGGGCGGACCATGAACGAGACGAACTCGACCGGGATCAGGATCGGCAGCATCCACCAGGGGGCGCCGTGCGGCACGAAGAGCGAGAAGAAGTGAAAGCCGTGGCGGGCGAAGCCGACGGCGAGGACGAGAGCGAACGACACCACGGCGAGGACGCCGGTGATCGTCAGGTGGCTCGTGACGGTGAAGGGGTGCGAGAGCTGCTCGGCGACCGGCACGCCGTGGGTCACCGGCGCGAACAGGCCGAGCGGCAGCATGCCGAGCAGGTTCGCGATCAGGATGAACATGAAGATCGAGAAGACGTAGGGCGTGTACTTGCGGCCCTCGGGTCCGATGTTGGTCGTCATCATCGATGAGATGAAGCCGGTGACGCCTTCCACCGCGGCCTGCCAGCGGCCGGGGACGAGCTGGCGCTTCATCCCGCCGAGCATGAAGACCCAGAGCACGACGAGCGTGATCAGCATCCAGAGAGCGCTGTTGGTGAAGGCGAGATTGTACCCGCCGAGGGAGAAATCGGCGATCGACTGCACCTCGAACTGGTGCATCGGATCGATCTTGCCTTCTTCGGCCGCCACGTGCGCGTTTCCCGTTCTTGTACCAGAAGCGCCCGCGGCTCAGCCGGGGCGCCGGTTGGAAATCTTGATGATGTTCCAGAACCCCGCCGCCACCCCGAGGAGCGTCAGCGCGATCAGGAAGCCGGGCGAAGTGCCGAGCAGGCGGTCCAGGACCCACCCGATCAAAGCTCCGCCGGCAAGACCGCCGATGAGGTAGGACAGGACCTGGTTGCCCATCCGGTAGCTCTCGTCCACCGGCTTGCGCCCCCTGCCCGTCCGTACCGCCTCGTCCCGCTCGGCCTGCCGCAACTTGCGTTCCAGCGCGTCCAGGCGGGAATCCTGGTGGTCTTGCCCGGGCTCGTCTTCCGTCATGCCTTACTCCCGCGAAAAAGCGCCTTGATAGGGACGACAAAGCGAGGGCGTGGGACATGCCGGCGAACGAACCCGCCAAGGCGCGGTTCCTTTAGAAAGGGGGTGGTGGCAAGTCAACCGCGGTGCTGCGCTGCGGAAAAATGGGGTGGGTGGCCTGCGCCGTCATTGCGAGCGGAGCGAAGCAAACCAGCGGGCCTCGGTGGGGGTCTCAGGCGCCCGCTGGATTGCTTCGTCGCTTCGCTCCTCGCAATGACGGCGGGTTACCGGCAGTAAGCCGGCCGCGGTACGGGAGCGCTGCCCTCGCGGCGGCGCCAGACGTTGTCGGGGAGCATGTAATATTGCCCGGGCGCGATGCGGGCGGCGAAGATTTCGCAGGCGGTGGCGGCGCCCGCTTCGTCGACCACGACGCGGCGGGAGCGGGCGAGCTCGGTGTAGTGCGCGCGGCGGCGGATGTTGACCGCGTCGACCTCCGCCCGCACCCGGGGCGGAGCGGCGGCGACGATGCCGAGATAGCCGTCGTAGCGCTCCCCGACGAGGCCGGTGGCGCGAAGCTCGGCGGCGCTCTCCTGCATTGCGGCGGCGGATAGGGCGGACGCGCCGGCGAGGGCCAAAGCGGCGGCGGCGGCGAGGGCGGCGAGGCGCTTCATCAATAGTCCCGCTGTTCGCGCTGGATCAGCTCGCGCGCGTCCTGCTGGAGGCGCACGACCACCTCCTGGCGGATGTTGATGTTGAGATTGACCTCGATCGGCCGGTCCGGCGCCGCCACCTGGACGCAGCCGCCGAGCGCGGCCCCTGCCCCCATCAGTGCGGCGAAGCGCGCGCCCCTCGCGGCGGCGGCGCCTTTCCCCTTGGTCGCTGTCATGGCTGGACCTCGCTTTCTTTCTCTTCAGTGATCACCGTGTCTTCTTCGGTGATCGTGGTGACGGTGGTGGGAAGGCCCTGGAGCGCTTCCGGGAGGACAGGCTGGATGAGGATGCTCGGATCCTTCATGTCCCGCGTGATGCCGATCACGGCGCGAAGCGGCCCGCGCACCGTGATGTTGAAACGGAACGGGATGTTGGCGAAGCGCCGCACCAGCCAGTTCTGGCGGGTGGCGAGCGTCAGGCCGTCGAGCCGGATGCGGCTCAGGAACTCGCCCGCGAGCGCGCCGTCGAGCTGGATTTCCAGCCGGTTGTAACGGATCGAGCGCAGCGCGTCGAAGGCGATGCGGCCGCCGATCGGCATGTTCGAGCGGTCCACCGGCGCGACGTAGGACAAGGTGCCGCCGCCCGGCCGCGCTTCCAGCCGCCCGCCGACGATCCGGGCGCCGCGCACGTCGGCCTCCATCGGGAGGACGCCGTCGAAGATGCCGGTGAGCTCGATCGAGGTCAGACCGGCATTGTCGACGACCTGCTCGGCATCGACGCCCACGACCTGGAAGGTGAGGTATTTGGTCGACGGCTGGCTGAAATCGAGAAGGGTCGGCTGGAGGAGCAGCTCGCCGCCCCAGAGCGGCCATTGCCCGCCTTCGACCTGGACCAGGCTGCCGGGGCGGAGCTGGTAGCGAAGCGTGCCGTTGGCGACGTCGATGCCGGCCCTTATCATGTCGATCCGGGCGACCTGGCCGGGGGCGCTTTCGAGGCGGAGGAGGTCGGTGAAGTGGACGGTGGTCGTCAGCCCCTCGATCGGGCCGAAGGCGGCGGCGAGGTTCATCGCTTCCGTTGAAAAGGTGCCGCTGCTCGTCGTGACGCCGGGGCGCCAGTCGATCCGGCCGGTGCCGCTTAGGGTGCCTTCGACAAGGGCGACGGCACCGAGGGTGAGGCGGGTCAAATCCTCCGGCTGCAGGCCGTCCAGCGTGAAGGCGATGCCGGGCACGGCAAGGTCGGCGCCGCCGGTGCCGCTGCGAAGATCGTGGGCGATCACCGTGTCGACGATGCGGGTGCCGCTCTCGGGATGCCTGAAGGTGGCGGTGGTGCGGATGCGGTTTTCGGCGAGGGTGAGGCGGAAATCGTCGCTGACCATCGGGTAGAAGCGGTCGGGCTCGCGCTCGTCGGCGACCCGGACGCTGCCGGCCATGGCGAGGTCGCCGCGCCGAACCGACCAGCGGCCCGAGCCGTCGCTGATGAGGAGGGGGACGGCGGCGAGCTTGCCGGAGAGACCGCGGAAGGTGCCCTCGACGTCGCGCCCGACGAAGCGCCCGGCAAGCTCGGCGACCTGGAGCCGGTGGAGGCCGGTGTCGCGGCCGAGGCGAACCGTCACGCCCGAGGCGGTAAAGGCGCGCTCGCCGAGGCCGAAGCGGAAGCGGGAGGCTTCGACGGCGATCGGCGAGCGGCCGAGAGTTCCGGCGAGGCGGGCGCCCCGGATTTCCGAGCCGCCCTGGACGCGCCCGCCCGGCGCCTTCCAGACCAGCGCGCGCCCCGTCGGGCACAGGGCGAGGCGGGTGGGTCCGATGACGAGCGTCTCGATTTCGAGGCGCCGGAAGCTCGCCGGCGCGCAAGCGGCGCCGAAAGCGAAGCCGCCTCCTGCGAGACGGCCGCTGATCGGGACGGACAGGCCCTGCACCCGCCCGCCGTCGAAGCTGCCGTCGATCACGGCGGTGGTCTCGATCCGGGTGGCGCCGGACGGATCGGCGACGAAGCGGATCGTGCCGAGGGCGAGGCGCGATGCGCCGGCGACGAGCGGCGACACGGTGCCGACGCCCTCGATCGCGCCGCCGGCTTGGCGCTGGCGAAGGCTGAAGCGGGCGGTCGGGAGGCCGCCGCCGGAGAGGGCGAAGGCGCCGTCGGTGCGGACGCGTCCGCTCGGCCAGGCATAAGTGATGCCGCTGCCGCTCGTCGCCCTGAGCCGCGCGCCGCTCCGCGCGGCGAGGTCGAGCTCCTCGAACTGGGCGGTCCCCCTGCCGTCGCGGTTGAGGAGGCGGACATGGACCCGCGCCGTGGCGCCGCCTTCGCTTGCGCGCAGCAGCGCCGCCGCGAGCTGCTCGCCGATGGGTCCGACCGGCGAGCCGTCCGCGGAACGCAGCGCCGCCGCGACGGGGCGAAGCGCGCCGGGCACGGTGAAGCCGGAGAGCGCCAGGTCGCCGTCGAGCGCGACATGGCCGCGGCGCGGCGAAATCTGGTACTCGCCGGCAAGCTGCATGCCCGATGCGCGGAAGCGGGACACCGCCGCCTCGTTGGACTCGACCTCCAGGCGCCCGCGGGTGCTGAGGAAGTCGCCGGCGAAGCTCACCGTGCCGCGCAGCGCCGCCACCCGGTTCGGCCCCGCCGCGAGGCGCGCCGCGGCGAGCCGGGTCTCCCCGCGCCAGGCGTTGAAGCCCTCGCTGAGCTGCACCCGGGCATCGAAGCGCGGCGCGAGGATCGCCAAATCGTCCTCGCAGATCATGCTGTCGAGCCGCAGCGGGCCGGTGAAGGTCGGCCGGTGCCGGTCCACCGCGACCCGCACCCGGGCATTGGGCGCGGCGATGACGCACTCGCCGATGCTGAGCCGCCGCGACACCGCCGCCATGTGCCCGCGAAAGCCGTTCGCAAGGTTGCCGCGGCCGCTGAGCCCGATGCCGACCATCCCGGCGGGGGTTTCCAAACCTATGGCCGCGTCGGCGACGTCGATGCGCTGGTCCGGCAGGCGGAAGGGCGCGCCGGTCGGCGGCGGAAGCAGCTTGTCGACGTCGCCGAGCGACACGCGCCCGTTCACGACCCGGCCCCTCAGGCGCACGCCGCGCGCCGTGATGAGCCCGACCTTGGGATAAGCGAAGCCGGCCCAGTCCAGCTCCACCTCGACCCAGCGGGCGGTGAGGTCCGGCCGGGCGGGGTCGCCGATGACGAGGTTTTCGAGCCGCTGGCGGCGCAGACCGATGCGCTTCACGTCGTAGGTCGCGCGGACGCCGCGTTTCTCGAGCTCGCGGTCGATATAATCGGCGGCGATGGTGAAGCGCAGCAGCCAGAGGATGAGGAGGCCCGCGAGGACCAGGAAGAGGAGCGCCGCGATCACCCACGGCCAGCGGCGCCGCCGCCGCCGCTTCGGCGTCTCCTCCTCGACGATGTCCGCTTCATCCACGCGTTTACGCCAACCCTCAACCGGGCATCCCGTCAAGCCGTGGGCGGGCCTTCAAGCCCGCCGCCACGCCTCGCGCTCCGCCTTCGTCACCGTCTCCCGCCCTTCGTCCGATTGCCTAAGGGGCCCGCCAAGCTTAATCCAGCCTGATGGGCGACGGGCCGAGCGAGGCTGGAGGAGACAATGCGGGCCACCGCGCGCGCCTTCGGCAGCGCCTGTTCGAGGGCGGGCCGGACGCTCTCCTCGATCACGAGCTCGTCGAATATCTCCTCGCCCTCGCCATCCCCCGCCGCGACACCAAGCCGCTCGCCAAGAAGCTGATCCGCGATTTCGGCGGCTTCGGCCGACTCCTCTCCGCCGACGCCGAAGCGATCGTGCGGATCGGCGAGGTCAGCGAAGGCGCCGCCGCCGCGATCAAGATCGCCCAGGCCGCCGCGCTGCGCCTCCTCGAATCGGAAGTCCGGGACCAGCCGGTCCTCGCAAGCTGGCAGGCCCTGCTCGATTACCTCCGCGCCGACATGGCCTTCCACGCCGTCGAGCGGGTCCGCGTCCTTTATCTCAACTCGAAGAACATGCTGATCCGCAACGAGCCCATGTCCGAAGGCTCGGTCGACGAAGCCGCCGTGTACGTGCGCGAAGTGATCCGCCGCGCGCTCGAATATCACGCCACCGCCATCATCCTCGTCCACAACCACCCCTCGGGCGACCCGCAGCCGAGCCAACAGGACATCCGCCTCACCCGCGACATCGTAGAGGCGCTGCGCCCGCTCAAGATTTCCGTCCACGACCACGTCATCGTCGGCGCCAGGGGCCACAGCTCGATGCGCGCCATGGGGCTGATCTGAGGATTGCGCCCCCGCGGCGCGCGCCATAAGGCCCGGCCATGATAACCCGCTATTCCCGTCCCCGGATGACCGCCGTCTGGGACGCCGAGACCCGCTTCCGCATCTGGTTCGAGATCGAAGCGCATGCGCTCGACGCCATGGCGGCGCTCGGCACCGTGCCGCAGCAGGCGGCGGATGCGGTCTGGGCCTGGTGGCGGACGGAGCCGGCGATCGACGTCGCGCGGATCGACGCGATCGAGGCGGTGACCAAGCACGACGTGATCGCCTTTTTGACCTGGGTGGCGGAGCAGGTGGGGCCCGA
>DASQND010000050.1:0-47070 GCA_035645215.1 Allosphingosinicella sp.
GCCGCGACCACTTCCGCGGCGAGCAGGAAGACGAGCGCGGCCGTGCCGATCTCGAAGGTCTGGCCGGAGCCGAACAGGCCCATGATCGCCGCGCCCGGTATGCCGAGCCCGAGCGCGATCGCCGCCTGCGCCGCGATGATCCAGAAGCCGACCTGCCGCACCTGGCGCGCGACGGCCTTGCGGTCGTTCTCGGCGAGCTTCTGGGTGATGACGGGCGCAAGCACCGGATCGAAGCTGGTCTTGAGCTTCTGCGGCAGAGAAGCGACGTTCTGCGCGATATAGTAGATGCCGACCACGGCGGGCGAGACGAACAGGCCGAGGATGGCGATGTCGAGGCGGCGCGAGCCCCACTCGATCGCGTCGGCGGCGGCGAGCGGGACGTTGCGCCGGGCGGTGCGCAGGATCTCGGCCGGGTTCGGGCTCCAGCCGCGCGGCTTGCCGTAGCTCCAGAGCAGCCGCCACATCGCCGCCGCGAAGCCGGCCGCGATCGAGATGACGTAGGCGATGATCAGGCCGTCGCGCGAGGAGAGGAAGATCATCGCTCCCGCCGCGATGCTGATCGTCCAGGGCTCGACGATCGCCCGCACGTGCACCGTGGCGGCGACGTCGTGGCGGTAGGCAAGCGCCGCGAGCGCCACGTCCGCCCCCGCAATCCCGAAGATGACGAGCGGGAGAAGCCAGTCGGCGCCGTGTATCTCGCTCCCCGGGAACATGGCCTGGGGAAAGATCATCAGCACCGCGCTCGCGAAGGCCGAGGCGATGAAGGCGGCGAGGAGTCCGTCCCAGACGATGCAGACGTGCGGCTTGTCGGTGCGGGTGAGCTGTTCGGCGAGGCCGCGCTTCAGCCCCATGGTCGCGAGCTGCGCGGCGAGCTCGATGACGAGCGTCGCATAAGCGAAGCGCCCGAGGATCTCCGCGCCGTAATAATGGCCGGCGATGAAAAGGAACGGCAGTCGCGCGACGAGCCGGAGCACGAAGCCGAGGAAGTTCGTCCGCCCGCCCTTGGCGAGGGCGGCAAGATCGTCGCCAGGCGGTTCGGGCGTCGCCTCCGGGGGCGCCTGGCTCAATGCGCGGCGCCCCAGTTCGGCCCGGTGCCGATGTCGACGCCGAGCGGGACGGAGAGCTTCACCGCCGGCTCGGAGGCGGTTTCCATGACGCGGCGGATGACCGCCTTGGCGCGCTCGGCGTCGGCTTCGGGCACTTCGAAGACGAGTTCGTCATGGACCTGGAGGAGCATGCGGGTGGTGCCCAGGCCTTCCGCTTCCAGAGCCGGGACCATGCGGACCATGGCGCGCTTGATGATGTCCGCGCTGGTGCCCTGGATCGGCGCGTTGATCGCGGCGCGCTCGGCGCCCTGGCGCTCGTGCTGGACCTTGGAGCGGATGCTTGGAAAGTGCGTCTTGCGGCCGAACAGGGTGGTCGTGAAGCCGGTCTCGCGCACCTCCGTCAGCCGCGCGTGGATATAGTCGCGGATGCCGGGGAAGCGGTCGAAGTAACGGTCGATCATCGCCTGCGCCTCGTCGGCGGTGATCGACAGGCGGCCGGCGAGGCCCCAGCGGGAGATGCCGTAGAGGATGGCGAAGTTGATCGTCTTGGCGGACGCGCGGGTGTCGCGGGTGACTTCGCCGAACAGCTCCTGCGCGGTCATCGCGTGGATGTCGTCGCCGCGGGTGAAGGCGTCGCGAAGCTGCGGCACGTCCGCCATGTGGGCGGCGAGGCGGAGTTCGATCTGCGAGTAATCGGCCGAGAGCATGACGTAGCCGGGCGCGGCGACGAAGGCGTCGCGGATGCGGCGGCCGATCTCGGTTCGGATCGGGATGTTCTGGAGGTTGGGGTCGGTCGACGAGAGCCGCCCCGTCTGCGCGCCCGAAAGCGAGTAGCAGGTGTGGACTCGGCCGGTGCGCTTGTTGATCTGCTGCTGCAGCGCATCGGTGTACGTGCTCTTGAGCTTCGAAAGCTGACGCCATTCCAGCACCATGGCCGCGATCGGCACCCCCTCGCGCGACAGCCGCTCCAGCTCGTTGACGTCCGTGGACCAGGTGCCGGACTTGCCCTTGCGCCCGCCCTTGAGGCCCATCTGGTTGAAGAGGACGTCGCCAAGCTGCTGCGGCGATCCGATGGTGAACTGGCAGCCGGCCTCGGCGCAGATCGTCCCTTCGAGCGCCGCGATCTGCGTCTGGAACTCCTGGCTGAGCTTGGACAATTCCTCCCGGTCGACGAGCACGCCCTCGCGCTCCATCCGTGCGACCACCGGCACGAGCGGCCGGTCCACCGTCTCGTAGACCCGCGCCACCCGCTCGTGCGGGAGCCGAGTGCGGAGGCGACGCCACAGCCGCATCGTCACGTCCGCGTCCTCGGCGGCATATTCGGTGGCGCGCTCCAGCGGCACCTTGTCGAAGGTGATCTGCTTCTGCCCCGATCCGCACACTTCCTTGAAGGTGAGGCAATCGTGGTCGAGATGCTTCCTGGCGAGATCGTCCATCGCATGGCTGTTCAGCCCGCCGGCATCGAGGTTGAAGCTCATCACCAGGCTGTCGTCGATCGGCGCGACTTCGATCCCGCGCATCGAAAAGACGATCCAGTCGAACTTGAAATTGTGCCCGACCTTGAGGATTGCGGGGTCCTCCAGAAGCGGTTTCAGCTTGGCGAGCACCAAGTCCGCGGCAAGCTGCTCCGGCCGCTCGGAGAGCAGATCGTGGCCGCCATGCTCCAGCGGAACGTAGCAGGCCTTGCCGCACTCAGTGGCGAGGCTGATGCCTACGAGCTTGGCGGTGACGCAGTCGTAGCCGTCCGTCTCGGTGTCGAGGGCGAGGAGCCCGTTCGCCCGCGCCTCCACGATCCAGCGGTCCAGCGCCTCCTCGGTCGTGACGGTCTGGTAGGCGGAGCGATCGATCTTCGGCTCCGGCCTGACTTCGAGCTGCCGCGGCGTCACCGTGGGGTCGGTGGACGGCGCCTTTACCTGCGACGTGCCGTCGAGCCGGGCGATCAGCGCCTTGAAGCCCTGATCGGCGAGGAATTCGCGCAGCGGCTCCTTGGGAATGCCCTTCATCTCCAGCGATTCGAGCGTCTCGGGAAGCGGCGAATCGCAGACCAGCCGCACCAGCTCGCGCGACAGGCGCGCGGCGTCGGCATGCTCGATCAGATTCTGCTTGAGCTTGGGCTTCTTGATCTCGTCGGCGCTCGCGAGGACGGTTTCGAGATCGCCGTACTGCTGGATGAGCTGCGCCGCGGTCTTCGGGCCGATGCCGGGGACGCCCGGGACATTGTCGACGCTGTCGCCCATCAGCGCGAGCACGTCGCCCAATTTCTCCGGCCCGACTCCGAACTTCTCCTCGACATAGGCGCGGCTGATGCGGCGGTCGTTCATCGTGTCGTAGAGGTCCAATCTCCCGTCTTCGACGAGCTGCATCAGATCCTTGTCGGAGGAGACGATCGTCACCTTCCAGTCCTGCGCCAGCGCGGCCTTGGCGTAGCAGGCGATGATGTCGTCCGCCTCGAGCCCGTCCTCCTCGATGCAGGGCAGCGAGAAGGCGCGGGTGGCGTCGCGGATCAGTGGGAATTGCGGCACGAGATCGGGCGGCGGCGGCGGGCGCTGCGCCTTGTAGCCGTCGTACATGTCGTTGCGGAACGTCTTGGACCCCGCGTCGAAGATGACGGCGAGGTGAGTCGGCCCCTCCTCCTTGTGGAGGTCCTCGGCGAGCTTCCAGAGCATGGTCGTGTAGCCGTAGACGGCGCCGACGTTCAGGCCGTGCCGGTTGGTGAGCGGCGGCAGCCGGTGATAGGCGCGGAATATGTAGGAGGAGCCGTCGACGAGATAGAGATGGGGCATCTGGAGGATTTAGCCCAATCTCAGGGCGACACAACCACAGTCCGGGCGCGCAGCGGGTCAGCAACGGTTAAAGCGCGCCCGGCGAGAAGCCGGCCGATGCACCGCAGACATTTCCTCGCCAGCGTGGGCGCCGCCATCCTGATCGGCTGCGCGCCGACCTCCGCGCCGGCCGAGCCTCCCTTCCAGCCGACCCGCTTCACCGTCGAAGTGAAGGGCACCGGCCGGGACGTGATCCTGATCCCCGGCCTCACCGCCGGCCCGGCCGTCTGGGCGGGCACGGTGACTTCCGTCCCCGGCTACCGCTACCACCTCGTCCACGTCCGCGGCATGGCCGGCGCGGCCGCCGGCCCGAACGCGCAGGGCGCGGTGGTCGCGGGCGTTGCAGACGAGCTCGCCCGCTACATCGCCTCGCGCCGCATCCGCCCGGCGCTCGTCGGCCATTCCATGGGCGGCACCCTCGCCATGATGGTCGCCGCGCGCGAGCCGCAAGCCGTGTCGCGCGTCATGGTCGTCGACATGCTCCCGCAGCCCGCGGGCCTCCTCGGTGGCAATGCGCAGCAGATGGGCGGCCTTGCGAACCGCCTTCGCGATCTCACCGCCTCCCCGGGTGGCCGCCGCCTCTTCGCCGACCTGGTCGGCAGCCTCGGCACCAGCGGCAACTCGGACCCGGACGTCGTCGCCCGCGCCATGCACGAGCTTTCGAGCCTCGATCTCACGCCTGAGCTCCCCCGCATCGCCGCGCCGCTCACCGTGGTCTACGCGAATGCCGACGCCGCCACCCGCCCCCGAACCGAAGCAAGCTACACCCGCGCCTACGCCCCCGCGCCGGGCGCCCAGCTCGTCCGTATCGACGGCAGCGGCCACATGATCATGTACGACCAGCCCCGCGCCTTTCACGCGGCGGTGCGGAGCTTCCTCGCCGCCGGCGCTCAGTAGACGATCGTGACGGCCGCCAGAGAGATGCTCGCGACTGCGATCGGGGTTGCTGGCCAAGTCGCCTCCCGGTCCGTCCTGATCGTGACGCGGATCTGCCGCTGAGAGCCGAGCGCGTCTATGTTCCTCGCAATGATGGCGGTGACGCAGAGCGCAGCCTCGCGTCGCGTGCACGGGTCGATGCTGAACCAGAAGGGTGCGATCGGCGGCAGCGATGCAAGAGCCGCGGCCGGATTCCCGCAGATCGGGGGAACGCCGACGGATCGATCGTCCGTGCAGCCGGCCGGGCTGAGTGCGCCCGAAGCGCCGCCGGCGATGGCCTGACGGTAGACTCGAATCGCGAAGGCAGCATCGTTGGCGGTGAAGCCGTGCATGCCCGCCGAGCCACCGAACCAGCCGCTATTCTGTCCGAGGACCGGCCCGCTCTCCGCACAGGCGGGCTCGAAGCGCATTCGCTCCTCCTCTGTCGCGAGGTCCGAGCCAAGGCCTGGCTCGCCGATCGCACGAAAGCGCTTGACGATGCCGAGGTCCGAGACGCGGACCGGCGGCTCCGAACCAGCCGCGGCGACTCCCGCCGGCTGGAATGAGAGCATGAAGAGGTCCGTCTCGCACAGGCCGGCGCGGCGCGACCATCGCGGCGCGGTCGCAAACGTAAGGCCGCGTAGCCATCGATCGCCTGGATAGGGCTCCGGCGGCGGCCGCTCGACTTCCCGCATCAGGGCACCCGTGGCGCCGAGCAGGCGCCGGGCAAGAACGTCGACGGGCGCCGTTCGCGCCTCCTGGCGCGTCAGCGCACGCGGTGCGGGAAGCGGCGGCGCGTGGGTCTGAGTTGCAAAAGCGGCAGCGGCAAGAAGGCTGAGCGGCATAGGACGAGGCTATGACGATCGGCCGCAGGCGGCAAGCTCAGGGCTCGAGCACCGTGTCGAGCGCCTCCGAAGCGGTTTCCGGATAATCGAGCGTGAAATGAAGTCCGCGGCTTTCCTTCCGCTCCAGCGAGGAGCGGACGATGAGGTCGGCGACTTCGACGAGGTTGCGGAGTTCGACGAGGTCGGGCGTCACTCGGAAATGGCCGTAATAATCCTGCGTTTCCTGGCGCAGGAGCTCGACGCGGTTGCGCGCGCGCTCCAGCCGCTTGGTGGTGCGCACGATGCCGACATAGTCCCACATGAAGCGGCGGATCTCGCGCCAATTGTGCTGGACGACGACCTCTTCGTCGGAATGGGTGACTCGGCTCTCGTCCCATGGGCGCACGGCGGGCGGGGGCGGGAGGTCGGCGAGGCGCGCGTTGATCGCTTCGGCCGCGGCGACGCCGAAGACGAGGCATTCGAGAACGGAATTGGAGGCGAGCCGGTTGGCGCCGTGGAGGCCGGACTGCGTGACTTCGCCCGCCGCGTAGAGGCCGGGGACGTCGGTTGCGCCGTCCAGGTCCACGACGACGCCGCCGCAGGTGTAATGCGCGGCGGGGACGACGGGAATCGGCGCCTTCGTGATGTCGATGCCGATGTCCGGCTCGGCGAGGCGCGCGGCGATGGTCGGGAAGTGGGCGCGGACGAATTCCGGGTCGCGGTGCGAAATGTCGAGGTGGACGAAATCGATGCCGAGCCGCTTCAGCTCATGGTCGATCGCGCGGGCGACGATGTCGCGCGGCGCGAGCTCGGCCCGGTCGTCGAAGTCCGGCATGAAGCGGTGCCCAGTGCCAGGAATCGTCAGCCGGCCCCCCTCCCCGCGCATCGCTTCGGTGATGAGGAAGTTCTTCACCTCCGGGTGGAACAGGCAGGTCGGGTGGAACTGCGCGAATTCCATGTTGGAAACCCGGCACCCCGCCCGCCACGCCATGGCGATGCCGTCGCCGGTTGATCCGCGCGGATTGGTCGAATAAAGCCAGGCGCGGCTCGCGCCGCCGGTGGCGAGGATCGTCGCGCGCGCGGTCAGCGTTTCGACCCGGCCGGTGGCCCGGTCGAGCGCGTAGAGGCCGTGGACTCGCTTCTCGCCGTCCCCCGCGACCGTGTGGCGCCCGGTGATGAGGTCGATGCCGACCCTGTCCGGCACCAAGGTGATGTTGGGATGCGCCCGCGCCGCCTGCTCCAGCGCCTGCTGCACGGCGCGGCCCGTCGCGTCGGCGACATGGACGATGCGGCGGTGGCTGTGCCCGCCCTCCCGCGTCAGGTGCCAGCGGGCCTCGCCGCCGTCGTCGAACGGCACGCCGAGCGCCGCCAGCCGCTCGATCGCCGCCGGCGCGCTCCCGACCACGAACTCGACCGCCTCGCGCCGGTTCAGCCCCGCGCCGGCGACGATGGTATCCTCGACATGGCTTTCGAACGTGTCGCCGGCTTCCAGCACCGCCGCGATCCCGCCCTGCGCGTAGACGGTGGAGCCTTCGGACACGCTGCCTTTCGCCAGCACAGCGACGCGGAGGCTGGGGTCCAGTGCAAGCGCCGCCGACAGCCCCGCGGCCCCGGAGCCAATGACCAGCACGTCAAACTCGCGAGAAACGCTCACCCCCCACACCGTTCGGGCTGAGCTTGTCGAAGCCCTGGCTTTCTTTGGAAGCCGGAAGAAAGGAAGGACAGCCCTTCGACAGGCTCAGGGCGAACGGAGCGAGTCACAGGCGCCGTGCCCTTACACCCCCGCATTCGCGGCCCGCGTGAGGTTCAGGAACACGTCCTCCAGGTCCGGATCCCGCGTCGTCACGTCGACGATCCCGAGCCCTTCCTTCTGCAGCGCCGCCAGCACCTCGCCCGCATTCACCTTGTCCTTGCGGAAGGTGATCGAGATCGTCCGCTCCCCCACCATCTCGATCTTGTCGAAGCAGGGCGCGGCCGGCGCGGCGGCCACGTCCCGGTCGACGGTGACGACGACCACCTTCTCCTGCGCCATGCCCACCAAAGTGCGCGTCGTCTCGTTGGCGATCACCGTTCCGTGGTTGATGATCGCGATCCGGTCGCAAAGCTGCTCGGCTTCCTCCAGATAATGGGTGGTGAGGACGATGGTGACGCCGTTGCGGTTCAGTTCGCGCACATAGTCCCAGAGCTGCTGGCGAAGCTCGACGTCGACGCCCGCCGTCGGCTCGTCGAGCACCAGGATGGGCGGCGAATGGACCATCGCCTTGGCGACCATCAGCCGCCGCTTCATTCCGCCCGAAAGCGTGCGCGAATAGGCATCCGCCTTGTCCTCGAGCCTGACCGCCCGGAGCAGCTCGGCGGTGCGCCGCGCGCCCTTGGCGACGCCGTAGAGCCCCGCCTGGATCTCCAGCGTCTCGGCCGGCGTGAAGAAGGGATCGAAGAGGATCTCCTGCGGCACGATCCCGATCGAGGCCTTGGCGTTCCTCGGATGCCTGTCGACGTCGAAGCCCCAGATCGTCGCTTCGCCGCCCGTCTTGTTGACCAGCCCCGCGAGGATGTTGATCATCGTCGACTTGCCGGCGCCGTTCGGCCCCAGCAGCCCGAATATCTGCCCGCGCGGCACGTCGAGGCTGACGCCGTCCAGCGCGCGCTTGCCGCCGGCATAGGTCTTTTCGAGGTTGCGGATCGAGATGGCGGCTTCGCTCATGCGGCGGGCTCTAGCGTCTGCCGAAGCGATTGTCTGCCACCCGGCGCATTGCTACAGCGCCGCCATGGAAACCGACCGCTACACGCCCGAGATCAGCTACGTTTCGACGCCGCGCGTCGCCTGCGACGGCGCGAGCGCGACCCACCCGGCGCTCGGCCACCCCCGCGTCTACCTCCAGATCGACGAGCAGGGCTTCGTCGACTGCGGCTATTGCGACAAGAGGTTCGTGCTCGAAGGCGGCGCTGCGGACGCGCGGACGTCCTGAGGTCCGATACACGCCCTGCCGTCATTGCGAGGAGCGCAGCGACGAAGCAATCCAGGCGGCCTCGGAGCGCCGCACCGCCGCCCGCTGGATTGCTTCGCTCCGCTCGCAATGACGTGGAGCGGATCGGGGAGGCTTAGACTTTCCCCGCCGCCCCCCTATATCCACCCCATGACCTTCATCGCCGATCCCCGCCGCTTCCTCTATCGCCCGGAAGGGCTCGACCCGGAGGCCGCGAAGCGCCTCACCGCCGACGCGCTTCGCGCCTGCGACGACGGGGAGCTCTACCTCCAGTACACGGCGTCCGAGAGCTTCGCCTTCGACGACGGCCGCCTCAAGACGGCGGACTTCAACACCCAGGCCGGCTTCGGCCTTCGCGGCGTGTCCGGCGAGACCACCGCCTTCGCCCATGCCAACGAGCTTTCCGAAGCCGCCATCCGCCGCGCCGCCGAGACCATGTCGGTCCTCGATCCCTCGCGCACCGCCCGCGCGGCGCCGCCGCGCCGGACCAACACGGCCCTCTACACCGCGGACGATCCGCTCAGCCTCGTCCCCTTCGCCAGGAAGGTCGCGCTCTGCCAGGAGATCGACGCCGCCGCCCGGGCCCGCGACCCGCGCGTTGCGCAGGTCTCCGTCACCCTCTCCGGCTCGTGGAGCGTCATCGAGATCGTGCGGCCCGACGGCTTCGTCGCCCACGACGTCCGCCCGCTGGTGCGCATGAACGTCCAGATCGTCGTCGAGCAGAACGGCCGGCGCGAAACCGGCTTCCACGGCCTCGGCGGCCGCTACCTCTACGACGACCTGTTCGAGCCGGCGACGTGGAACCGCGCCATCGACATCGCGCTCGACCAGGCCCTCGTGAACCTCGACTCCATCGCCGCGCCCGCCGGCGAGATGACGGTCGTGTGCGGCCCGGGCTGGCCCGGCGTCCTCCTCCACGAAGCGATCGGCCACGGCCTCGAAGGCGACTTCAACCGCAAGGGCACCTCCGCCTTCGCCGGCCGCATCGGCGAGCGCGTCGCCGCCCCCGGAGTCACCGTCGTCGACGACGGCTCGATCGGCGGCCGCCGCGGCTCGCTCACCATCGACGACGAAGGCACGCCTACCCAGTGCAATACCCTGATCGAGGACGGCATCCTCAAGGGCTACATCCACGACCGGATGAACGCCCGCCTGATGGGCGTCGCGCCCACCGGCAACGGCCGCCGCGAGGATTTCGCCCACGCGCCGATGCCGCGCATGACCAACACCTTCATGCTCGGCGGCCATGACGATCCCGGCGAAATCCTCGCCCGCGCCAGGAACGGCATCTATGCCAAGAGCTTCGGCGGCGGCCAGGTCGACATTACCAGCGGCAAGTTCGTCTTCTCCTGCACCGAAGCCTATCTCATCGAAAACGGCCGCCTCGGCGCCCCGATCAAGGGCGCGACGCTGATCGGCGACGGGCCGACGGTGCTGACCAGGGTGGCGGCGATCGGCAACGACATGGCGCTCGACGAAGGCGTCGGCATCTGCGGCAAGGGCGGCCAGTCCGTCCCCGCCGGAGTCGGCCAGCCGACCCTCCTCATCGAAGGCCTGACGGTCGGCGGAACGGCCTGATGGTTGCATCCTTGCCGTCATTGCGAGCGAAGCGAAACAATCCAGAGCGGCGCCTCCGTCCGCTGGATTGCTTCGTCGTTTCACGCCCCGCCATGACGGCGCCGCAGGTGACGGCCTGATGGGCTGGGCGAGGGACGTCCTCTCCTTCTGGCTCGCCCAGCCGCCGGAGCGCTGGTTCGCGCGCAACTCGGAATTCGACGCCGAGATCACCCGCCGCTTCTGCGAACTCTGGACCGAGCAGCGCCAGCGGCCGACCGAGGAGTTCTTCGAAGCGCCCGATCACGCGCTCGCCGCCATCATCCTGTTCGATCAATTCCCGCGCAACATGTTCCGCGATCACGCCGATCAGTTCTCGACCGATCACATCGCGCTCGCCATCGCCAAGGCGGCGGTGGAGCGAGGCTATGACGACGGCATGGCCCCCGAGCGGCGGCAGTTCCTCTACATGCCCTTCCAGCACAGCGAGAATTTCGCCGATCAGCGCAAGTCCTTGCTCCTCTTCGCCGCCCTGGGCCAGGCGGAGCAGCTCCGCTTCGCCCGCCTCCACTACGAGGTGATCGAACGCTTCGGCCGCTTCCCGCACAGGAACGCGGTGCTCGGCCGCAAGCCCACCGCCATGGAAGCCGCCGCCGGCGACGTGGTCCCCTGGTAATGCCGCTCGTCCAGCTCGCCCGCTATTATAACAGCTTCGAAGCCGGGCTGGCGAAGTCGCGGCTGGAGGCGGAGGGGATCGAAAGCGTCCTCTTCGACACCGGGATGAGCTGGGAAGGATTGGGCGGCCTCATTCCGATCCGCCTCATGGTGCTTGACGAGGACGAAGCGGACGCGCGGCGCGTGCTGGAGACGGCTGGGGACGAGTGACCCGCTCCACGTCATTGCGAGGAGCGTAGCGACGAAGCAATCCAGGCGGCGCCGGAGCCCCGCACCGCCTCCCACTGGATTGCTTCGCTCCGCTCGCAATGACGCAGCGGTGTGAAAAGCGCCCCCACCCCCGCTTGACAGCCCCGGTGTACCAATGCTCTCATACACTTGGGGCCGAAGCGAGGGGTAGAACCGGCAATGAACGACACAGGCGCGCCGGTTCTCGAACTGGCCGATCTCAGCAAGACGTACGGGCGCGGCAAGGGCGTGGCCGCGGTGAAGGGCGTCAGCCTCTCGGTCGGCGCGGGCGAAGTCTACGGCTTCCTCGGGCCCAACGGCGCCGGCAAATCGACCACCATCCGAATGCTGATCGGCCTCATCGCGGCGACCTCGGGCGAAGCCCGCCTGTTCGGCGAGGATCTGCGCACCAACCGCAACGTCCTCCGCCGCGTCGGGTCGCTGGTCGACGGCGGCAATTTCTACCCGTTCCTCAGCGGGCGCCGGAACCTCGAAGTGCTGGCGAGGACCCAGGGCCACGGCGCCGACCGTATCGACGCGCTGCTCGATCAGGTCGGGCTCGCCGGCTCCGGCAAGCGCAAGGTGAAGGGCTATTCGACCGGCATGCGCCAGCGCCTCGGCGTCGCCTCGGCCCTCCTCGGCGATCCCGATCTCGTCATCCTCGACGAACCGGTGAACGGCCTCGACGTCGCCGGCATCCAGGAAATGCGCGACTTGATCCGCAGCCTCGCCACCGACCACGGCAAGACGGTCTTCCTCTCCAGCCACCTCCTTCACGAAGTGCAGCAGGTCTGCGACCGCGTCGCGATCATCTCCAACGGCGAGATCGTGCGCGAATCCACCATCGAGGATCTCCTGCGCCAGGACGACGGCCTTCGCATCGAAGCGGGACCCGCCGACGTCGCCGAAGCCGCCTTGTCCTCGCGCTGGGCGGTGGAGCGGGACGGCGAGGCCCTGATCGTCCGCGCCACCCGCGCCGAAGCGCCGGAAGTGGTCCGCCGCCTCGTCGGCGCGGGCGCCGACCTGTTCCGCCTCACGCCCGAGCAGCGCAATCTCGAGGAAGTCTTCCTCTCGATCACCCAGGAGGGGACTCCCGATGCTTGATGCCCTCTCCGCCGAAGCGCTCAAGATGCGCACCCACAAGGCGACCTGGTTCCTTGTCTGGCTCTATCCGATCGCCGTCACCGTGATCTTCCTGATCGCGATAAGCATCACGCTCGCCGGGCTGGCCGAGGAAACCCAGGCCGACCCGGACGCTGCGGGGTGGATCGCGGACACGACCGGTATCTGGCTGCTCCCGGGCAATTCGGTGGGCCGCTTCCTGATCGCCGCTTACGTCGCCGTGGTGTTCGCGGGCGAATATGGCTGGAATACGTGGAAGCTGATCGTGCCGCACCGCGCGCGCGGATCGCTGATCGCCGCGAAATATGCGCTGGTCCTCCTCCTTCTCGCCGCGTCCTTCACGCTCACCGCGGCGCTCTCGCTTCTGGGCGCCTGGGCGAACGATCTGGCGAACGGCGATGCGCTGCCGGCGGGGCTCACCGCCGGCGCGATCGCCGGCATGCACGGCAAGGCCGCGCTTGCGGCGCTGGCGGGTACTTTGGTGACGATCGCCTATGCGAGCTTCGCCGCAATCCTGACCCGCTCCACGATCGCGGCCTTGGTCGTCTCGATCGTCGCGATCAGCATCGAGCAGATCATCGCCAGCTTCGGCCCGATGCTGAGCACGCGCTTCCCGGCCGTGATCGTGCCTCTTTTTCACGCGCTGCCCGGCTACCACCTCGGCAATCTTTCGAGCTGGATCCAGGAAGGGCAGGCGCTGAGCGCCGAGTTCCCGGGCGGACGGGTGGTCGCGCTCTCCTGGGCGGCGTCGGTGGCCGTCATCGCCGCCTGGGTCGCCTCGCTGGTGACGGCGGCCTTCGCCGCCTTCAAGCGTCAGGACATCAACTAGGAAAGATTGAGCTCGTAGCCCGCGCCGGCGGCGGAGGAGACGATCTCGTCGGCCGGAACGCCCTGCTGCCGCCGGGTCAGCGCCCAGAGGAAGGTCGAGCGCGTGCCCGACTTGCAGAAAGCGAGGAGCTTGCCCTCGCCCGCTTCGATCATCGCGTCCATCATCGCGACCACGTCCTCGCTCTTCATGCCCTCGGCGATCGGGATGTGCGCATAGCCGAGGCCGGCCGCGCGCGCCGCAGCCTCGATCTCGGCGGCCGCGGGCTGGCCCGGCTCCTCGCCGTCCGGCCGGTTGTTCACCACCATCGTCACGCCCGAAGCGGCGATGTCTCCCATCTGCGAAGGCAGGATCTGCCCCGCGACGAGCGTCTTGTTATCCAGATGGCGCATGCGCTTTGATCACCTCCACGAATGCCTCGCCGTAGCGTTCCAGCTTCGCCGCGCCAACGCCCGAAACTTCCGAGAGAGCCCTGAGGCTCGCCGGCTTCGCCGCCGCCATCTCGCGCAGGGTCGAATCGTGGAAGATGACGTAGGGCGGCACCGACGCTTGCGCGGCAAGCTCGCGCCGCCGGGCCCTCAGCGCCTCGAACAAGGGATCGTCGCCCGACGCCCAGGCGCCCTCGCCGCTGCGCCCGCGCCGCTGCCGCCGCTCGCGCTTTGGCGGCACGACCAAAGCGACCTTCTCCTCGCCCTTCAGGATCGGCTTGGCGCCCGGCCCGAACGACAATCCGCCATAATCGTCCGCCCGAAGCGCGTCGCGGGCGAGGAGGGCGCGCGCAACCGGCTTCATCAGCGCCATCTCCTCTTCGGTGGCGATGCCGAAGACGGACAGCCGGTGATGCGCGTTGGCGAAGATCTTGTCATTCTCCTTGCCCGCCAGCACGTCGCACAGGTGACCGAGGCCGAAGCGCATCTCCGTCCGGAACGCGGCGGAGAGCAATTTGCGCGCCGCCTCCGTCCCGTCCACCGTCGCCGGCGGCGCGAGGCAATTGTCGCAATTGCCGCAGGTTTCGGGCGGCGTCTCGCCGAAATGGTGGAGCAGGATCGCGCGCCGGCACGTCCCCGCCTCCACGAGCGCTGCGAGCGAATTCAGCCGCAGCCGCTCGCCCGCGCGCCGCTCTTCCGGCACTTCCGTCTCGATCCGCCGCCGCGCCCGCGAGAAATCCTCCGCGCCCCAGAACATCCAGGCGTCCGCCGGCTCCCCGTCGCGGCCCGCGCGCCCGGTTTCCTGATAATAAGCCTCGATCGATTTCGGCAGCCCCGCATGGGCGACGAAGCGGACGTCCGGCTTGTCGATGCCCATGCCGAAGGCGATGGTCGCGACCATCACCATCTCTTCGGAGCGTACGAACGCCGCCTGGTTGCGCGCCCTCACCGGCGCGTCGAGCCCGGCATGGTAGGGAAGGCAGGGCCGCCCGCCGGAGCTGAGCTGCGCCGCCAATTTCTCCGCCTTGTCCCTGCTCGGCACGTAGACGATGCCCGGCCCCGGCCGCTCGTCCATCAGCGCCTTGAGCTGTGCCCCCACGCCGTCGCGCGGCCGGATATTGTAGCGGATGTTCGGACGGTCGAAGCCGGCGAGGATCAGCCCGTCCGGATCGATGCCGAGCTGGACGAGGATGTCGGCCCGGGTCTGCCGGTCCGCCGTCGCGGTGAGCGCGAGCCGCGGCACGTCCGGCAGGCTGTCGAGCAGCGGCCGGAGCAGGCGGTAGTCCGGCCGGAAATCGTGCCCCCATTCGGAAACGCAATGCGCCTCGTCGATCGCGACCAGGCTGAGCTTCGTCTCGCGCACCAGGCTGCGGAAGCTCTCGCCCGTCGCCCGCTCCGGCGCCACGTAGATGAGGTCGAGATCTCCGCTACGCAGCCGCCGCATCGTCTCGCCGCGATTCTCGTCGGCTGAGGTCAGCGACGCCGCCTTGATCCCGAACGCATCCGCCGCCCGGATCTGGTCGTGCATCAAGGCGATGAGCGGCGACACGACGAGCGCCGTGCCGGGCCGGGCCAGCGCCGGCACCTGATAGCAAAGCGACTTCCCCGCCCCCGTCGGCATCACGGCGAGCGTGTGCCTGCCCGCCATGACCCGCGCGATCACATCCTCCTGCACCCCGCGGAAGTTTGGGAAGCCGAAGGTCGAGCGGAGGATGGAGAGCGGGTCGTTCACGGGTGCGTCTAAAGCAGGGGTGGTTACGGGTGTCGAGGCACCCCGTCATTGCGAGGAGCGAAGCGACGAAGCAATCCAGTGGATGGCGGAGACCCGCACCGCCGCCCGCTGGATTGCTTCGCTCCGCTCGCAATGACGGCTGTGGTGAAGCGCAGCCACGACCAACGAAATCACTCCGCCGCCTGCGCTTCTTCTTCCTCGCGCTCGCTTTGCTGGCGCTGCCACATCTCGGCGTAGAGGCCGCTTTTCCTCAGAAGCTGCGCATGCGTCCCGCGCTCGGCGACGCGGCCTTCGTTCAGCACCACGATCTCGTCCGCGTCCACCACCGTCGAAAGCCGGTGCGCGATGACGATGGAGGTGCGCCTCGCCGTCACCTTCCTCAGCGTCTCCTGGATCGCCGCCTCCGTGCGGCTGTCGAGCGCCGACGTCGCTTCGTCCAGGATCAAAATCGGTGGGTCCTTGAGCAAGGTCCGGGCGATCGCCACCCGCTGCTTCTCGCCCCCGGAGAGCTTCAGCCCCCGCTCGCCGACCATCGATTCGTAGCCGTCGGGAAGGCTCATGATGAAGTCGTGGATCGCCGCGCCCTTGGCCGCCGCCTCGATCTCCTCGCGGCCCGCGCCGTCGCGGCCGTAGGCGATGTTGTAGCCGATCGTATCGTTGAACAGCACCGTGTCCTGCGGGACGATGCCGATCGCGCCGCGAAGGCTCGCCTGATTGACGGACGCAATATCCTGCCCGTCGATCGAGATGCGCCCGGCCTGCGGGTCGTAGAAACGGAACAGCAGCCGCGAGAGCGTCGACTTGCCCGCGCCCGAAGGCCCGACCACCGCCACCGTCGCGCCTGGCGCAACGTCGAGGTCGATTCCCTTCAATATCTCGCGCTCGGGATCGTAGGAAAAGTGGACGTTCTCCAGCCGCACCCGGCCGTCGCGCACGGCAAGGTCCGGCGCCCCCGGCGCGTCGGCGATCTCGGCCGGCGTATCGAGCAGGCGGAACATCTGCTCCATGTCGACCAAGCCCTGGCGGATCGTCCGGTAGACCCAGCCGAGCATGTCGAGCGGCCGGAAGAGCTGCGCGAGAAGCGTGTTCACCAGCACCACGTCGCCGGTGGTGAACTGCCCGCGGCTCCAGCCCCAGACGGTATAGCCCATGGCGCCCGCCATCATCAGGTTGGTGATGAAGGACTGGCCGATGTTGAGCCAGGCGAGCGAGGTCTCGTTCCTGATCCCGCGCTCGTTCAGCCCGCGCAAAGCGGTGTCGTAGCGCCGCGCCTCGCGCTCCTCGGCGCCGAAATATTTCACCGTCTCGTAATTGAGGAGCGAGTCGACCGCGCGGCCGACCGTCTGGTTGTCGAGCTCGTTCATCTCGCGCTGCAGCCGCGAACGCCATTCGGTCACCCAGCGGGTAAAGGCGATGTAGAGCACGACCATGACGAGGGTGGCGACGACCAGCCCGGCGCCGAACTTCACCCCGAAGATGACGCAGATGATGGCGAGCTCGATCCCCGTCGGCGCGATGTTGAACAGGAGGAAATAGAGCATCATGTCGATGCTCTTGATCCCGCGCTCGACGACCTTGGTGAGCGCCCCCGTCCGCCGTTCGAGGTGGAAGCGCAGCGACAGAGCGTGGATGTGGCGGAAGACCTGGTCGGCGAAGCGCCGCGCCGCATCGAGCCCGACCCGCTCGAAGATCGCGTTGCGCACATTCTCGAAGAAGACGCTCGCGAACCGGGCGCCCGCATAAGCGACGACCAGGGCGACGGCGAGGCCGGCCGCCGCCTCCATCCCCGGCGTCATCCCGTCGATCGCCGCCTTGTAGACGAAGCCGGTGGAGAGCGAGACGGCCTTGGCCGCCAGCACGAGGACGACGGCGATGACGACGCGCACCCGCAGCGCCGGCGCGTGTTGCGGCCAGAGATAGGGAAGGAAGCGCCTCAGCGTTTCCCAGCCGCCTTTTTCATCCGGGACATTGCGTAGTTCGGGGGCGGCCATCGCCCTCTAGATAGGAAGGCAGGACCCCGCCGCCAAATCGCTGCGACGAGCTGAGGAACGGGCCTTGCGGATCAATGGTTTAGGCCTCGTTATTGTGTGGAGCGTTTCGATGAACACGGCACTTTATGTGATCGCAATCCTGGGCTGCGGCGAAGGCGAGGCCCCCTGCCAGCCGGTCCAGGTCATCGAACAGCGTTACGAAAGCCGTGAAGCCTGCCTCGCCGCGACCGACGGCGCGCTCGAGCGCGCATCGAACGTCGATTTCCCCGTCGTGGTCGCCGAATGCCGCGCGCAAGGCGCCGCCGCCGCCCAGCTCCGCGGCTCCGACGTCCGCCTCCCCGACCCCGACCGCCGCCCCAGCGCCTGGGATCAATAAGCGCGGAAGACAAAGCGCCCACCCTGCCAGACACGTCATCCCGGCGAAGGCCGGGATCTCAGCTGGTGAAGGGTGCCGCGGGTCGTGCAGCGAGCCCCGAGGTGCCAGCCAAATCCACCTGCACCTTTCACCCCCTGAGATCCCGGCCTTCGCCGGGATGACGGCTTTGGTCGGAACGCCCCGCGCCCGCGGCGGTTGTCTTCCCAGAACCACCCAAGCTTCGGAGACGCGAACATGTCCAAGAGCCAGCATAACAAAAACAGCATGCAGATGACTCAGAACCAGAACAACCAGATGTCGGACGATCCGGGCGACGGTTCGCGCGACAGCTTCACGCTCGGCAAGGACGGCAAGGCGCCGAACGAAGTCTCGCCCGAGGAAAAGGCGCAGGACAAGTCGCAGATCGAAGCGTTCGGCGAACAGGGCGCCGGCATCGCCGCCAAGGAGTGACGCCGATGAGCGGGGAAAGCGCGTCCATCGATCCGCCGATCCACGAGGACGCGCTCCCCGGCCACGAAAGCCGGCTCGAGCCGAAGCCGGACTGGGAGCCCCGCTACCCCGGCTCAGGCAGGCTCCAGGGCAAGGTCGCGCTGATCACCGGCGCCGACAGCGGCATCGGCCGCGCCGTCGCCGCGCTCTTCGCCCGCGAAGGCGCCGACGTCGCGATCCTGTATCTCTGCGAACATGACGACGCCGCCGAGACCAAGCGGATCGTCGAAGCGGAAGGCCGCCGCGCCGTCGCCATCGCGGGCGATGTCGGCGACAAGAGCTTCTGCGAGCGCGCCGTCGCCGAGGCGGTCGAAAAGCTGGGCAAGCTCGACATCCTCGTCAACAATGCCGCCGAGCAGCATCCCGACGACGACGTCCGCGACATCACCGAGGAACAGCTCCGCCGCACCTTCCAGACCAACATCTTCGGCTATTTCTTCATGGTCCAGGCCGCCCGCCCGCACCTCGCGAAGGGCGCGGCGATCGTCAACACGACGTCGGTGACGATGTACCAGGGCTCGAAGAACCTGCTCGATTATTCCGCCACCAAGGGCGCGATCACCGCCTTCACCCGCTCCCTTTCCGAAAACCTGATCGAGGAGGGGATACGGGTCAACGCCGTCGCGCCCGGCCCGATCTGGACTCCGCTCAACCCGTTCGGCGGCTCCCCGCCCGATAAGATGAAGGATTTCGGCGAGGACGTGCCGATGGGCCGCCCCGGCCAGCCCAATGAAGTCGCGCCCTCCTTCCTGTTCCTCGCCTGCGAGGATTCGAGCTACATGTCCGGCCAGGTGCTCCACCCGAACGGCGGCACGGTGGTCGCCGGCTAGGGCCGGAACAGGGGCGGGGAAGGGGAGGCTGACCAGCCGCCGATTAACATGTTATAGCGCGCCCGCCCCATCCCGACGGCAGAGGATAGAATGAGCCGCTACAGAAGCTTCCGGGAATTCTGGCCGTTCTACCTTCGCGAGCACGCCAAGCCCGCGACGCGCCTCCTCCACGTCGCCGGAACCAGCCTCGTCCTCCTCCTCGCTCTCGCCGCAATCCTGACGCAAAGCTGGTGGCTTCTCGCTGCCATGCCGGTTGCGGGCTATGCCTTCGCCTGGGGGAGCCACATAGCGGTGGAGCGCAACCGTCCGGCGACCTTCACCTATCCGCTCTGGTCCCTTCGCGCCGACTTCCGAATGTGGCGCCTCTGGCTTACCGGCGGCCTGGCACGCGAGCTGCGCGCCGCCGGCGTGGACCCGGGGGCGCCGCGATGACCGCCGACAGCGACCCCGTCCACCGCCTGCTCCTGAAGCTTCGCGCCCGCGACGAAGTCTCGGCGCACGAGGAGGAGGTGCTGCGCGCCGCCGTCTCCGACATCGCCGAGTTCCCCGCCGGCAAGACGATGGTGCGCGCCGGAACGCCGCTCACCCATTCGACGCTGACTCTGGAAGGCGTCGTCGCCCGCTACAAGGATCTGTCCGACGGCCAGCGCCAGATCCAGGAGCTGCACGTCGCCGGCGATTTCACCGATCTCCACGGCTTTCTTCTGAAGCGTCTCGATCACAATGTCGGCAGCCTGACCCGCACCCGCGTCGCCCTCATCCCGCACGACACGATCCGGCGGATCACCGAGGATGAGCCGCATCTCGCCCGCCTGCTCTGGTTCTCGACCCTGATCGATGCCGCCATTCAGCGCGAGAAGATCCTCTCCGTCGGCCGCCGCCCGGCCCTCGCCCGCCTCGCCCACATCCTCTCCGAGCTTTACATCCGGCTCGACACGGTCGGCCTCGTCGAAGGCGGCAGCTTCGCGCTTCCCATCACCCAGCTCGATCTCGGCGACGCGACCGGCCTCACCTCCGTCCACGTCAACCGCATGCTGAAGCAGCTCCGCGACGACCGCCTCGTCACCTTCCGCGGCGGCGCGGTCAGCGTCCACGATCTCCCCCGCCTCCAGCAGGTCGCCGAGTTCGACTCGACCTATCTCTATCTCGACCGCCGCCCGCGCTAGAAGCTCAGGCCCGAGCAACCAGCCCCGCCGCGCCCGCGGCCGGCAGCCAGACCGCGAGTTCGGCGAGAAACGCACCGGCATTCCCGCCCGTCGCTTCCGCGGCGCGCGCGGCGGCGGCGTGAACGGTGCCGCCGGCTCCGGGAAGCGCTTCGAGGAAGCGGAAGCGCCGCTCGTCGAGCAGGGTCATCCGGACGTGCCAGCGGCTGCGCGATACGGCGAGCCGCGTCTCGCGCGCCTCCGGCATGGCGCCCGGACCGCCGTCGTCGCCGCAAGCGAACAACGGCTGAAAATCGAATGCGAGGCGGAGCAGCCGGACGGCGCCGGGAACCGCGAGGCGAGCGCCCGGGACGAGCGCACAGTCCGCCGTCACCGGCAGGACCTGCGCCTCGACGCCCGCCGCCCGCAGCGCTTCGCTGCGCGCCCGCTCCAGCCGCGCAAGCTGGGCGGGGATCGCGAGCGGCGAGCCCGGCTCCGCGGCCTCCGGCGGCGCCGACGCCGCGAGATGGCCGGCAAATCCGGCGCCGAAGTCGAACAGGCTGGGCCGCGTGGAGGGATGGCGGGCGATGTAGGAGGAGGCGAACAGGTCGAAGACCGTATCGCCGGTGAAGCGCCGCAGCGCCGGAAATTCACCCCTCAGCATCTCCATCAGCCGGGCGCGGTAGCCCCGCGCATAGATGGCGACTCGCTCGACCGGCGCCAGCGTCGGGCTCGGCGCCACCACCGCGCCCGCATGCTCGGGCGCCGCGCCGCCGGCGAGGACGGCGCCCTGCATCCAGGCCTGGATCCGTTCGAGCTCAGCCACAGGCCGCCGCCGCCTGGGGAGCCTCGGCCGCGGTTCCCGGCAGCCAGCCTTCCCGCACCCGCTTCGCCTTGCCGAGTTCGGCGACGAGATCAGGCCAGTCCGGTATCTCCGCATCCCATTCGAGCAGGGTGGAGACGCCGCCGGTCCGCGCCTGCGCCAGCGCGTAGAGAGGCCAGACCTCGTCCCGCACCGGCGAATCGTGCGTGTCCATGAAATAAGCGCCGCAATCGGTCGGCCCGGCGAGGTGGACCTGGACGATGTGATCGGCCGGCATTGCCTCGATATAGGCGACGGGATCGAAGCCGTGATTGACCGAACTCACCCAGACATTGTTGACGTCGAGCAGCAGGCCGCAGCCCGACCTTTCCGCCATTCGCGCGATATATTCCCATTCCGGCATCTGGTCGGATCGGAACTGGAGGTAGGAGCTTGGATTCTCGATCACCAAAACGCGCTCCAGCCGGTCCTGCACCTCGCGGATGCGGCCGATCACGTGGGCGAGGCTTTCCTCGGTGAGCGGCATCGGCAGGAGGTCGTGCGTGTTGAGCCCGGCGATCCCGGTCCAGCAGAGATGGTCGGAAACCCAGGCCGGCTGCACCCGCGCCGCGAGCGCCTTCAGCGCGGCGATATAATCGAGGTCCAGCGGCTCCGCCGAACCGATCGACATGGAAACGCCGTGCATCACGATCGGGCGCTCGGCGCGCACCCGTTCGAGGACGTGGGCGGACCAGCCTTCGTTGCCCATGTAGTTCTCGCTGATGACCTCGAACCACTCCGCCCCCCACTCAGACGCGGGCGTGGCCATCAGGTGGGCGAAATGCGGCTCGCGCAGCCCCACCCCGTCTCCGAGGTGGGGCAGGGCGAGCCGCTGCGCGCGCGGTGCGGGCGCGCCCGTCACGTCGAGGGCGGGAAGATGAGCCGCAGGACGTTCGGCGGCTGCTTCGCCGGCACGGGATCGACCTTGCGATGGGTCATCACCCGGGAGAAAGCCCGGTAGGCCACGTCCTCGACCTTGTCCCCCTCCTTGTAGGGGATCTGGCCGATCGGAACCGACTTCCAGCCGGGCTGCCCCTGGGCGTCCGTGGTCGGCTCGAAATCGTAGACGCTCATCTGCCATTCCTGCGCCGGATCGTCGGGGCTCGGCTTGGGATAAAGCTGAGAGGCCGAGATCGGCACCGCGCAGCCGCCGAACGTCTTGCACTTGTTGTCGCCCGGCGAGGAATAGACCTTGGCCGTGCTGCAGCCCGGCGCGGGCGGCTTGGGTCCGCCGCAAAGCGGGCTGGGCGGCGCGGGCGGCTTCGGGCCGCCGCACAGCGGTCCCGGCGCCGGCTGGGGCGGAGCCCCGCAGGTTCCGCCGGCGGGCTGCGTCGGCGGCGTCGGCTCGGCCGGCGGCTGCGGCGCGCCGCACAGGTTGCCGCCGCTCCCGGCGCTCGCCCGGGTCGAGCTCGGCTGGGCCGGCTGGGTGAGCGGGGCGGCGACATGGGCCCCGGCGCAACTGTTCCCGCCGCAGCTATGGCCGGTGCCGTCGTTGACGAACCCGCAGCCGCCTTCGGCATGGCAGTTATTGGAGCCGATGCAGCTATGGTAGGTGCTGGGATCGGCGCACTTGTTGCTGCCGTTCTTGTTGTAGTCGAGCCCCTGGCAGCTGTGGCCGAGCTGGCCGGCCGGCAGCGGTTCGATGCCGACGGTAAGGTCCGGCGCCCTGCCGAGCGCCGCCCAGATCGTGGACATCCGGTCGCCGGTTCCGCCCATCGCGGGCGAGGGGAAGGCGACGCTCTCGCTCCTCCAGTAGCTTTCGAGCACGCTCGTCATGCCCGCGATCGACCCGACCACGGCGGTGCACAGGATCGGATAATAGGTCGCCTCGTCCTGCTTCACCGCATTCCAGGCGTCGGCGAGATCCTGCT
The DNA here is from genome assembly GCA_035645215.1 of Allosphingosinicella sp. Taxonomy (GTDB): domain Bacteria; phylum Pseudomonadota; class Alphaproteobacteria; order Sphingomonadales; family Sphingomonadaceae; genus Allosphingosinicella. The sequence continues at coordinate 22,721 of DASQND010000050.1, forward strand.
GGGTGGGGAGGTCGTAGGGGTTGGGGACCGGATCGCCGGGCTGCCGCTCGGCATCGCCCTTGGCGGCGGGCGCGACGAAGTCGGCCGCCGTCCAGTTGCCGGCCTTCCCCGCCTTGTCGCAGGTGACGATGTGGGGAAGCATCCTCGCGATCATCTCGAAGCGCTCGTAATGATCGTTGGCATCCGCCTGGCAGCGGGCATTCGCCTGCGCCGATTCGGGGAGCTGCAGGCCGTTGCTGTCGTAGCTCGGATAGATCTGCTCGAGATTCGCCTTCAGCGCCTGGAATTCCGGCTCGACGGCGAGCATCATGTGCGGATCGGGAAGGGGTTCCAGGACGCTTCCTTCACCCTGGTCGGTGATCGCGTCCATCATCTTGCACATGTGCCCGAACGCCGCGACGCTGTCGGCCATGTCGAGCTTCAGGTCGAAACCGTATTGCGCGCCCGGGCCGGACGGGCCGGCGAAGCGGTTGAAATAATCCTGCTGAACCGCGTTCGCGTCGGCGATCGCGTCCCAGAGCGTCGTCCCGTCCGCGTAGCGGATGTGGATATAGTCGTAATAGCATTGGTACATGTGGCCGATCGTGCCGAACATCGGCAGCGGCTGTCCGATCTGCCAGCCGTCGAACGGCGCCTTGGGGAAATACTTCTTCTCCGCGCCGGCGAGGATCGAGCGGCGCGCCTGCTCGTCCGGCTGCTCGATGATCCGGAACAGCTCGACCCGCTCGGCGTCGAGCGGGCCGATGTTCACCTTCACATGCGCATCTTTCGTGTCGTTGAGATCGATGATGTGCGGGATCTTGCTCTCGTGCGGGCCGTAGCAGGTCCAGCCGCTGGTCATCGTCTGGAGCGGCGGCCCGGTGAACTTGGGCGGCTGTCCGATCGCGCTCGCCATGTTGGCGGCGAGCTGGAGGTGCAGCATTTCCTCGACGAAGATCGAATAGACGATGTTGAAGGCGCGCTGGTTCTCCGCATATTTGCCGGAAGGCTCCGCCGTCGCCGCGGGTCCGGGCCAGATCCAGCCCTTGTAGAGGCTGTTCCCCGCCGAATTGATCTCGTGGTTGCCGTAGATCGAATACAGGCTCGTCATGTAGAGCGGGATGGTGAAGAGCTCGACCTCGACGGCGGCCTGGGCGATCTGGCGGACGGCGGCGATGTCGGTTTGTTTCATGCCGGGATCGCGCGGCGCCTGCGCGGATATGCTGGTGGTGCGTGCCAAGACGGCCTCTCCTTGTCCCCCGCCTCCACGCAGCCGCGAGGCGCTTGCGGCCGGAGACGCCGCACGCCCGGGACCCAGGTCCCGTCGTCGATGATGCCGCCCCCGTAACGTCCAAGCTACATGGCGCCGGGTGGTGCGGCCACTGGGAGAAAGCTCCGTTTCCGGACCCAAGTCGGATCAATCGCCCGTGCGCCTTGCGACCGCTAGCCCTGAGCCTGTCGAAGTGCGGTTTGCAGCGCGCAGGCCTCCCGGCGCCACGAAAAAGGGGACGGCCACATCCCGCGGCCGTCCCCTTCGACGCTTCTTCGATACTGGGGCGCGCTCAGTCGAACAGCTCCTCGAGGAAGCTCTTGCGCCTCTTGTGCGGATAATGGTGGCCGCCGTGATGGCCGCGATAGGGATCGCCGTAATGCGGCTGGTGCGGCGGCGGCGCATATTGGGGCTGGGGCGGCGGCACGTAATTGGGCGGGGGCGGCGGCGCGGCGGCGGCGGGCGGCGGCGCCGCGGCCGCGGTTTCGGAAAGGCTGCGCTCGATGATCTTGTCGAGCTCGCCCCGGTCCAGCCACACGCCGCGGCAGGTCGGGCAATAATCGATCTCGATATTCTGGCGCGCGCTCATCACCAGGGTCGCGCCGTCCACCGGGCAGGTCATCGGTCCGCTTCTGTCGCTCATGGCCACCTCCGTTATCTGTGGTTCCTAGCTAGGCACCTCGGCCCACCCGCGCAACCGGCGAGACGCGCCTCCAAAGCATGGCAAAATCCGCCAACCTGTGGCGAACGCCGAGCAGAGCGTCTCCTGCCTGGACGCAGGAAAGCGCGGATTTCCGCCAGTTTCTAAAGTTTGGCACGGCCCATGCTGATATCCCGGCATGGCAGCCGGATGGTCCGGCCGCCGCTTAAGGGAACCAGACACATGACTTTCGCCAACGTCCACACCGCCGCTTTCTCGCTCTTCGCGGCCGTCGTCACCAGCCTGGTGCTCGTTTCCGCCGCCGTCGGTCCGCTCGCTCAGTTCGCCTGAGCGCCCGGCCCCCGCGGCCCTCCACCAACCGACCAAAACAGGACCAAAGACATGAACGCCCGTTACGCCCTCGACCGCTCCAATGCGAAGATGATGGGCGTCTGCTCCGGCTTCGCCCGCAGCTTCGACGTGGACCCGACGATCGTGCGCCTCGGCGCCGTCGCCAGCCTCTTCGTGCTTGGCCCGCTCTCGGTCCTCCTCTACTTCGTCGCCGCCTGGGTCGCCCCGGACGCCTGAGCGCCACGGCGGCCGCAGCCGACCGGCATCTTCATCGAAAACCTTCGCTTACCGTCGCCGCCGATATGCAGCGCAAGCGCGCCGCGCGCGTTGTCTGCCTCTCGCGTCCCCGAGTGAAGGAAGAATTCTGATGAGCGGTTTCCTGTTCAATCGTCAGCCGGCGGCGGCCAAGGCCCAGCCGGACCAGGACACCCAGCGCCACCTTAGCGCCATCATGGAAGCGCAGTCCGTCACCGCCTCGGCGATCTTCGCCCTGCTCGTCTCCAAGGGCGTGCTGACCGGCGCCGAAGCCGCCGATTACATGCGCGAGCTCGGGGCAGCGCTCGCCCGCGACATCGACTCGCCGCTCGCCGCGGAAGCCGGCGACACCCTCGCCACCTACGCCGAGGCCCTGCGCGCCGCCGACGGCTGACGCGCGTGAGGGGTGGAGGAAGTGCATGCGTGCCGCTACACACGCGCCCGTCATGACACAGCATTTCCGCATCACGCTTCCCGACGGCTCCGTCCGCGAAGTCCAGGAGGGCACGACGCCCGCCGACATCGCCGCCGCCATCGGCCCCGGCCTCGCCAAGGCCGCTCTTGCCGCGCGCGTCAACGGCGAGGTGCGCGACCTCACCCGCCCGCTCGAAGGCGACGCCGAACTCGCGCTGATCACCAGCCGCGACGAGGCCGATGCGCTGGAGCTCGTCCGCCACGATTTCGCCCACGTCCTCGCCGAAGCGGTGCAGAACCTCTTCCCGGGCACGCAGATCACCTTCGGCCCGGCGACCGAGGACGGCTTCTATTACGATTTCGCCCCCGCGCCCGGACGCGGCGCTTTCACCGAGGAGGACCTCCCCCTCATCGAGGAGGAGATGCGCCGAGTCATCGCCAAGGACGCGCCCCTCGTCCGCGAAGTCTGGACTCGCGACCGGGTGCGGCAATATTTCCTCGATCAGGGCGAGACCTTCAAGGCCGAGTGGGTGATGGAGCTCCCCGCCGACGAGACGATCACCATGTATCGCTCGGGCGAATGGGTGGATCTGTGCCGCGGCCCGCACCTCGCCACGACGGGGAAGCTCGATCCCCAGGCCTTCAAGCTGACCCGCGTCTCCGGCGCCTATTGGCGCGGCGACCAGAAGAACGCGATGCTGAGCCGCATCTACGGCACCGGCTGGCTCAACAGGAAGCAGCTCGAAGCGCATCTGACGCGCCTCGAGGAGGCGATGAAGCGCGACCATCGCAAGATCGGCCAGGAGATGGACCTGTTCCACCTCCAGGCCGAAGCCCACGGCTCGGTCTTCTGGCATCCCGCCGGCTTCGTCATCTGGCGCCAGCTCGAAGCCTATATGCGCCGCCGCCTCGACGCCGCCGGCTATGAGGAGGTGAAGACGCCGCAGGTCATGGACGCGCGCCAGTGGGAGCAGTCCGGCCATTGGGGCAAGTACCGCGAGAACATGTTCGTCATCCCGGACGAGGTGCCCAACACCGAGGAAGAGGGGCCGATCGTCTCCGACGATGCGGAGTGGATGGCCTTGAAGCCGATGAACTGCCCGGCTCACGTCCTCATCTTCCGCCAGGGCATCAAGTCGTACCGCGACCTACCCATCCGCCTCGCCGAAATGGGCGTCTGCCACAGGAACGAACCGCACGGCGCGCTCCACGGGATCCTGCGCGTCCGCCAGTTCACGCAGGACGACGCCCACATCTTCTGCCGCGAGGACCAGATCGTCGAGGAGGTGCGCCTCTTCATCGAGCTGCTCGACCAGGTCTATAGCGATCTCGGCTTCCCCGATTACCAGATCAAGCTCGCTCTCCGCCCGGAGAAGCGCTTCGGCTCCGATGAGATGTGGGACTGGTCCGAACAGTCGCTGCGCGAGGCGGTGAAAGCCGCCGGCCGCGACACGCCCGACTATGGCTGGGAGGAGCTGCCCGGCGAAGGCGCCTTCTACGCGCCGAAGCTCGAATTCCATTTGACGGACGCGATCGGCCGCACCTGGCAGGTCGGCACGATCCAGACCGACACGGTGCTCCCCGACCGGCTCGACGCCGGCTACATCGCCGAGGACGGGCAGAAGCACCGCCCGGTCATGCTCCACCGCGCGATCCTCGGCTCGTTCGAGCGCTTCATCGGCATCTTGATCGAGCATCATGCCGGCCGCTTCCCACTCTGGCTCGCGCCCGTCCAGGCGGTGGTCGCGACCATCGTGTCGGACGCCGACGATTACGCCCATGAGGTGGTCGAAACGCTGCGCGCCGCGGGCCTCCGGGTCGAGGCGGATACGCGCAACGAGAAGATCAACTACAAGGTGCGCGAACACAGCCTCGCCAAGGTCCCGAACCTCCTCGTCGTCGGCAAGCGCGAAGCCGAGGAGCGCACCGTGGCGCTGCGCCGTCTCGGCACCGAAGGCCGCCAGGAAGTCATCGCGCTCGACGCCCTCGCCGAGATGCTCCGCACCGAAGCCCTCCCGCCGGACCTGCGCGGCTAAGCCCCGGCCGCCGCCCTCAGCCGCGCGACCGTCTCCTCCCGCCCGATCAGCGGCAGGAGCGCGGCCATCTCGGGCCCGCTGTTGCGCCCAGTCAGCGCGCGGCGCAGCGGCAGGAACAGCGCCTTGCCGCCGCGGCCGGTGCTTTCCTTGAGCGCGGCGGTCAGCGCCTTCCAGGGCGCCTCGCTCCAGTCGATCCGCCCGGCCGTCTCCGCCGCGGCGGCGAGAAAGGCGCGATCCTCCCCGGCCGCCGCCTGCTCGACATGGCCGTGGAGGATCTCCCACCAGTCCGCCGCCTCGTCGACCCGCGTCAGGTTCGGCCTGAGCGCCTCCCAATCCTCGGCGCTCATCCCCTTGGGCAGCCGCGCCGCCACCGCCTCGAACGGCAGCTTGTGGACCATGCGCGCATTGAGCCCGGCCAATTCCTCCATGTCGAACCGCGCCGGCGCCCGCCCGAAGGTCGAAAAGTCGAAGCTCTCGATCAGCGGCGCCATTTTCGTCACCGGCTCGACGGAAAGGCTGGTCCCGATCCGCGCCAGCTTGGCGGCGATCGCCAGCGGCTCGATGCCAGCCTCCCGCATCGCCTCCACCCCGAGCGACCCCAGCCGCTTCGAAAGCTTCCCCTCGGAGCCGACCAGCAAAGCCTCATGCGCGAATTCCGGCGGCGCCGCTCCCATCGCTTCGAACATCTGCACCTGAAGCGCCGTGTTCGTCACATGGTCCTCGCCGCGCACCACATGGCTTACGCCAAGCTCCACATCGTCCACTGCCGAAGGCAGCATGTAGAGCCACGACCCGTCCTCGCGCCGGATCACCGGATCGGAGAGCAAAGCCGGATCGAAGCGCTGGGGCCCGCGCACCAGATCGTCCCACTCGATGGGCTTGTCATGGTCGAGCCGGAACCGCCAATGCGGCCGCCGCCCCTCCGCCTCCAGCCGCGCCCGCTCCTCATCGCTCAAGCCCAGCGCCGCCCTATCGTAGACCGGCGGCAGCCCCCGCCCGAGCTGCACCTTGCGCTTGAGCTCCAGCTCCTGCGCCGTCTCGTACGCCGGATAGGCCCGCCCCGCCGCCTTGAGCCGCTCCAGCGCCGCGTCGTAGCGGTCGAACCGCCCCGACTGCCGATGCTCCTCGTCCGGAGTAAGCCCGAGCCAGGCGAGATCCTCCCGTATCCCGTCCGCATATTCCTCCCGCGACCGCTCCCGGTCCGTGTCGTCGAGCCTCAGCAGGAACTGCCCCCCCATCTTCCGCGCCCACAGGAAGTTGTGGAGCGCCGTCCGAATATTGCCGACGTGAAGGCGGCCGGTGGGCGCGGGAGCGAAGCGGGTGATGACGGTCATGCCCGCGCTCTAGGCGGGCGCCCGCCTGCCTTCAACTCAGCCCAGCAGCCACGTCCAGAGCAGCCGCCCCGGCACGAAGGCGAACAGCCCCGCGACCACCAGCCCGATATAGGTGCTGGTCATCGCCCGGCGGTGCCGCTCCAGATCGCCGCGCCGGATCCAGAAGATGCCGATCGGGATCGAGACGAGCGTGATCACCGAAAAGATATGGATGAAGCTCAGGCCCCCATTCTCCTGCAGCCAGAAGCTCGAAATGGCGGTCGTCACCATCATCGCGCCCCAGACCCGCCCGAGCAGCCGGTGAACCGCGCCGCCCTTGCGCTTGACCAGGATCCAGGCCCCGAGCGGCAATGCCGGAAGCACCGTGGCGAGATGGATGACCAAGGCCGGCGACATCGCCGCATGGCCCTGCGCCTCCGTCGCCGAACCGAAGGAAAGCGCCATCAGGGCGAAGGTCAGGAGAAAGATCGCCGCGCCCACGATCAAATAATTGCCGCCGCGCCACGCCCGCGCCGGTCCGGCCGCTCTTGTCGCCATGCCCCGCTGCCTCCAATGTGATTGCTCCGGCCATGGCTGCGCAGGCCGAAAGGCCGCGGTAAAGCGCGCCTACGCGAACGGAGGGCGCGCCTTCGCGAAGTGCATTTCGCGAAGCGCGAACGGCGGGGGAGGCGAAGAATTGTTGCGCAAGATCGCCGTCGAAATCCTGCTCATCGCGGCCATCGGGCTCGCCTTGGCGGCGCTCGGGCCGTTCGGAAGCTATGCCGTTCCGTTCGGCATGCGCGCGGCCTTGTGGATCGGCTTCATCCTCGCCGGATTCGCCATCTTCCGGCCGATGCTGGTCACGGCAGGCTGGCTCGACGAGCGGATCGGCATCGGCCGCGTCCCCGCGCAGCTCCTCGTCGTCGCGCTCGGCGCCGTCCCCCTCTCGCTCCTGATCGACCTCTTCCTCGACCGCCTGCTCGCGCCCGGAACGGACCGCTTCCCGCTCCTCTACCTCCAGGTGTTCGGCATCGGCGTCGTCGTGCAGTTCCTGATGGACCGCCTTCTGGGTGCGCCGGTCGCCTCACCGCCTGTACCCGAGGAACCCGCCGCAGCGTCCCCGCAGCGCCCGCGCTTCCTCGACCGCGTGCCCGCGTCCATCGGCCCCCGGCTCCTCTGCCTCTCCATGGAGGACCATTACGTCCGCGCCCACGGCACCGAGGGCAGCGCCCTCATCCTGATGCGCCTGCGCGATGCGGTCGCGGAGCTGGACGGCCTCCCCGGCCTCCAGGTCCACAGGAGCTGGTGGGTCGCCGCCGATGCGGTGGAGCGGGTCGAGCGCGACGGCGCCCGCCTTCGCCTGCGCCTCGCGAACGGCCTCCTCGCCCCCGTCGCCCGCTCGCAGGAAGGCGCGGTCAGGGGCCAAGGCTGGCCGCAAGGCTGAGCCGCCCCCTCCACGCTCTTGCCAACCCACCCCCCGCGCGCCAGAGACCGCCCAACCCCTGACGCCACCGGAAAGCCGCACCCATGAAGCTCATGTCGGGCAATTCGAACCTGCCGCTGGTGAAGGACATCGCCGCCTATCTCGAGCTCCCCGTCACCGAAGCGAGCGTCCGCCGCTTCGCCGACGAGGAGGTGTTCGTCGAAATCATGGAGAATGTCCGCGGCGAGGACGTGTTCGTCCTCCAGTCGACCTCCTATCCCGCCAACGACAACCTCATGGAGCTCCTCATCTGCATCGATGCGCTCCGCCGCGCGTCGGCCAAGAGGATCACCGCCGTCGTCCCCTATTTCGGCTATGCCCGGCAGGACCGCAAACCCGGCCCCCGCACCCCCATCTCGGCCAAGCTCGTCGCGAACCTGATCACCGTCGCCGGCGCCAACCGCGTCCTTTCCGTCGATCTCCACGCCGGCCAGATCCAGGGCTTCTTCGATATCCCGACCGACAATCTCTACGGCTCGCCGGTCATGTCGAACGACATCCAGTCGCGCTTCAAAGGCCGTCCGGTTACCGTCGTCTCGCCCGACGTCGGCGGCGTCGTCCGCGCCCGCGGCCTCGCCAAGCGCCTCGACAACGCCCCCCTCGCCATCGTCGACAAGCGCCGCGAGCGCGCCGGCGAATCGGAAGTGATGAACATCATCGGCGACGTCCGCGGCCGCACCTGCATCCTGATCGACGACATCGTCGATTCCGCCGGCACCCTGTGCAACGCCGCCGCCGCGCTTCGCGAAGGCGGCGCCGCCGAAGTCGTCGCCTACTGCACCCACGGCGTCCTTTCCGGCGCCGCCGTTGCCCGCGTCGAAAAGTCGGTCCTTTCCGAGCTCGTCATCACCGATTCGATCCTCCCCACCGAGGACACCCGCGCCAGCGACAAAATCCGAGTCCTCACCATCGCCCCCCTCCTCGGCGAAGCGATCAAGCGCATTGCCGACGAGAGCAGCGTTTCGAGCCTGTTCGACTGATGCGAACCGTCCTCATCACCGGCGCGAACCGCGGCATCGGCCTCGAATTCGCCCGCCAGTACGCCGCCGACGGCTCGGACGTCATCGCCACCACCCGCAGCGACGCCCCCGAACTCGAAGCGCTCGGCGTCCGCATCGAGCGCCTCGACATGCGCGATTTCGCCGCCCTCGAAGCCTTCCCCCAGCGCCTCGGGGCCACGAAGCTCGATCTCTTCATCGCCAACGCCGGCATGACCGCCGGCCCGCGCGTCGACACCGCCGCCGACGCCGAAGCCGCACTCGAAGTCCTCGCCGTCAACGCCGTCGCCCCGACCCTCCTCGCTCGCGCCCTCCTGCCCAATCTCGCGAACGGCAAGATGGCCGCGATCACCAGCCGCATGGGCAGCATCGCCGACAGCTCCGGCGGCTATCTCGGCTACCGCGCCTCGAAAGCCGCCTTGAACGCCTTCTGGTACGGCCTCGCGCAGGAAACCGGCGTCCCCCTCATCCTCTTCCACCCCGGCTGGGTCCAGACTGACATGGGCGGCCCGAACGCCCAGGTCTCCCCAAGCGAAAGCGTCGCCGGCATGCGCAAAATCCTCGACGAACTCACCCCCGCTTTATCCGGCGCCTTCGTCGATTTCCGAGGCGATCCCATCCCCTGGTAGCGTCATTGCGAGGAGCGCAGCGACGAAGCAATCCAGCCGGCGGCGGAGACTCGCACAGCCGCCCGCTGGATTGCTTCGCTCCTCTCGCAATGACGGCGAAGCGCCCCCAGCCAACCTTGCCAATCCCCCCGCCCCCCTCTATAGGCGCCGCTTCTTTCCATCTTTGGAAGAATCGAACGGTCCGGCTGAAAGGGCTGCCGTGGCCGTTCACAAACGTCGCGCCTTTGAGCGCACAAGGAGACGAAAATGCCCAAACTGAAGACCAAGAGCGGCGTCAAGAAGCGCTTCAAGCTCACCGCCACGGGCAAGATCAAGCACGGCGTCGCCGGCAAGCGCCACCGTCTGATCAGCCACAATGCGAAATATATCCGCCAGAATCGCGGCACCTTCGTCCTTGCCGACGCCGATACGGCGCGCGTCAAGGCGTGGGCCCCGTACGGCTTGAAGTAGGAGGAACCCGACATGGCAAGAGTCAAGCGCGGGGTCACCACCAAGGCCCGCCACAAGCGTATCCTGGAACAGGCGAAGGGCTATTACGGCCGCCGCAAGAACACGATCCGCATCGCCCGCCAGGCCGTCGAAAAGGCCGGGCAATATGCCTATCGCGATCGCAAGGTGAAGAAGCGCAGCTTCCGCGCCCTCTGGATCCAGCGCATCAACGCCGCCGTTCGCGCGGAAGGCCTCACCTACGGCCAGTTCATGCACGGCCTGAAGCTCGCGGGCGTCGATCTCGACCGCAAGGTCCTGGCCGATCTCGCCATGCACGAAGGCGCGGCCTTCAGCGGCATCATCGCCCAGGCCCGCGACGCGCTTCCCGCCCAGGCGTAAGCCCCGGCGGACGAAGACATTGAAAGGCGCGGGAGGGGCAACTCTCCCGCGCCTTTTCGTTTGCGCCTTTCATTCCCTCCCGCATCTCCTCTAGAGCCCGCGCCATGACGACCGATCTCGAAGCCATGAAGAGCGAGCTCCTCGCCCGCATCGCCGCAGCGCCCGACCTCGCGGCGGTGGAGGCGGAGCGTGTCGCCGCGCTCGGCAAGCAGGGGGCGGTCACCCAGCTCCTCAAGACGCTCGGCAGGATGGCGCCTGAGGAGCGGCAGGCGGAAGGGCCCCGCATCCACGCCCTTCGCGAAGCGGTCACCGAAGCCCTCGCCGCCCGCAAGGCCGCGCTCGAAGCGGCCGAGCTGGAGCGCCGCCTCGCCACCGAGCGGCTCGATCTGACGCTCCCCGTCTCGCCCGGCCCGCAGGGCAGCGTCCACCCGGTCAGCCAGGTCATGGACGAGCTCGCCGAAATCTTCGCCGATCTCGGCTTCTCGGTCGCGACCGGCCCGGAGATCGAGGACGACTGGCGCAATTTTACCGCGCTCAACATCCCCGAAAGCCACCCTGCCCGGGCGATGCACGACACCTTCTACATGGCCCAGCCCTCCTACATGACCCCCCCGGCCGGCGGCGGCCGGATGCTGCTGCGCACCCATACGTCGCCGGTGCAGATCCGCACGATGATGGAGAATGCGCCGCCGATCCGCATCATCGCGCCGGGCCGCACCTACCGCTCGGACAGCGACGCCACCCACACGCCGATGTTCCACCAGGTCGAGGGGCTGGTCATCGACCGCGGCATCCACATGGGCCACCTCAAGTGGACGCTCGAGACCTTTCTCAAGGCCTATTTCGAGCGCGACGACATCGTGCTGCGGCTGCGGCCGAGCTATTTCCCGTTCACCGAGCCATCCGCGGAAGTGGATGTCGGCTACTCGATCGTGAACGGGAAGCGGGTGATCGGCGGGTCCGAGCACTGGATGGAAGTGCTCGGCTCCGGGATGGTGCACCCGCGCGTCATCGCCAATTGCGGTCTCGATCCCGAGGAGTACCAGGGCTTCGCCTTCGGCTGCGGCATCGACCGCCTCGCCATGCTCAAATACGGCATGGACGACCTTCGCGCCTTCTTCGACGGCGACGTCCGCTGGCTCAAGCACTACGGCTTCTCCGCCCTCGACGTGCCCACGCTCAGCGGGGGAGTGGGCGCATGAAGTTCACCCTGTCCTGGCTGAAGGAGCATCTCGACACCTCCGCAACGCTCCACGAAATCGTCGAAGCGCTGACCCGCGTCGGCCTCGAAGTCGAAGGCGTCGAGAACCCCGCGGAAAAGCTGGCTCCCTTCACAATCGCGAAAATCCTAACCGCCGAGCGCCACCCGCAAGCGGACAAGCTCCAGGTCCTTTCCGTCGATGCAGGCACCGGCGAACAGATCCAGGTCGTCTGCGGCGCCCCCAACGCCCGCGCCGGAATGCTCGGGGTGTTCGGCGCGCCCGGCGCCTACGTGCCCGGCAGCGACCTCACCTTGAAGGTGGCGGCGATCCGCGGCGTCGAGAGCCGAGGCATGATGTGCTCGGTTCGCGAACTGGAATTGGGCGACGAGCATGACGGCATCATCTCCCTCCCGGAGGACGCCCCCGTCGGCGCGCGCTACGCCGAATGGGCCGGCCTCGACGATCCCGTGATCGACGTCTCGGTCACGCCCAACCGCCAGGACGCGATGGGCGTCCACGGCATCGCCCGCGACCTCGCCGCCGCCGGCGTCGGGACCCTGAAGCCGGTGGAAGCGCCCGAAATCCCCGGCGCCTTTCCCTGCCCGATCGAGATCCGCACCGATGATCCCGAAGGCTGCCCCGCCTTTTACGGCCGCGTCGTGCGCGGCGTGCGCAACGGCGCCTCGCCCGCCTGGCTGCAGCAGCGCCTCAAAGCGGTCGGCCAGCGCCCGATCAGCGCGCTCGTCGACATGACCAACTATGTCATGCTCACCTACGGCCGCCCCTTGCACGTCTACGACCTCGCCAAGCTGCAGGGCGCCATCGTCGCCCGCCGCGCCCAGGGCGGCGAGGAGGTGCTGGCGCTCAACGGCAAGACCTACAGGCTCGACTCCACCGTCACCGTCATCGCCGACGACACAGGCGTCCACGACATCGGCGGCATCATGGGCGGCGAGCATTCTGGCGTCACCGAAGCGACCACCGACATCCTGATCGAATGCGCCTATTTCGATCCGGAGCATATCGCGCTGACCGGCCAGAAGCTCGGCCTCACCTCCGACGCGCGCAGCCGCTTCGAGCGGGGCGTCGACCCGGCCTTCCTCGACGCCGGCCTCGCCCTCGCCACAAGCATGGCCATCGACCTCGCCGGCGGCGAAGCGTCGCACATCGTGCGCGCCGGCGAACCCCCGCTCGCCCCCCGCACAATCTCCTATCGCCCCGCCCGCTGCCTCGAACTCGGCGGCCTCGACGTGCCCGAGCCGCGCCAGCGCGAGATCCTCGAAAGCCTCGGCTTCGGCGTTGAGGAAGGCGAAAGCTGGACGATTTCAGTGCCGTCCTGGCGGCGTGACGTCGCCGGATCGGCCGACATCGTCGAGGAAGTGATCCGCATCCACGGCATCGATCACGTGCCGTCGACCCCGCTCGCCCGCGCCCCCGGGGTCGCCCGCCCGACCGCCACGCCCGAGCAATTGCTCGAGCGCCGGGTCCGCCGCACCGCCGCCGCCCGCGGCCTCAACGAAGCCGTCACCTGGAGCTTCATTTCCGAAGCCGAAGCGGCGCACTTCGGCGGCTCGGCCTGGGTCCTCGAAAACCCGATTTCGGAGGAGATGAAGGCGATGCGCCCCTCGCTCCTCCCCGGCCTCCTCGCCGCCGCCGCCCGCAACGCCGCGCGCGGCGCCGCCGGCATCCGCCTGTTCGAAGTCGGACGCCGCTATTTCGCGGACGGCGAGCGCCCGACGCTCGGCATCGTCCTCGCCGGAGACCGCAACCCGCGCGGCTGGCGCAGCGGCCGCGCCGCCGCCTTCGACGCCTATGACGCCAAGGCCGAAGCCCTCGCCATCCTTGCCGCCGCCGGCGCGCCGGTCGACAACCTCCAGGTGCTGAGCCCGGCGTCGGCCGTCTACCACCCCGGCCGCTCCGCCCGCCTCGGCCTCGGCCCCAAGACCATCCTCGCCGAATTCGGCGAGCTCCACCCCTCCACGCTCAAGGCCTTCGACCTTTCCGGCCCGGTCGTCGCCGCCGAAATCTTCCTCGACGCCGTGCCCCAGAAGCGCGGCGGCGCGGGACGCATGCGCCCGGCCTACGCCCCGCTTGCCCTCCAGGCGGTGACTCGCGACTTCGCCTTCCTCGTGCCTCTCGATCTCGCCGCCGAACAGCTCGTCCGCGCCGTCCGCGGCGCCGACAAGCAGGCGATCGCGGCCGCGGCCCTGTTCGACGTCTTCACCGGCCAGGGTGTGCCCCAGGGGCAGAAGTCACTCGCCGTCGAAGTGACGCTCCAGCCCACCGACAGGAGCTTCACCGAAGAGGATCTGAAAACCGTCTCCGACAAGATCGTCGCCGCCGCCGCAAAGCTCGGGGCGAGCTTGCGGGCCTGATGGGCGAGGAGGCCGCCCGCGCCGCCTTCGCCTCCCAGGCGATCTGGTGCGAGCGCCTCGGCTCCCCCTTCACCGCCCGGCTCGTCAAGCTCCTCGGCGAACGCCTCGACCGCTCCACGGCAATCGGCCGCCGCGTCCTCGACTGGCCGGGCGACCCCGCTCCGGAAGCCGATAACGTCCCCGCACGCCTCGCCGCCGCGCTCCACTTCCTCGTCCGCCGCGGCGCCGCGCCGGCCCTTGCCGCCCTCTACCCGCCCCGGCCGCTCCCGGAGGAAGACGCCCTCTGGGCCGAAGCCGCTCCGCTCCTCGCTCAGGAGGAGGCGACGATTCACCGCTTCCTTTCCAACGCGCCCCAGACCAACGAAGTCGGCCGCTCCTCCACCCTGATGGCCGGGCTCCTCGCCGTCGCGGACGCGCATCCGCTCCCCATGCGCCTGTTCGAGCTCGGCGCGAGCGGCGGCCTCAACCTCCTCCTCGATCGCTACGGCCACGATCTCGGCGGCGTCCGCGCGGGCGACGCGGCGTCCCCCCTCCAGCTCAGGCCCGCCTGGAAGGGCCCGCCGCCGCCGGGCGCCGACGTGCGCATCGTCTCCCGCGCCGGTGTGGACCTCGATCCCGTCGATCTCGCGCAAGACGGCGAACGGCTCCTCGCCTTCGTCTGGGCGGACATGCGCGAACGCATCGCCCGTCTCGAAGCGGCGCTCGCCCTCGCCGCCGCCGGTCCTCCGCCCGTCGAGCGGGGCGACGCCGACGACTGGCTCGAACGCACGCTCCCCGCGACGCCCCGCGACGGCGCGGTGCGCGTCGTCTTCCATTCCGTCGCCTACCAATATTTCCCCGCAGCGACCCAGCAGCGCATCGACGCCCTGATGCACCGTCTCGGCGCCGAAGCCACGGCCGCCGCTCCCCTTGCCTGGCTCCGCTACGAGCAGCAGCCCGGCGAACCGGTCCAGAGCCTGCGCCTCCGCACCTGGCCCGGCGAAGACCGCCACCTCGCCTGGGCCCACCCGCACGGCGCGAGCGTGGAGTGGCTCGCTACTGCGTCTGCACGTCCGCGTCGGTGACGGTCCAGCGGCCGTCCAGCCACGCGACGATCTCCCGCGCCCCCGGATGATCGAAGCGCGCGTACCGCTCCCGGAGCCGCTCCAGCCGCTCCCCAAGCCGGTCGCGCCCGCGATCCTGCAGCACGAGGAGATCGAGCCGCACCCGCCGCGCCAGCGCCGGCCCAAGCACTGCCTCCGCCGCCCGCTCGAATGCCGCGCCATATTCATATGCCTCGCCCAGAGTGTAGCTTTCCGCCAGCGTCAGGGCCGGGATCCGGCTGAGCACCGCCTGCGACGCCGGGTTGATCGCATGCCCGGCCACATAGGCCCCGATCGAAGCCGGCCGGCCGCTGAAGCCGCGCAGGTGCAGATGCTGCGACATGCGCGCGCCGTCGTTCACCGGGTAATTGTCCCAGAGCAAGGGCCGCCGCCGAAGCGCCTCCGCCACCCGCGCGAGGTGCCCCGGCGAATACTCCGCCGAGCACACCTCCTCGCCCGTCCAGAACACGCCGACCGCAGGATCGAGCAGCCGCCCCAGATCCTCCAGATACCCCGCCGGCCGCTGCCCGAACGCCACGTCGAGGATGGGATCGTCCGAATAATAGCTCGGGCAGAAGAGCAGCCGCTGCGCCGCTCCATGCTCCGCCGCGAAATGCACGATCGCGGCCTGCCGCGCGGCGAGGTCCGGAATGTCGCCCCGCATGTCATCGAACAGGATGGCGAGGTCGTCCGCCTCCAGCTCGGCGAGCGCATCGAGCTTGGCGGCAAGCGGCGCCTTCCAATCGCCGCCCTCGTGGAGGTGAAGCTCGAACGGGCTCAGCCCCAGCCCGAAGCGAACGCCTTCCGCCCGGCAATGCGCCCGCAGCGCCGCCAGCTTCTCCATCTCCGCCGCGGGATGCGGCTCCGTCCACCGCTTCCTCAGATAGGCGTCTGCCTTGGGCGCATAGAAATAGAAGCCGTAGCCGTGCGGCGCGAGGAAGCTCACCGTCTCCGCCCGCTCCTGCCAGCTCCAAGGCAGCCCGAAAAAGCCTTCGATGAGGCCGAACTCAGGCGTCGAGGACATTGATCGCCTCGTGCACCCGCCCCTCGATCTCGTCCCGCTTCAGCCCCGGCGCGATGGCCGCGCCGAAGCGCATCGTCACAATCCCCGGCCGCTTCACGAACGAGCGCCGCGGCCAGACCTTCCCACTGTCCAGCGCCAGCGGCACGACCGGTAGCTTGAGCGCCCGGTACAGCCCCGCGAAGCCCGGCTGGAGCGGCGGCCGCTCGCCCGGCGCCACCCGCGTTCCTTCGGGAAAGATCACGATCGGCCGCCCCTCGCCGATCGCCTCCTTGGCGGCGCGCATCATGTGGCGAAGCGCCGTCGCCCCGCCCGCCCGGTCGATGGGAATGACGCCGTACATCCTGGTGACCTTGCCGAAGAGCGGGATGTCGGCGAGCTGGCGCTTCATGATCACCGCCGGCCGGTCGAGCAGCATCACCATCTCCAGCGTCTCGAACATCGACTGGTGCTTGGCCGCGACCAGCACCGCCCCCTTCGGCACCTCGCCCTCGATCTTCGTCCGGATGCCGAGAATCGCCGCCGCGCACCAGCGGTGGAACGCCGCCCATCGCCTTGTGTGCGCGCGAAGCGGCTCGCGCCCGGCGAGCGCCACCGGATAGGCGGCGAGCACGAACAGCACCGTCCCGGGGTAGAATGTGAGGGCGAACAGCAGCGAGCGAAGCGCGTTCATCAGATGCCGACGACGTCCGCGATGCGGTTCAATATGTATTTGTTATATTCGGTGAAGAGCTGCCTGAGGCTGGGGTTGGAGATGACGGCGTCGGCGACGATCGCGATCTCGCCCACCAGCCTCTTCTCGATCTCGAAGCGTGCCCGCGGCATGTGCCAGTCGGTGGTGATCAGCCGCATCGATTTGAAGCCGCGCTGACGCAGCCAGTGCGCCACCTCGTCCGCGTTCGAACGCGTGTCGACCGCCTCGCGCCCGAGATCGATGCAGCAATCGAAGATGGCCGTGTCCACCTTGTGCTCGGCGGCAAGCTCCTGCGGCCGGACCGTGCGCTGGACTCCCGAAATCAGCATCCGCCCCGCCTGCCGCCGCCTGAGGATATCGAGCCCGCGCTCGATCCGCCCGGCGCCGCCGGTCAGGACGACGACGGCGTCGGTGCGCCCGTCCCCCGCCGGCTGCGGCAGGCTGACCACGAACACGGCATAGCCGAGCGCGTAGACGAGGACGGCCAGCGCCAGGAGGCGGACGAGGACGCGGACAATCACAGCAGCCGCGCCAATGCCCGCAGGATGGTGAGCCGCGCAACCAGCATCGCAAGCACGACCCCGGCGACGGGCAGGCCGAGCAGGATCGCCCAGGCGTAATCCGGAAGCTGCGCCGCCCCGAGCAGCTCGGACCCGAGCTCGCGCACCCGCCGCCCGATCATGAGGAGGACTCCGAAGGCTGCGATCAGGCCGACCAGGCTCCCGAACAAGGCGTCGAGCGCGATCCGCCGCTGGAAGAGCCGCGCCACCTGCACGTCCGTCGCGCCCATTAAATGGAGCACTTCGATCGTGCTCCGGTGCGTGTCGAGCGCGGCGCGGGCGGCGAGCACCACCGTCGCCGCCGTCGCGCCGACCATCAGCACGACGAGTGCGATCGACAGCCATTTTAGTGCGCCGACGAGCTGCGCGAGCGGGGCCAGCCACTGCGCGTTGTCGTCGACTCTCGCAGTGGGCGCCGCGGCGGTCACCGCCGAGGACACGGCGGCCATTTGCGCGTGAAGCTCGGGCGTGAGGTCGGCATCGATCATCGCCGGAACCGGCACGTCCGCCTGGCTGACGCCCGTGCCCAGCCAAGGCTCGATGAGCTCCGCCAGCTCCTCGTCGCTCACCCGCCGGGCCGAGACGACGCCGGGCAGCCCCCGCAGCGCCGCCACCGCCGCCTCAGCCTGCCGCTCGCGCGCGTCGGGATTGGCTTCGACGATCTGGACGGTGATCCGGTGCCCGACGCTCGCGTCGAGATTGGCCGCCGCGCTTCTGAGGCCCAGCCCGAAGGCGGCGGCGAGCACGGTCAGGAACATCATGATCGCGATGACCCACGGCATCGGCCCCGAAAGCCGCCCCTCGGGGAGGAGCCGCTTGCCGGCCGCGCCGAAATGGTCGGTGCCGAGCCTCATGCGTCGATCCGCCGCGGCGGATTGCGCAGCGCGCCGGTGGGGTCGGAAAGCTGGCCGCGGTCGAGCCGAAGCATCTCCGCCCGCTGCACCCGCGCGAAGAGATGCACGTCGTGCGTCGCGACGACCACCGTGGTGCCGAGCTTGTTCAAGGCGTCGAACAAATGAAGGAGCCGCAGCGCCATGTCCGGATCGACGTTCCCCGTCGGCTCGTCGGCGACGAGCAGCTCGGGCCGGGCGATGACGGCGCGAGCAATGGCGACCCGCTGCTGCTCGCCGCCCGAAAGCGTCGCGGGCCGCGCGCTCGACCGGTCGGCGAGGCCCACCCATTGCAGCATCTCGCTGACCGGCGTCGACAGGTCCTTCTCCTGCACCCCCGCCACCCGCAGCGGCAAAGCGATATTGTCGAAGGCGGAAAGGTGCGGGACGAGCCGGAAGTCCTGGAAGACGACGCCGATCCGCCGCCGGAAGCCCGGCAGGCGCCGCCGCGGCATGGTGACGATGTCCTCGCCGAACAGGCGGATGAGCCCCCGGCTCGGCCGCTGGGCGAGGTAGAGCAATTTGAGGAGCGACGTCTTGCCCGCGCCCGACGGGCCGGTGAGGAAGTAGAAGCCCCCCGAACGCAGCGAGAAGCTCAGGTCCGACAGCGTTTCGGAGCCCGTGCCGTAGCGCAGGCCGACATTCTCGAACTGGACGATGGAGCCGGTCGTGTTCAAGGATCAGCTCCGGGAGGGACGGCAAACGCGATGCTTCACATGGCACGATGCGCCTTGGCGCTTCAAGCACCGGCATTTGCTTGCATGGCGCCACCGGGACGTGTTTAGAATCCCCTGCCTTTTTCCGGGGGGCCGGTAACCCAATGATCCTCACCTGTCCTGCCTGCCAGACGCGCTATGTCGTACCCGACACCGCGATCGGGGCGAGCGGCCGGCAGGTGCGCTGCGCCCAGTGCCGGCATAGCTGGTACCAGGAGCCTTCGGAGGAAGCCCGCGCGCCGCGCAGTGCCCCGCCCCCGCCCGCCTTCGCCCCCGCGCCGCCTCCGCACCGGGAGACGCCGCTTCCTCCGCGCCGCGCCCCGGCGCCGCCGCCGCCGCCCGCGCCCGAGGCCGATCCGGACCCGCCCAGCTACGACGCCTTCGCGCCGGAGCCCCCCTTCCGCGCCCGGCGCAACCCGGCGCGGATGCGCACGATGCTCGCGATCGCCGCCTTCATCCTCTTTTCGGCCGGCGCCCTTGCCGTCCATTATCTCGGCCTTCCGCGTTTCGGCGGCGGCGCAGAGGCGGCGGGCGCGCAGGCGCTGCAGATCGAGTTCACCACCCAGCGCGGCCCCGTCCTCCTCCTCGTCAGCGGCAAGATCGACAACCCCACCGACCGGCGCCAGCCGGTGCCCCAGATGGAAGCGGAAATCCGCGACGCTTCGAACCGCGTCGTGCGCCAATGGTCGCGCCCGCCCCCGATCTCCGAGCTCGGCCCGCGCCAGTCCGTCACCTTCAACTGGGCCGAAACGGAAATGCCGCCCGAAGCGCAGCGCCTCACCATCCGCTTCGCCCAGGGCCGCTGAAAGATGCGGATCGGCATCCTCACCGGCGGCGGCGACGTGCCCGGCCTCAACCCCTGCATCCGCTCCGTCACCCTGTCCGCCGACGATCTCGGCTGGGACGTGATCGGCTTCCGCCGCGGCTGGGAAGGCGTGATGGCCATCGACCCCGACGATCCCGCCAGCATCGCCGCGAACAGCCTCCCCATCGGCCGCGAGCGCGTGCGCGGCATCGACCGGATGGGCGGCACCATCCTCCACACCTCGCGCACCGATCCGCGCACCCACGAGGACGGCGACAGGACCGGCCACGTCCTCCACGTCCTCGAACGGCTCGGCGTCGACGCGATGGTCACCTTGGGCGGCGACGGTACGCTGCGCTTCTCCGCCCACCTCGCCGAGCAGGGCGTGCCGGTCGTCTCCGTCCCCAAGACGATGGACAACGACGTCTTCGGCACCGATTATTGCATCGGCTTCTCGACCGCGGTCAGCCGCTCGGTCGAAGCGATCAACAGCCTGCGCACCACCGTCGAAAGCCACGAGCGCATCGGCGTCGTCGAACTTTTCGGCCGCCGCAGCGGCGAGACGGCGCTTCTCGCCGGCTTCCTCGCCCAGGTCGACCGCACGGTGATCGCCGAAGTCCCCGCCGATCTCGACTTGCTCCTGCCGCTCCTCGCCGAGGACCGTTCGAGCAACCCCGCCGGCTACGCGATGTGCGTCATCTCCGAAGGCGCCACCATCGAAGGCGAGGAGACGGGCGACGGCACCGCCATCTCGAAACCCGCAAGCCAGCGCGACGATTCCGGCGTCGGCCACCGCCTCGGCCGCGCCATCACCGCGCGTCTCGGCTGCGGCGTCGTCAATCAGGAGCTCGCCTATCTGATGCGCGCGGGCGAGCCCGACGCCATGGACCGCATGGTCGGCTTCGCCTTCGGCGGCCTCGCCGTCCAGCTCCTCAGGAGCGGCGAAAAGGCCCGCATGGTGACCCTCACCAACGGCAAGTACAGCCACGTGCCCGCCGACACCCTCCTCAAGGGCACCAAGTCGGTCGACGTCGACGCCCTCTACGACCGCGAAGGCTACCGCGCCCGCCTCCAGCACGTCGAAGGCATGCCGATGTTCCTTTACTGAGGCGCGGGGCGGACACGCACGGCATAACCACCCACACCGTTCGGGCTGAGCCTGTCGAAGCCCTGCCCTTTCTTCGGGCGCTGGAAAGAAGGGCAGGGCTTCGACAAGCTCAGCCCGAACGGGTGCGGGTGCGGGCGCAGGTCGCAGGCAGTTCGGAAATCGAACGTGCCCGCTTGTCACCCCCCAGCCCCTTTGCTAGAGGCCCGCTCCTGCCAATCGCCGGCTCCGTCCGGTGTGTTCACGTGCGGTCGTGGCGGAACTGGTAGACGCGCAACGTTGAGGTCGTTGTGGCCGAAAGGCCGTGGAAGTTCGAGTCTTCTCGACCGCACCATCATTCCGGTGAAGCCCGCCAAGCGGGCTTCAGCCCGTCCGGGGGACGGGCGTGCCGGAATGATCAGAGGCTAACACGCCATCATCTGGCCTCATCCAAAGGTTGATTCCTCAACCCACCGCGCCCACATGCCAATCGGACCGAAACCATCCGATTGTAGAAGCTCCCCGTGCGCCTCACCTCTCTCGCAGACTATGCCGTCGTGATGCTCGCGGCCGCTGCCCGCCACCCGGCCGGCGCGCGCCTCAGCGCCGCCGTGCTTGCCGCGGAGACCGGCGTTCCCCTCCCCACCGCGCAGAAGCTGATGGGCCGCCTCGCCTCGGCGGGCCTCCTCTCCTCCGCGCGCGGCACCGGCGGCGGCTTCGTCCTCGCCCGCGGCGCCGACGGAATCAGCCTCGCCGACATCATCGAAGCCGTCGAAGGCCCCATCGCCATGACGACTTGCGTCGACGAGACCCGCCACGACTGCGCCCTCGAAGGCGCCTGCAACGTCCGTCCCCACATGAGCGTCGTCAACGGCGCCGTCCGCGAGGCGCTACAGTCGATAAGCCTCGCCCGCCTCGCCCGCACCGCCGTTCGCCCTGAGCCTGTCGAAGGGCTGTCCTTTACTTCTTCTCCTTCTTCCGCGCCGCAACACGTCGTTGGCGCCAGGGAACCCGTGCAATGAGCGAAGTCCGCAACCGCGAAGCCCAGGACGCCGCCGATCGCGCCGCGACCTACGAATGGGGCTTCTCCTCCGACATCGAGCAGGATTTCGCCCCCAAGGGCCTGTCCGAAGACACGGTGCGCTTCATCTCGGCCAAGAAGAACGAGCCCGAATGGATGCTCGAATGGCGCCTCAAGGCGTATCGCGCCTGGCTGACCATGGAGGAGGTGAGCTGGGCCAAGCTCGACATCCCCGCGATCGATTTCCAGGACGCTTATTATTACGCCGAGCCGAAGCAGAAGCCCAAGCTCGGCTCGCTGGAGGAGGTCGATCCCGAGATCCTGCGCGTCTACGAAAAGCTCGGCATCCCGATCGAGGAGCAGAAGGTCCTCGCCGGCGTCGAGGGCGCGCGCAAGGTCGCGGTCGACGCCGTGTTCGACAGCGTCTCGGTCGCGACCACCTTCCGGGCCGAGCTGGAGCGCGCGGGCGTCATCTTCCGCAGTATTTCCGAAGCGGTCCGGGAGTTTCCGGACTTGGTTCGGAAATACCTTGGGAGCGTGGTCCCCCAGCGCGACAATTACTTCGCCTGCCTCAACGCCGCCGTCTTCTCCGACGGCACCTTCGTCTACATCCCCGAAGGTGTGCGCTGCCCGATGGAGCTGTCGACCTATTTCCGGATCAACGCCGCCAATACCGGCCAGTTCGAGCGCACGCTGATCGTCGCCGACAAGGGCAGCTACGTCTCATATTTGGAAGGCTGCACCGCCCCGATGCGCGACGAGAACCAGCTCCACGCCGCCGTCGTCGAGCTGGTCGCGATGGAGGATGCGGAGATCAAGTACTCGACCGTCCAGAACTGGTATCCGGGCGATGCCGAGGGCAAGGGCGGCATCTACAATTTCGTCACCAAGCGCGGCATCTGCAAAGGCGCCCGCTCCAAGATAAGCTGGACCCAGGTCGAGACCGGCTCCGCCATCACCTGGAAATACCCTTCCTGCATCCTCCAGGGCGACGGCAGCGTCGGCGAATTCTACTCCGTCGCGCTCACCAACAACCGCCAGCAGGCCGATACCGGCACCAAGATGATCCACATCGGCAAGAACACCCGATCGACGATCGTCTCCAAGGGCATCAGCGCCGGCCGCTCCGACAACACCTATCGCGGCCTGGTCAAGGTCCTCGCCGGCGCCGAGAACGTGCGCAACTTCACCCAGTGCGACAGCCTCCTCCTCGGCGACCAGTGCGGCGCCCACACGGTGCCGTACATCGAGGTCAAGAACCCCACCGCCCAGATCGAGCACGAGGCCACCACCTCCAAGATCAGCGACGACCAGCTCTTCTACGCCATGAGCCGCGGCCTTTCCCAGGAGGACGCCGTCGCGCTCATCGTCAACGGCTTCGCCCGCGAAGTCCTGAAGCAGCTCCCGATGGAGTTCGCCGTCGAAGCGCAGAAGCTGCTCGGGATCAGCCTTGAAGGGAGCGTCGGATGATCGCGGCGATGCTTGCACTTCTGACGGCGCAGACGGCCGTTCCGCCGCCGCCGCCGGCCGGCGCGCAAGAGGACATTCTCATCATCGGCGAGCGTCTCGGGAATTGGCGCGGCCGCATCGACACGGACAGGGGCTCGGTCCGCTGCATCACGATCGCGACCTCGAGGGACCCGGATGTCGACAAGGTCGGCTGTGATGCGATGGCGCATTGCTACGCCGTGTACCGGGCGGAAATCGAACGCAGCTGGCGGCGGGATCGTGCCCGCGCCCGCAGCGGTGCGGAACGGCCGCCTGTCTACCGCGAGATGGGCACCTGCGTCGCCGCCCGCCGCGACGCGCTCATCGCCGATCTGGCGGAGCGCCGCTATCAGGCTCGCACGGGATCAGAACATGCTCAACATTGAAAACCTCCACGCCACGGTCGCCGACAAGCCGATCCTGAAGGGCCTCAGCCTTTCGGTGAACGCCGGCGAAGTGCACGCGATCATGGGCCCGAACGGGGCCGGCAAGTCGACGCTCGGCTACGTCCTCGGCGGCCGCCCCGGCTACGAAGTGACCGAGGGCTCAATCACCTATGACGGCCGTGACCTCCTCGAAATGTCCGCCGACGAGCGCGCCGCCGCAGGCCTCTTCCTCGGCTTCCAATATCCGGTCGAAATCCCCGGCGTCTCCAACGTCCAGTTCCTGCGCACCGCGCTCAACGCCCAGCGCCGCGCCCGCGGCGAAGCGGAGCTCAGCGCCGGCGACTTCCTGCGCCTCGCGCGCCAGCAGGGCGACGCGCTGGGCCTGTCGATGGACATGATGAAGCGCCATGTGAATGTCGGCTTTTCCGGCGGCGAGAAGAAGCGCAACGAGATGGTGCAGATGGGGATCATCGATCCGCGCCTGGCCATCCTCGACGAGACCGACAGCGGCCTCGACATCGACGCGCTGCGGGTGGTCGCCGACGGCATCAACCGCATCATGCGCCGCCCGGACAAGGCGGTGCTGCTGATCACCCATTACCAGCGCCTGCTCGACCTGGTCCGCCCCGATTTCGTCCACGTCCTGGCCGCCGGCCGCATCGTGCGCAGCGGCGGCCCCGAGCTCGCCCACGAGCTCGAGCGCGAAGGCTATGGGAGCATCGCCGCGTAATGGCTCTGCTCGACCTTCCCTCCAACCGCACCGAAGGCTGGCGCTGGAGCGACTTGTCCTCGCTCCCCGAGATTGCGGCGCGGCAGCCCGCCGGCTCGGT
>DASQND010000051.1:0-29734 GCA_035645215.1 Allosphingosinicella sp.
GGCTCCTCTTCGCCCCGATCAAGCGCGGCCGCATCGACTGGCTGATCGAAAAAGCCACCGAACTCGGCGCCGCCCGCCTCGTCCCCGTCCTCACCCAGCGCACGATCGTCGACCGCCTCAACCTCGATCGCCTCCGCGCCCGCGCGGTCGAAGCGGCCGAGCAATGCGAGCGCACAGCGCTTCCCGAACTCGCCGAACCGCAGAAGCTCGACCAAATTCTCCGCGCCTGGCCCGCCGGCCGCACCCTTTTCTTCGCCGACGAAGCCGGCGGCGAGCCCTTCGCGCCCGCCCCCGGCCCCGCCGCCATCCTGATCGGCCCCGAAGGCGGCTTCACCGACGCCGAACGCGCCGCCGTCCGCGCGCTGCCTTTGGCCCAACCCGTCTCGCTCGGACCGCGAATCCTGCGCGCCGACACCGCCGCGATCGCCGCCATGTCCCTGTGGATGGCGGCGGCGGGCGACTGGAACGAAAGGGTAGCGCGTTGAAACCGTCTGGCGGGGCGCCGCGCCCCGGACTAGAGGCACGGCCATGACGACCCGTACCGAAAGCGACCGCTTCGAGCCGCCGATCGAATCGCGCGCCGATCTCCTCGGCGTCTTCTCGAAAGGCGAAAAGCCGGCCAGTGCCTGGCGCATCGGCACCGAGCACGAAAAGTTCGTCTACCGCTTCCAAGACCACCGCGCGCCTTCCTACGACGAGCCCGGCGGCATCCGCGATCTGCTGATGGCGATGGGCCGCTTCGGCTGGCAGCCGGTCGAGGAGAACGGCAAGGTCATCGCTCTCGCCGGCGCCGACGGCACGATCAGCCTCGAGCCCGCCGGGCAACTCGAACTTTCCGGCGCCCCGCTCGAGCATCTCCACGCCACCTGCGCCGAAGCCGGGCGGCACCTGCGCCAGGTGAAGGAGATCGGCGCGGAGCTCGGCGTCGGCTTCCTGGGTCTGGGCATGTGGCCGGACAAGACGCGTGCCGAACTGCCGGTCATGCCCAAGGGCCGCTACGAGATCATGCTTCGCCACATGCCGCGCGTCGGCTCGCTCGGCCTCGACATGATGCTCCGGACCTGCACCATCCAGGTCAATCTCGACTATGCTTCCGAGGCCGACATGGCGCGGAAATTCCGAGTCGGCCTCGCCCTCCAGCCGCTCGCCACCGCCCTGTTCGCCAACTCGCCTTTCACCGAGGGCAGAGCGAACGGCCTCCTCTCCTACCGGAGCCACATCTGGTCGGACACCGACGCGGCGCGCACCGGCATGCTCCCCTTCGTCTTCGAGGACGGCTTCGGCTACGAACGCTATCTCGATTACGCGCTGGACGTGCCCATGTACTTCGTCTTCCGGGGCGGCCGCTACATCGACGCCGCGGGCATGTCCTTCCGCGACTTCCTCGACGGGAGGCTTCCCGCCCTCCCCGGCGAAAAGCCGCTCGTCTCCGACTGGGTCGACCATCTCTCGACCGCCTTCCCCGAAGTCCGCCTCAAGAGCTTCCTCGAAATGCGCGGCGCAGACGGCGGCCCGTGGAGCCGCATCTGCGCCCTCCCCGCCCTCTGGGTCGGCCTTCTCTACGACCAGGGCGCCCTCGACGCGGCCTGGGACGAAGTGAAGCATTGGGGCCTCGACGAGCGCCAGCGCCTCCGCGACGAAGTCCCGAGGCTCGGCCTCGCCGCCCGCACCCCCGATGGCGAACCGCTGCTCGACCTCGGCCGCCGCATCCTCGCCATCGCGGAACGCGGCCTGGTCGCCCGCGGACGCCTGAACGCGGCGGGCGACAGCGAAAGCGGCTTCCTCGACCCGCTGCGCGAAATCCTCGCCTCGGGACGCACCCCGGCGGAGCGTCTCCTTGCCCGCTACGAAGGCGAATGGGCCGGCGACCTTTCCCGCATCTACGCCGAAGAGAGCTTCTAGACGCGGACCCGCGGCGCTTCGCCTGCGTTTGGGTTCCTGATGAAAGCTCTCGCTCCTTCCGCGCGCGCCCTCCGCCTCGCCGCCATCGCCCTTCTGGGTGGCGCTGCCGCCGGCCTCGCCGCCGCCGGCGACATCAAGGCCAGCTACCGCGAAGGCCGCATCGCCTCCCCCTGGAGCGCCGCCTACGCAGCGACGCCGACCGCGCCCAAGGTCCTGCCGCAAGCCGAACCGCAGGACCCGGCCCTCGCCCACGCCCACGGCTTCGCCCTCGCCGCTCAACGCGGCATTGCCCGCCCCGCCGATTGCCGAAGCGT
Source organism: Allosphingosinicella sp. (assembly GCA_035645215.1). Taxonomy (GTDB): domain Bacteria; phylum Pseudomonadota; class Alphaproteobacteria; order Sphingomonadales; family Sphingomonadaceae; genus Allosphingosinicella. The sequence goes on from DASQND010000051.1 coordinate 2,217, forward strand.
TTCGCCTGAATTCCGAACGGGCTGCGAAGACTATGCGACCAGCCGCGCCGCCCCCCGCGCGGAGGCGGACCTCATCGGCTGAAGGTATGGCGCGGCGGTCGGGCGCTGTCCGACGCGCGCCGGCTGAGGTCCAGCCCCGCCCGCGCATTTAAGCGCGGACGAGGCCTGGAGTCGCTCTACTTGCTACCCGGCTGGTCTCCGCCGCCTTGGGTCTTGCGGAGGTACTCCTCCTTGGTCATTCCCTCATCGATCTCTTCGCCGACGGGATCGAACGCCTGCCCCGGATTCTGCCGAAGCCATTCTTCCTTGCTCATGCCGTCTGCATCCGTGCCGCCGGAGCCCTGCTTTCCATTGTCGTCGGTCATGTCGGTCTCCTGGAAAAAGGGTCGCGCTCTATCTGCGTCCGGCGCTTGCGCGCGTTACGAGCTTGTAGATTGCGAGCAGGATGATCGCGCCGACCAGCGAATAGAGAATGGCCGTAACGCTCAGCGGTGCATCGAGGATCGAGCCGCCGAAGAGGAAGCCGGCGATCAGCGCGCCGACGATTCCGACGACGATGTCGAAGATGATGCCGCCGCCGCTGCGCATGATTATGCCGGCCAGCCAGCCCACGAGCGCGCCGACGATAAGGATGATGATCAGGTTCATGTTTGCCCTCCGCTACGCAGCCGTCCTGGCTGCAAACGTAAGACTCTTTCGGGAGCGAAACAGTTCCACGGCCGCCGGGCGTTCAGGTCTGCGCACGCTGCCGGTGTTCGCCTGGGCCGCGCGAAGCGGAGAGTGGTGCCCAGAAGAGGACTCGAACCTCCACGCCCTTGCGAGCGCCAGCACCTGAAGCTGGTGCGTCTACCAATTCCGCCATCTGGGCACGGGGTAGGGGGCGCGAGTTAGGGGCGCGGCAGGCGCTTGTCAATGAACGGGGGAGCGGGCAATGGGGGCGCACTTTCCACGGGCAGGCTTCATGGTTCAGAAGAAGGATCGGCTGGTTACTTTGTTCGGCGGCGGCGGCTTCATCGGCCGCTACGTCGCCCAGGCGCTGTTCGCGCGCGGCATGCGCGTGCGCGTCGTCCAGCGCGACGCCCGCGCCGCTTTCTTCCTGAAGCCGCTCGCCAGCCTCGGCCAGGTGCAGTTCGCCGCCGCCGACATCACTCGGCCGGACATGGTCGAGCGCTGCATCAAGGGCAGCGACGCCGTCATCAACCTCGTCGGCATCCTCAAGGGCAATTTCGATCTCATCCACCGCGTCGGCGCCGGCAACGTCGCCCGAGCCGCGGCCGAGGCGGGCGCCGAGTCCCTCGTCCAGGTTTCCGCCATCGGCGCCGATCCGGAGAACCCGTCCCGCTACGGCCGCTCCAAGGGCGAAGGCGAAGAAGCGGTCCGCGCCGCCTTCCCTTCGGCGACGATCCTGCGGCCCTCGGTCGTCTTCGGCCAGGAAGACGATTTCGTGAACCGCTTCGCCACCATGGCGCGGCTCCTCCCGGTGGTCCCGGTGATCCGCGGCAAGTGGAAGCTCCAGCCCGTCCATGCGGCCGACGTCGGCCACGCCATCGCGCTCGCCGCGCTCGATCCGCGCAGCCACGGCGGCAAGAGCTACGAACTCGGCGGCCCGCAGACGATGACGATGCTCGAACTCAACGCCTACATCGCGGACCGGACGGGGCGCGGCGGCAAGGCCATCGTCGAAATCCCCGACAGCATCGGGCGGATGATGGCCAAGGGCAGCGGCTGGCTCCCCGCAGCGCCGATCACCCACGACCAGTGGCTGATGATGCAGACCGACAGCGTCGCCGCGGAAGGGGCGCCCGGCTTCGAAGCGTTCGGCATTTCGCCCTCCCCGCTCGCGGCGGTCGCTGAAGGCTGGCTCACAGCCTATCGCCGCTCCGGCCGCTTCGCCGCCAAATCGAACTACTAAGCCTCGGCCGAGCACCCCATTCATGGACGCAGCGCTTCTCACCATCATCCTGCTCGGCATCGTCGAAGGGATCACCGAGTTCATCCCGGTGTCCTCCACCGGCCACCTGATCCTCGCCGCCGAACTGCTCGGCTTCGAAAGCGAGGCGGAGGGGACGTTCGAGATCGTCATCCAGCTTGGCGCGATCCTCGCTGTGATCGTCCTCTACTGGCGGCGCTTCTTCGACGTCTTCGTCGGGCTGTTCGGCTGGAAGGAAGGCCCGGTCGCCTTTACCCGCAACGTGATCCTGGGCTTTCTCCCGTCGGTCCTGATCGGCGCCTTCGCCTACAATTCGATCAAGGCGATGATGGAAAGCCCGGAGCTGGTCGCAATCGCGCTGATCGTCGGCGGCGTGATCATCCTCGTCCTGGAGCGCGTGGTGCGCAACCCGCACACCGAGACCGTCGAGGCGATGAGCTGGAAGACGGCGCTCGGCATCGGCTTCATCCAGTGCCTGTCGATGATCCCGGGCGTCAGCCGCTCGGGCGCGACGATCATGGGCGCGCTCTCGCTGGGAGTGGAGCGCAAGACCGCGGCCGAATTCAGCTTCTTCCTCGCCGTCCCGACGATGCTCGCGGCGAGCAGCTACGATCTCCTCAAGAACGGCGCGGCGCTCGACAGCGGCGCCTGGGGCACGATCGCGATCGGCTTCCTCGTCTCCTTCGTGGTGGCGATCGTCGTCATCCGCCTGTTCATGGCGATCGTCACCCGCCACGGCTTCGCCCCCTTCGCCTGGTACCGCATCATCGTCGGCGTGGCAGCGCTCGCCTGGCTGATGGCGCGGTAAGCGGCCTCATCGACGCACGCTCGGCGCACGAGCCACCCACCACCGTTCCGCCTGAGCTTGTCGAAGGCCTGCCCTTTCTCTCTACTCGGGGCGGGTAGAAGGACAGGGCTTCGACAAGCTCAGCCCGAACGGGTGGAGTAAGGACTGTTTACTGTCAGCGAGCCGCCGCGGGAGCCGCGGGAGCCGCAGGCGGCGCCACCGGCGAGTCCGTCCGCCACTGGCCCGAATTGCGATATTCCTCGCGAACCTGCGTCTGCGGCAGCAGGGTATCGACCGCCTCGGCCTCGATCCGCGGCGCCTCCGCGCGGCGCACCGGCTGCGGCGGCGCCGCGGTCGCCGCCGCGTCCGGCACGAAGCTGCCCCCCGGCAGGCTGGACGCGAAGGCCGGCACCAGCCCCGGCCGCGGCATCGTCATCGCGGGGCGCGGCAAGGGCTCGCCGCCCCTGTAGACGTCGCTGAACGCGCGCCTCTGGCCCCATTGGCCCGGCAGTGCGTAGAAGATGTGCGCGCCGATCTGGGTCGTCTTGGCGAGTTTCGGCGCCCAGGACGGGAAGACGTAGTTCGCATGATAATGGGTCGAGAGCCCGACCGGCGCGAAGGTGCCGCCGGCGAGCGCTTCCGACGCGAGCTGGCGGGCGCGCAGCCACTTCGAGCCGCCCGCGCGCCGCATCAGCGAACCGTCGCAGGTGAAGGTGAACTGGCAGCCGCCGCCCGGCCGCATCGGCCCCTGGTAGACGACGCCGCACACCGTGTTCGGCCAGGCCGGATGCCGCACCCGGTTCAGCACCACCTGCGCGACGCCGCGCTGCCCTTCCTCGCTCTCGTTCGCCGCCTCGTAATAGATGGCCTGCGACAGGCAATCGAGCGAACGCAGCCCGTCGAGCGGCGTCCGCCCCCGGACGATGAAGGAGGACGCGGCCGGGATCAGCCCTTCGAAGGCCGGCAGCGCGGCATTGGCGGCAAGTGCCGTCTCGCCGGTGATCGCCTGCGCGCCAGACTGGTCGATGACTTCGGCTGGAGGCGCGGGCAGCGTCGCCGCGAAAGCCGCGGCCGCCGCTCCGAACGGCGCATTATAGCCGTCCGTCGGCACGCAGGACGAAACGGCAAGCATCATCACCGGGCAGGCGCACGCGACCAGCCGGTGCCGCTTCGCCAGCGGCCGGATGCTCCGGATCCATGCCTTCACGTTCATATGCTCGGTGTCACGCCTGCCGTTCGCGGGCCAAGCGGCTCAATTAAGGGCTTTTCTCCCTCGCCGCGCGCCTTGATTTCCACCCGTCCCGCTACGGCACAGGACTTCCAATCCCGTTAACACGCCGGCGGCCGTGCGCTGGAGCTCCCTCTCCCCGCCGGGGAGAGGGTTCTTTCCCCGCCGGGTCGTCGACCATTTGCCTTCTCGCGCCGGCTCTGGAAAAGGGGCGGCGACGACGAACACGCGCGAGAAGGTGCCCGCCATGGCGACGACGATCGAGGAGCTCGAGAAAAGGCGCGACGCCGCGCGGCTCGGCGGCGGCGAACGGCGGATCGACGCCCAGCACGCCAAGGGCCGGCTCACCGCCCGCGAGCGGCTCGAAGTGCTTCTCGATCCCGAGAGCTTCGAAGAATATGACATGTTCGTCGAGCACAATTGCACCGAGTTCGGCATGGAGCGGCAGAAGGTGCCCGGCGACGGCGTCGTCACCGGCTCGGGCACGATCAACGGCCGCCTCGTCTACGTCTTCGCCCAGGATTTCACCGTCTTCGGCGGCTCCCTCTCCGAACGCCACGCCCAGAAGATCTGCAAGATCATGGACATGGCGATGAAGGTCGGCGCGCCGGTCATCGGCCTCAACGATTCGGGCGGCGCCCGCATCCAGGAAGGCGTCGCCAGCCTCGCCGGCTATGCCGAAGTCTTCCAGCGCAACGTCCTCGCTTCCGGCGTTATCCCGCAGATCAGCGTCATCATGGGGCCGTGCGCGGGCGGCGCCGTCTATTCGCCGGCGATGACGGACTTCATCTTCATGGTGAAGGACAGCTCCTACATGTTCGTGACCGGCCCGGACGTGGTCAAGACCGTCACGAACGAGGTCGTCACGCAGGAGGAACTGGGCGGCGCCGTCACCCACACGACCAAGTCCGGAGTCGCCGACGTCGCCTTCGAGAACGACATCGACGCGCTTCTCGCGGTTCGCGACTTCTTCGATCTCCTGCCGCTTTCGAACCGGCACGACCTGCCGGAGCGCGAATGCACCGACGCCTGGGACCGGCGCGAGGACAGCCTCGACACGCTCATTCCCGACAGCTCGAACAAGCCGTACGACATGCACGAGCTCATCCGAAAGGTCGTCGACGAGGGCGACTTCTTCGAAATCCAGCCCAATCACGCCGCCAACATCATCGTCGGGTTCGGGCGCATCGAAGGCCGCACCGTCGGCATCGTCGCCAACCAGCCGATGGTGCTGGCCGGCGTCCTCGACATCAACAGCTCCAAGAAAGCCGGACGCTTCGTGCGCTTCTGCGACGCCTTCGACATTCCGATCCTGACCTTCGTCGACGTCCCCGGCTTCCTCCCCGGGGTCGCGCAGGAGCATAACGGCATCATCAAGAACGGCGCGAAGCTGCTCTTCGCCTATGCCGAAGCGACGGTGCCCAAGATCACCGTCATCACCCGCAAGGCCTACGGCGGCGCCTACGACGTCATGGCGTCCAAGCACCTTCGCGGGGACCTCAATTACGCATGGCCCTCCGCCGAGATCGCCGTGATGGGCGCCAAGGGCGCGGTCGAGATCATCTTCCGCGGCAAGACCGCCGACGAAATCGCCGAGCGCACCGCCGAATATGAAGCCCGCTTCGCCAACCCCTTCGTCGCCGCCTCGATGGGCTTCATCGACGAAGTGATCATGCCCCACTCCACCCGCCGCCGCATCGCGCTCGGCCTTCGCAAGCTCAAGGACAAGCAGCTCGAAAACCCGTGGAAAAAGCACGACAACATCCCGCTATAACACCGCCATGTTCAGCAGCGCCGAACAGCTTGGCTTTCTCGCACTGGGGCTCCTCGGGCTGCTGATGCTGCTTCACGTCGCCCACGCTTCCGGACGGGGCACCCTCGACTTCGACGGAAACGTCATCGTTCGCGAGGAACGCCCGAAGGCGTTCCGGACGGCGATGTGCGTGGAAACCGGCCTGGCGATCCTGCTCATCCTGAGCGCCGCTGCAAGGCTTGTCTGGCCGTGAACGAGGACCTGCTCGTTGGCCTGTTCGCGCTGGCCCTGGTGCCGCTGATCGCCATTCGTCTCTACCGGGGCTTCAGCGAGGGCCGCCTGCCGGTCTACCGCACCTATCTTCACCGCGAGGAGAACCGGCCGAAGTTCGCCGTCCTCCTCGCCCTGCACGCGCTCAGCCTCGTGATCGTCGCGGGGATCGCGGCGGACCTCCTGTTCAATCTCGGCCTCAAGGATTTGCTATGAACCTCGGACGCTTGAACCATGTCGGGGTCGCGACTCCTTCGATCGAGAAGAGCGTGGCGCTCTATCGCGACGTGCTCGGCGCGACGAAGATCGGGGCGTCGTTCGATCTTCCCGCGCAGGGGGTGCGGGTCTGCTTCGTCGACACGCCGAACAGCCAGATCGAGCTGATCGAGCCGCTCGGCGACGCCTCGCCGCTCTTGAAGTTCCTCGAGAAGAACCCGGCGGGCGGGCAGCACCATGTCTGTTTCGAAGTGCCGGACATCGAGGAGGCGAAAGCCTGGTTCGAGGGAAAGGGCGCGCGCCTGCTGGGCGAGCCGCGGATCGGGGCGCACGGGACTCCGATCTTCTTCCTGCACCCGAAGGACATGGGCGGCATGCTGACCGAGATCATGGAGACGCCGAAAGGCGCGCACTGACGGGCCGGCTCGTCGGAAAGTCACACGAAAGTCACACCGAAACCGCTCCGCGCCGCGGGACGCTCCCGCGCCGTGAGTCGCCGCTGTTCGCAATGAGAAAGAACGGCGGAACATTAGCAGAACATGGGCGAAAGGGCAAGTGGCCGAGGCATCGTTCGCACGGATCCGGAACAAGGCGTGCACGAGCCTTCATGCCTCCACCGCTCGCCCTGAGCTTGTCGAAGGGCTGTCCTGCTTCTAGCGGTGGAAAAAGAAGGGCAGGGCTTCGACAGGCTCAGCCCGAACGGGTGTTGGAATGTCAGAAGAACCGAAGATCGAGCAGAATCCCGGCGAGGACTCCGGTGCCGCGCCCGCGCCGCGCGCCGATGCGCCCGCCGCTGCGTCGCCGACGCGCGCTGCATGGGACGCCGCGGCCGCCAGGGAAGTGAAGGGCAAGGACCTCATTTGGAACACGGTGGAGGGCATTCCCGTCCAGCCGCTCTACACGGCCGACGACACGGCCGGCATCGACCCCGGCCTCCCCGGCTTCGCGCCGTTCACGCGCGGACCCTACGCCTCCATGTACACCGGGCGGCCTTGGACGATCCGCCAATATGCCGGCTTCTCCACCGCCGAGGAATCGAACGCCTTCTACCGCCGCAACCTCGCCGCCGGGCAGAAGGGCCTTTCCGTGGCCTTCGATCTTGCGACCCACCGCGGCTATGACAGCGATCATCCGCGCGTCGTCGGCGACGTCGGGAAGGCCGGCGTCGCGATCGACAGCGTCGAGGACATGAAGATCCTGTTCGACGGCATTCCGCTGGACACCATGTCGGTTTCGATGACGATGAACGGCGCGGTTCTCCCCGTGATGGCCTTTTACATCGTCGCCGCAGAGGAGCAGGGCGTCTCGCGCGCTCAGCTTTCGGGCACGATCCAGAACGACATCCTGAAGGAGTTCGCGGTCCGCAACACCTACATCTATCCGCCCGCGCCCTCGATGCGGATCGTGGCTGACATCATCGCCTACACCTCCGCCGAAATGCCGCGCTTCAACTCCATCTCCATCTCGGGCTACCATATGCTCGAAGCGGGGGCGACGGCGGTCCAGGAGCTCGCCTTCACGCTCGCCGACGGCATGGAATATGTCCGCGCCGCGCAGGCCAAGGGCCTGGAAGTGGACGCATTTGCGCCGCGCCTCTCCTTCTTCTTCGGCATCGGCATGAACTTCTTCATGGAAGTGGCCAAGCTGCGCGCGGCGCGGACGCTCTGGCACCGGATCATGAGCGAGTTCGGCGCGAAGAACCCCAAGTCGCTGATGCTGCGCACGCACTGCCAGACGTCGGGCGTCTCGCTCACGGAGCAGGACCCGTACAACAACATCGTCCGCACCACGATCGAAGCCATGGCGGCGGTGCTCGGCGGCACCCAGTCGCTCCACACCAACAGCTTCGACGAAGCGATCGCGCTGCCGACCGACTTCTCGGCCCGGATCGCGCGCAACACCCAGCTCATCCTCGCCGAGGAGAGCGGCATCACCAACGTCGCCGATCCGTTGGGCGGCTCCTATTATGTCGAGGCGCTCACCAAGGAGCTCGCCGACCGCGCCTGGGCGCTGATCGAGGAGGTGGAGGCCGTGGGCGGCATGACCGCCGCCGTCGCCGAAGGCATGCCCAAGCGCCGGATCGAGCAGGCCTCGGCCGAGCGCGCCGCCAAGGTCGACCGCGGCGAGACGGTGATCGTGGGCGTGAACCGCTACCGCCCGGCCGACGACGCGCCGATCGAAACGCTGGAGATCGACAATGCCCGGGTGCGCGCGGGGCAGGTGGATCGGCTCGAGCGTCTCCGCAGGGAGCGGGATGAAGCGCGGGTCCGCGCGGCGCTGGCGGCTCTGACGGCGGCGGCCAAAGCTCCTCCCCGAGCTCCGCTCGGGGAGGGGGACCATGCACAGCATGGTGGAGGGGCGCGCAGCGAAGCGGAGCGTCAGACCTCGCCCGATGGGCTCGGCCCCTCCACCGCACTTCGTGCGGTCCCCCTCCCCGAGCAAGCTCGGGGAGGATCTAATCTCCTCGCTCTCGCCGTCGAGGCCGCGCGGGCGCGCGCGACGCTTGGGGAGATCAGCGCGGCGCTCGAAGAGGCGTGGGGCCGCTACGATACGGTGCCGGAGCCGGTGCGCGGCATTTACGGCGGCGCCTACGAAGGCGATCCGCGCTGGACCCGCGCGCAGGACGGCGTCGACGCGGTCGAGCGCCGCCTCGGGCGCCGGCCGCGCATGCTCGTCGCCAAAATGGGGCAGGACGGGCACGACCGCGGCGCCAACCTCGTCGCCTCCGCTTTCGCGGACCTCGGCTTCGACGTCGTCCCGGGCCCGCTCTTCCAGACTCCGGAGGAAAGCGCGCGGCTCGCCGTCGAGAAGGACGTCGACGTGGTCGGCGCCTCCAGCCTCGCCGCCGGGCACAAGACCTTGGTCCCCGAACTGATCGAGCGCCTCAAGGAAATGGGCCGCGCCGACATCAAGGTCGTCGTCGGCGGCGTCATTCCGTCAAAAGACTATGAGATGCTGCGCGAAGCCGGCGTGCAGGCGATCTTCGGCCCCGGCACGAACCTGGTTGACGCCGCGGGCGAAGTCCTGAAGCTCCTTGGCCATAACATGCCCCCATTGGAAGAAGCCGCCGAATGATCGTGACCGACATGCAGGCCCCGCTGCGCACCGACTGGACCCGCGACGAGATTGCGCACCTGTTCGCCCGCCCCTTCCTCGATCTCCTCTTCGAGGCGCAAAGCGTGCACCGCCGCTTTCACGCCGCGAACGAGGTGCAGCTCTCCACCCTGCTGTCGATCAAGACCGGCGGCTGCCCGGAGGATTGCGGCTATTGCTCGCAGTCGGCTTTCGCGAAATCTGGCCTCAAGGCCGAGAAATTGATGAACGTGACCGCCGTGCTCGCCGCCGCGGCGGAAGCGAAGGCAGCCGGCTCGGGCCGCTTCTGCATGGGCGCGGCCTGGCGCGAGCCCAAGGACCGCGACATGGATGCGCTCTGCGCGATGGTCGCGGGCGTCAAATCGATGGGCCTCGAGACCTGCATGACATTGGGCATGCTGTCGCCCGATCAGGCCGGCCGCCTCGCCGCCGCCGGCCTCGATTATTACAACCACAATCTCGACACCTCGCCCGAACATTATGGCGAGATCATCACGACGCGCACCTACCAGGAGCGGCTCGACACGCTTGAGAACGTCCGCGCCTCCGGCATGGCGGTCTGCTGCGGCGGCATCGTCGGCATGGGCGAGACTCGCGAGGACCGCGTCGGCTTCCTCCACGCCCTCGCCACCCTCACCGCCCATCCGGAAAGCGTGCCGATCAACGCCCTCGTCCCCGTCCGCGGCACCGCGCGGGGCGACTCCATGCTGGCAGGTGATCACGCGAAGATCGACGACATCGAGTTCGTGCGCACCGTCGCCGTCGCCCGCATCCTCATGCCGCGCTCGATGGTCCGGCTTTCAGCGGGCCGCGAGAGCATGAGCGAGAGCACGCAGGCCCTCTGCTTCCTCGCCGGCGCCAATTCGATCTTCACCGGCGACAAGCTGCTCACCACAGGCAATGCCGGCGCCGGAGCGGATGCGAGCCTCTTCGCCAAGCTCGGCCTCGTTCCGATGACGGCTGAGGAACCGGCGCGGGTGGCGGCGGAGTGAGCCTGCTGGCGCTTGCCTTTCTTGCCGCCGCGCCCGGGCCCGATTGCGAGCGCGCCATCAGCCAGCCGGACTTCAATGCGTGCGCACACGCGTCCTACCGCGACGCCGATGCGGCGCTGAACCGGCAATGGGCGGCCACGCTCCGACTCGTCGCCGGCGAGGACGACGCGGCGCGTGTCGCACGGCTCCGCGCCGCGCAGCGCGCATGGATCGCCTTCCGCGACGCTCACTGCGACTCCCTTCATTTCGCGACCATCGGCGCTTCGTTGGATTACATGCTGAACATTCATTGCCGCACGCGGATGACCGAGGAGCGTACCCGGCAACTTGCGGCGCTTGCACGTGAGCCATGAGGCACCGGCTCGGATGCGCAGCCTTCACCATCGTGGGCCTTTTGTGGCTCGGCTATACGTCTTTCCACCTGCTCGTCGATGGGCTGGGAAACTGCGCCGGCGACGCAATGTGCGAGTCCTATCGCCGGACTTCGAGCGGCCTCATCGTCTGGCGCGGCATTGCCGTCGCCCTGTTTCTGATTCTGGCGTATCTCGGCTTCCGAGCTCTCAACAGGGATGACGATGTTTAAGAAGATCCTGATCGCGAACCGGGGCGAGATCGCCTGCCGGGTCATCCGCACCGCGAAGAAGATGGGCATCGCCACCGTCGCCGTTTATTCGGACGCGGACGCCCGCGCGCCGCATGTGCGGATGGCCGACGAGGCGGTGCGGCTCGGACCGCCGCCGGCGTCCGAAAGCTATCTCAATGCCGAGTTGATCATCCTCGCCTGCAAGGAGACGGGCGCCGAGGCCGTTCACCCGGGCTACGGCTTCCTGTCCGAGCGCGAGAGCTTCGCCCGCGCGCTGGCCGCGGAAGGCATCGCCTTTATCGGGCCGCCGCCGAACGCCATCGCGGCGATGGGCGACAAGATCGAATCGAAGAAGCTCGCCAAGGCGGCGGGGGTCAACGTCGTCCCGGGCTTCCTCGGCGACATCGCGACGACGGACGACGCTGTGCGGATCGCCGGCGAGATCGGCTATCCGGTGATGATGAAGGCGTCGGCCGGCGGCGGCGGCAAGGGCATGCGCCTCGCCTGGTCGGAAAAGGACGTGCGCGAAGGCTTCGAAGCGACGAAGCGCGAAGGGCTTGCGAGCTTCGGCGACGACCGCGTCTTCATCGAGAAGTTCATCGAAAGCCCGCGCCATATCGAGATCCAGCTGATCGGCGACCAGCACGGCAACATCCTTTATCTCGGCGAGCGCGAATGCTCGATCCAGCGCCGCCACCAGAAGGTGGTCGAGGAAGCGCCTTCCCCCTTCGTCACGCCCGAAATGCGCCGCGCCATGGGCGAGCAGGCCGTCGCCCTCGCCCGTGCGGTCGGCTATTACAGCGCCGGCACCGTCGAGCTCATCGTCTCGGGGGCCGACACGAGCGGCAAGAGCTTCTACTTCCTCGAAATGAACACCCGGCTCCAGGTCGAGCATCCGGTCACCGAGGAAGTGACCGGCCTCGACCTCGTCGAACTGATGATCCGCGTCGCCGCCGGCGAAAAGCTCCCGCTGACGCAGGACGAGGTGACGCTCACCGGCTGGGCGATCGAGAACCGCGTCTATGCGGAGGACCCTTATCGAGGGTTCCTGCCGTCGACGGGGCGGCTCGTGCGGTACCAGCCGCCCCGCACGAGCCGCGACGGAGAGGGTGTCACCCGCGTCGACGACGGGGTGTTCGAGGGCGGCGAAGTTTCCATGTTCTACGATCCGATGATCGCCAAGCTCGTCACCTGGGGCCCGACGCGCGAGGAGGCGATCGACCGGCAGGTGGACGCCCTCGACAGCTTCCGGATCGAAGGCATCGGCCACAATGTCGATTTCCTCTCCGCGCTGATGCAGCATCCCCGCTTCCGATCGGGCAACATCACGACCGGCTTCATCGCCGAGGAATATCCCGAAGGCTTCGTCGGCGCGCCCGCCGACACGCGCCTGGTCGAGGACCTCGCCGTCATCGCCGCGTTCCTCGCGAGCGAGGCCGATTTCCGCTCCGCATCGGTCAGCGGCCAGCTCGGCGGCCGGCTGATCCCCTCCTGGGAGCGGGTCGTCCGCGTCGCGGGCGCCGAGCACCGCATCCTGTTCGACGGCTTCGAAGGCGGCCTTATCGCCTATGTCGATGAAGGCGAGGGCCGCGAGCTGATCGGCCACTGGCAGCCCGGCCAGCCGCTCTTCAAGGGCCGGATCGACGACCGCGCCAGCACCGTCCAGGTCGCCCGCCGCGGCCGCGAATGGCGCCTCACCACCCGCGGCGCGAGCCACATCGTTTCCGTCCTCCCCGCCCATGTCGCGGCCTTGAGCCGGCACATGATCGAAAAGGTGCCGCCGGATCTTTCGAAATTCCTCATCTGCCCGATGCCCGGCCTGCTCACCGCCTTGAACGTGGCCGCGGGCGACCGCGTCGAAGCGGGCCAGCCCCTCGCCGTCGTCGAAGCGATGAAGATGGAGAACATCCTGCGCGCCGAGAAATCCGGCACGGTGAAGAGCGTCGCCGCCAAGCCGGGCGACAGCCTGGCCGTGGATGCGGTGATCCTGGAGTTCGAGTAGGTCGGGGCGCTGCAACCCGCCCTTCGACAGGCTCAGGGCTAGCGACGGCGGACCTGCACGTGCGTGGCAGCTTACTGCTCGTTCCCCGCCGCTTCGCCACCCTCGCCGGGCATCAGCACGGCGTCCACCTGGTGGATGACCCCGTTCGACTGCCGGCGGTCGGGCTGGGTGATGCGCGCCTTCCCGCCGGCGCCGTCGGTCACGACCAGTCCGTCGCCCTCGCGAGTCACGATGAGGTTCGGGCCGGCGATGGTTGCGAGCACGGCGCGTCCCTGGCCGCGCTGCATCGCCGCGGCCAGATCCTGCGAGGTGATGACGCCAGGCACGACATGGTAGGTGAGAAGCTGGGTGAGCTGCTCGCGGCCTTCCGCGGCCATCAGCCGCGTCCGCGTTTCCGCAGGCACGGCTTCGAACGCCGCGTTGACCGGCGCGAACACCGTGTAGGGGATCGAGCCGCCGAACGTTTCGGCCAGCCCGGCCGCCTGGACCGCCTGCGCGAACTGGCTGAGTTCGGCCGTCTGGCCCGCCGACTGCGCGATCGTCGAGGTGGCGCGGTTTTCGGCACCGCCCGTTGCTTCGGCGCTTCCGTTGGCGGGCGCGGCGCCGTTGCCCGCCCCGTCGTCGGAAGCCTGGCACCCGGCCAGCGCCGCGGCGGCAAGCGACATCGTCAGCACATGTCGGATCATCGTGGAAAACTCCCTGTTACTCTCGTGCCTCAATGCACGGCCCGCTGTTCCGGTTGCGTCATGAGCCGCGTGCTGCAACCCGGGCTTCGACGCGCTCAGCCCTAGCGGGGGGTATTCCGAACACCGCTAGCCCTGGCCTGTCGAAGCCTGTCCTGAGTGTGTCGAAGGGGCGGATTGCAGCGCTCAGCGCAGCCCTCCGCCCCTCAAGCCTCAGCCGATCATTTCGACCAGCGCCTGGACGATCTGGGTCGTCGGATCGACCTGGTAGATGCCGCCGTTCGAATAACGGTACATCGAGTCCTGGCTATCCGAATATTGGTCGCGGTAATCGTAGGGCAGATTGTAGCTGTCGTAGCCCGACGGAAGCTGCTGGCCGACGTTGAGGCCGTTGCCGGCGAGCAGCGCCACCACGCTGTCGATCAGGTTCGAATTCTGGTTGACCCGGTAGATGGCGTTGTCGTCGTAGCGGTACAGATAGTCGCCGCCGTCCACGTAATCGTCGCGATACTGGTAGGGCACGTTGTAGACGTCGTAGCCGAGCGGCATCGGCTCGCCGATCGAAAGCCCGTTCGAAAAGAGCGGGAAGATGGACGAGATGAGATTGTCGCTGCGCCCGACGCGGTAGACGAGGCCCTGGTCGTCGTAGCGGTAATAGTAATCGCTGTCGTCGCGGAAGCGGTACTGCCAATCCTGCGGCACCGCCGCGAAGCGCGCGCCGTCGACCCGCTCGCCCATCATCCGGGCGCGGCGAAGCTGGCCGGGAGGCATGCAGAAGCTGTTCTTCCTGGCGAGCCCGGGAGGGCAGCCCTGCGCGCGGTTGGCGGCCTGGACGGGGAGCGTACGTCCGCCCGGCAGCGAGCGAAGACGATCCTCGAACCCGCCGCGCGCTTCGCGCCGGTCGTCGATGCGTCCGAGTTCGCGGTCCGCCACGCGCTCGGCGCGCTGCACCTGGCGCTCGGCCTGCCGCGCCTGGCCGCCGCCGCGCGCATCGGCGTTGCCGCCGTTGCCGAGCTCGGCGCGCATTTCCTGCGACCGGCCTTTGCCGCGCGCTTCGCCGCCGCCTTCGCCGCGCTGCGGCCGCGCCTCTGCCTGCGCACCGCGCCCGGCGCGTCCGTTGCCGCGCGCCTGCTGGCCGCCGCCGCCGCCGGCTTGCGCCGCATGGGGGTTGCCGCCGCCCTTGCCCTGGCCGCCGCCCTTGCCCTGGGCCAGAGCCGGCATCGCCGTCGCCAGCGCCGCGGCGCCCGCAAGAAGGAATAGCTTACGCATCACAGAAAACTCCCATGGAGGATGTCGACATGAAGAACAGGCGCCGCATTGCCCGGGTTCCCTTTTATCGGTAGACCGTGCTCAACTTAAGCTAGTCATAACGGGGACGTAGCGAGATGAACCTGAACCGAACCGACAGCGTCTTTTTCCGCGCCGCGGCGCTTGCCGGCGCCGCCTGGTTCGCGTTCGCGGCCGCGCCCGCTGCAGCCCAGGACGGCGGCGACCAGGATCGCGAGCGCGAGGAGCGCCCCCGCGGCCGCCTGATCACGATCGGTGCCGGCGCCCAGATCGGGCCGCAATTCCCAGGCGCCGACGGCTACACCATTTCCCCAATGCCGATCGTCGACGTGCGCCGCCCGGGCCAGCGGATCACCTACGAAGCGGCCGACGAGGGCTGGGGCTTCGGGCTGCTCGGCCGCGAGGCGAGCTTCAATATCGGCCCCGCCATCCAGTTCCAGGGCAAGCGCCGCGAGGAGGATGTCGGGGCGGCGGTGGGCAATGTCGGCTTCACCGTCGAAGCCGGCGCTTTTGTTGAAGCCTATCTGTCGGACAGCTTCCGGATCCGCGCCGAAGGGCGCCGCGGCATCAACGGCCATGAAGGCTGGGTCGGCGACGTCGGCTTCGATCTCATCGCGCGCGGCGGCGACACCACCGTCTTCGGCATCGGCCCGCGCATCCGTCTGGCCGACGACAAGTACATGAACGCCTATTTCGGCGTCTCGCCCGCGGCCGCGGTCAGGACGGGGCTCGCCGCCTTTTCGCCGGACAGCGGCGTCTATGCGGCCGGCGGCGCCGCCAGCGTCCGTCACCATTTCGGCTCCGAGGGCAAATGGGGCGTCCACGGCTTCGCCCGCTACGACCGCCTCGTCCGCGAGGCCGCGGACAGCCCGATCGTCCGAAGCTTCGGCTCGCGCGACCAGCTCAGCGCCGGCCTCGGCCTGTCCTACACGTTCCGCACCGGCGGCGCGCGGCGGTAGGGGCTACAGCCCCGCCGCCCACTCGCGCCTCAGCACCGACATCAGGCGCACGTCGGAGAAGCGGCCGTCCGGGTGGCGGTGCCAGTCGCGCAGCACGCCTTCCTCGCGGAAGCCCGCTTTCTCATAGGCCCGGCGGGCGCGGTCGTTGTCCAGGAACACGTCGAGATCGAGGCGGTTGGCGTCCGTCTCTTCGAAGACGCGGCCGACCACCGCACGAAGCAGTAGCGACCCCGCGCCGCGGCCAGGCCCGGCGACCGCGATCCGCTTCAAGTGAAGCTTGCGGTCCTCGTCCCCGAACCCCTGCACCAGCGCGAAGCCCGCGACGGCGCCGTCCGCATCCCGCAGCACGAAGTAGCGCGCGCTCCCCTTGGCCATCTCCGCGCGATGCCGTTCCGCGGACCAGCGCCCGACCAGCTTTTCATAGCCTGGGGACGCCTCGATCGCGCGCATCGCCGCGATCTCCGCCTCACCAGCTTCCTCGATCCGGTACTCGTCCATAGGGCTTGCGATCCTAGTCGCCTACTTCGCACCGCACCCGCAGATCGCGCAGGCACAGCCGCAGCTCTTCCCCGTTCGCCGGCGATGCGATCACCGCGATGCAGCGATCCGCCGCGTGGTGCTGGCGCAGCGGCTCGGGATCGCCTTCGGCTTCGATGACGATGGGGAGGTCCTGCTGCTCGGCGCGAAGCTCGGCGATCAAGGCTTCGGCCTCCGCGTCGCCCGCGACCAGCACCGCGGCGTAGCGGCCGGACATGGCGCGCAGCCGCCCGAGCGCTTCCACCCGAGTCGCCGCCACGTCGGCGGCGAAGCCGACGACGTCGAGCGTCGCCGCGAAGCGCGCACGCGCCTCGTCGTCAGCCGCGACCGCGAGCACCCGCTCGCTCGTGCCCTTTTCGAGCACGTCGCGGACCTTGGCCGCCAGCGCTTCGAAGGTGAAAGGCTTGGGAAGCAGCTCCACGCCCGGATCGAGCCGGCCGCCGTGGACGATGGCGTTCCTCGCATAGCCGGTCGTGAACAGCACCTTCAGGTCCGGCTGCAGCGCCCGCGCCTCGTCGGCGAGCTCGCGCCCCGACATGCCGGGCATGACCACGTCGGTGAGGAGCAGGCTCAATGGCGTCTCCTGCCGCTCGAGCAGCCTGAGCGCCGAGGCGCCGTCATGCGCTTCGATCACCCGGTAGCCGAGCTCGCGCAGGCTCTCGACGGTGTAGATGCGCACGTCGTCGTCGTCCTCGACGACCAGGATATTCTCCTCGCCGGGCACCGCCTCCGGCACATCCTCGCGAGCCTCCTCGTCGGCATGTGCGTCGGCCAGCAGCCGCGGCAGGTAGATCTTGACGGTCGTGCCGTGGCCGATCTCCGAATAGATTTTCACATGCCCGCCCGATTGCTTGACGTAGCCATAGACCTGGCTGAGCCCGAGCCCGGTGCCCTTGCCCACTTCCTTGGTCGAAAAGAACGGGTCCCAGGCCTTGGCGACCACGTCCGGCGTCATGCCGGTGCCGGTGTCGGTGACCGCGATCAGCACGTACTGGCCGGGCGCGACGTCGGCGTGGCCGGCCGCATAGCTTTCGTCGATCCGGCAGTTGGAGGTTTCGACGGTGAGCTTGCCGCCCTCCGGCATCGCGTCGCGCGCGTTGACGGCGAGGTTGAGGATCGCGCTTTCGAGCTGGTTGGGGTCGACCTCGACACGCCAGACGCCCGCCGCCGCGACCACTTCCAGCGACACCGTCTCGCCGAGCGCCCGGTCGAGCAGCTCGGACATGCCGGACATGATCCGGTTGACGTCGACCTGCTTGGGCTGGAGCGGCTGGCGGCGCGAGAAAGCGAGCAGGCGCTGGGTCAGCGAAGCGGCGCGCTCCGCACCCTTCATCGCATTGCCGATGGCGCGAAGGGCGCGCGGATCGCCGTCTTCGCCCAGGCTCCTGCGCGCCATGTCGATGTTGCCGGAGACGACGGTGAGCAGATTGTTGAAATCGTGCGCGATGCCGCCGGTGAGTTGCCCCACAGCCTCCATCTTCTGCGCCTGGCGGAGCGCCTCCTCGACCTGCTCGCGCTCCGCGATCGCCTGCGCGACGCGGTCTTCAAGCGTCTGGTTCAAGTCGCGCAGCGCCTGCTCGGCGCGCCGCCGTTCCTCCAGCTCGCGCTGCGCCGCTTCGAAGAGGCGCGCATTGTCGATCGCGATCGCGGCCTGCGCCGCGATGCCGAGCAGCATGCGCTCGTGGCGCTCGGCGAACATGGCCGTCTGCTTGTGCCCGAAGAACAGGCCGCCGATCACTTCGCCGGAGCGGGAGACGACCGGCACGGCGAGGTAGGAATGGACCGGCAAGTGCCCCTCCGGCATTCCGAAATGCGGGCCGGTATGGCCGTAGCGCGGGTCCTTGGTGATGTCGTCGGAGCGGATCACGCCGTCGCCCTGGAAGGTCGGCTGGAAGACCTGCGTCGCCCGCGGCATCGGGTAGCGCGAAAAGGCTTCGGGGTCCGCGCCCGACAAGGCGTAGAGCATGTACGCCTCGCCGTCGGCGCGGATCGTGTTGTAGAAGAAGGCGCCGAACTCCGCCCCGGTGATCTCGACGCCCGCATCGATGACGAGCTGCACCACCTTTTGCAGGTCGAGCTCGCCCGCCACGGCGGCGCCGGTGCGGTTCAACGTGTCGAGAATGCGCTGCTCTTCCTCCAGCGCCGCTTCGGCGCGCCGCCTTTCGGTGTCGTCGCGAAGCGTCAGCACCGCGCCCATGTGCCGCCCGCCATGGCCGACGATCGGCCGCGCCCCGCCGATGGCGAGCACGTCCGTCCCGTCCGGCCGGCGGATGCGCCAGCGCGCCTCGTGCACCGTCTCTCCGCGCAGGGCCGCGCGGGCGAGCGGAAGATCGTCAAAGGGATAAGGCTCCCCGTCTTCCGTGTAGAGATTGTAGGCCGGGGTGTAGTCCGCCGGGAGCACGCCGGTGCGGTCGGTGCCGTGGAGCTCGGCGGCCGCCTTGTTGATGAAGGTGATCCGCCCTTCCGCGTCGGCGACGATCACCCCTTCCGCGAGCTGCTGCACCACCGCCTGCTGCTCTGCCGCGATCGTCTCCGCGCTCCGCCGGGCGTCGCGAAGTTCGCTTTCCGCCGCTTTCTGGTCGGAGATGTCGCGCACTTCGATGATCGTGCCGACCGTCTTCGACTCCTCGTCGCGGATCGGGCTCGCGGTGAAGGCGACCGGGTAGAAATGGCCGTCCTTGTGGACGAACGTCTCTTCGCCCTGGACATTGTTGTTGGTCGGAAAGGCGCGATCGATCTCGCATTCTTCCAGCGGGAAGTGCGATCCGTCGGGCCGGGTGTGATGGATGACGTCGTGCAGGGGGCGGCCCTGCGTCTCGGCGAACGTGAAACCGGTGAGCCGCTCGGCGGCCGCGTTCATGTAGCTGCACTGCTGCTTGTCATCCATCAGGAAGATGGAGACGCTGGCATTGTTCAGCACCGCGTCGAGCCGCCGCTCGGCCGCCCGGCGCGAAGCTTCGGCCGTGACCGCGTCGGTGACGTCGATCCCTTCGGCGAAGATGCCGGTGACGTCGCCGTCCGGGCCGCGGATCGGCTGGTAGACGAAGTTGATGAAGCGCTCCTGCGTCATGCCGTCCGGGCCCGTCAGCACCGAAGGCGCGCGTTCGGCGACATAGGGTTCGCCGGTCCGGTACACCTGGTCGAGCAGCGAGAAATAGCCCTGGCCGGCAAGCTCGGGCAGCACCTCGCGCGCCGGGCGGCCGATATAGTCGCGCTCGCCGATGAAGCGGCGATAGGCGCGGTTGACGAATTCGAACACATGGTCGGGCCCGCGCACCACCGAGATCAGGCCCGGCGCTTCTTCGAAAAGTTCGCGCAGGCGCTGTGCCTCCCGGTCGGCCGGCGCGTCGTCAAGGCTCATCCGCTGCCCCTCGTCAGATGGCGGTGTCCTCCCGCCCAAGCGGCGAGGATCCGTGAAAAGTCGGCCGCTTAACGCATGTTCGGACGCTTTGTCTCCACCCACGGGCCGCCGCATCCGCGGGCCCGCGAAAAAGGGGCCGCCCGGCGCTGCGCCGGACGGCCCCCTTCCAAGGAGCGAGGGGGGGTGCTCCTTAGAACAGGAAGTCGGTCGCCAAGAGGTTCATGGAGCCGTTGAATTCGATCTGCATGTCCGCGACCGTGTCGCCGTCCAGGTCGATTTCGACGAAGGTCATCGTGTTGGTCTTGGTGAAGCGCACCTCGTCGCCGCGGCCCGAAAAGCCCTTCTTGCCGATGAAGACGAGGCCGCCGTCGTCGAGGCCGCTAAGATCGATCTTGTCGAGGCCCGACTGGAAATCGACGATCCGGTCGGTCGAGGCGCCGCTGCTGTCAGCCGGGTTCTCGAACCGGAACCTGTCGGCGCCCGCGCCGCCGGTCAGCGTGTCCCGTCCGCCGCCGCCGACCAGGAGATCGTTTCCGGCGCCGCCGTCCAATATGTCGTTGCCGTCGAGTCCGTACAGGACGTCGTTCCCGCCAAGGCTCCGGATCGTGTCCGCGCCGGCGGAGCCGTAGAGCGTGTCGGCGCCTTCGGTGGCGACGCCGTTCAGGCCGATGAAGTCGAGCCGGTCGAACTGGAAGGCGCCGGCGACCTCGATCTGCATGTCGGCCAGCCGGTCGCCGTTCGTGTCGACCTCGACGATCGTCCGGCCGGCGATCGAGACGGTGCGCACTTCGCCCGCGCGGCCGCCGAACAAAGCGCCGCCGATGAAGCTCGTCGCGCCGACGGCCGTGAGGTCGATCCGGTCGCCTTCCTGGAAGTCGCCGATCACGTCGCGGGCGGTGCCGACGCCGCTGTCCGACGCGGCGGTGAAGCGGAAGATGTCGTTGCCCGCGCCGCCCAGGAGCAGGTCCTTGCCCGCGCCGCCGACGATCGTGTCGTTGCCCGCACCGCCGTCGATCGTGTCGTCGCCGGCATTGCCGTTGAGGACGTTCGCGGCGTCGTTGCCGAACAATCTGTCGTTGCCGGAACCGCCGCTGCCGTTCTCGATGGTGACACCGTTCGCGATCGTGAAGCCGCCGTAGAGGCCGAAGGCGTGGGAGACGCGGCCGCCGCCGCCTTCCTCATATTTGAGCGTCGCGGGGCGCAGGTCGATGACGGCGTTGCGGGCGCCATCGTAGCGGATCTCGTCATTGCCGCCGGCATCCCAGATGGCGGCGTAGAAGTTGCCGACTCCGTTATAGTCCTTGATCGTGTAGACGTCGTTTCCGGTCGCCCACTCTTCGTTGACGCCGTATTTGTCCTGCAGGAGGGCGATGTCGAGCGGGCTCAGGGTGCCGACCCAGCCGAAATGGTCGACCTGCGTGCCGGTGATGCCGCCCGAGCGCGGGTTGCCGTAGCCCGATTTGTCCCACCCGTCATTGTACGACATAACGGTGAAGACCTGCTGGCTCAAATCGAAGTCGCCGTATCCGCCGCCGATGCCGCCGGTGCCGCCGCCGGCGCCGCGCATGATGCTCGAGCGGCCGCCATTGTCGTGGGGGTGGGACATGCCCATGCCGTGGCCGAATTCGTGGAGCAGGGTCGGGAAGTAGAAGCCGCCCTGCTGCAGTCCCGCTTCGCTCCAGCGCGCGTCGCCGGCGTTGAATTCCGCCTGGCCTTCGTTGAGCTCGTTGGGCGGGCTCATCCGGCCGAGCAGCGAGGCGCCGACGCCCGGCGTGCCGTTATAGGTGATGATCTTGAAGTCGGCTTCGGCGCGGTTCGAGACTTCCACGAACACGACGTCGATGACCTGCTCGTAAAGGTCGAACGCCAGCTCGAACGCGTCCTTCTCCCACGCCTGCAGGCCCTTGGCGACCATCGTCGAAGTGAGGCCCGGATTGGCGGGATCCTCGGCGACGAACACGTCGCCCGCCTTGGCGTAGTAAACGGTAATGACGTTCTTGCCCTCGATCCCGAAGGCGTTGGGCGCGGCCTGGAAGGCGTTGCCAGTGGCACGCGGGCCTTCGGCGCCGTCCGGGTTGCGCGACGTGCGGTCGACCTGGCTGCCCCAGTCGAGCGAATGGAGCGGACTGTCGATGTCGTAATAAGGCGTGTAGCTCGGCCGCCCGGTGACGTCGTTGACGAACAATTCGTAGTCGCCGACTTCGTCGCCGGTCGTCCCATTGAGCGATTCATTGTCGTAGGAGCGGGCGTTGATGTAATAAGTGCCGGTCTCCTTCGGGATGAAGGTCAGCAGGGCGTCGAGGCCGGACGGCGTGTTCGGACCGCCGCCGTCGGCACTGGTGAGCAGCTTGCCGGTGGAATCGTAGATTTCGATATAAGCGTCGGAAAGCGGAATGCCGCTCGGGCCGCCCGTCACCAGATACTGGCCGATGTCGTAGATGCGGCCGGCCTGGAGCTCGACCTTGAAGAAGTCCTGGTCGCCGATCGTGTCGATCGTCGAGATGATGGACGGGCCGTTGACCGTGATGGTGATCGTGGTGCTGATGTCGTCCGGCGCGGTGTCGGCCGTGAGGAGCAAAGTCGGCGCGGCCGTGCCGCTCATGTCGCTCGTGAGCCGCCGCTGGTGTCGTAGGCGTCCGTCAGCTTGGCGGTGTTATGCGTCTGCGTCGCCAACAGGCGCGCCACGAAACCGTCCGCGACGATGCTCTTCACGTCCGAGTCGCAAATCCAGCACATCAGGCATTCTCCCTTTGAAGCTCATGTCGTTTTTTAAATGTCAGGTGTCTGCACTTCTTACTTGCGAGTGCACTGCGCGCGCCGCCATTTACTGTTGATTGACGATGTAAATACGCCATTTACATCACAACTTTAGTACGCTACTTTCGACTGCGCAAACTATTTCTTGCGAAGTTGGTTCCGGACCCGTATCGTCGCCGAGTGATCGCGCCCCACGACCGCGGGTCCAGAGCCTGTCGAAAGGCGTGTTGCAGGGCGCCGAGCCCGCCGAAACCCCGCGCACCTTGACCTTTTAACCTTTTGGGCCCACATGGGTCTCATCGAAGCGCCATTGCAGCGTGAACGTCCCCCAAGAAACCCATGAAAGTGCTACTTTCATGGGACCCAGGGTGACCGGCTCCGCTTCGTCGAACCCCAAGGTTTCCCTTTTCACGCGGGTCACCAGAACCCGCTGCGTTTCCGCGCCCGATTCCGGCTGCGCGGGCGCCGCACGTATGTGAGTCTACAAATGTCTTTTGAAAATCTCGGGCTGTCGCAGCCCCTCCTGCAGGCGCTCGCGCTCAAGGAATATACCGTCTCGACGCCGATCCAGGAGCAGGCCATCCCGCTCCTCCTCGAAGGCCGCGACCTTCTCGGCATCGCGCAGACCGGCACCGGCAAGACGGCGGCCTTCATGCTGCCCTCGATCGACCGCCTGTCGCAGTCCAAGAAGCGCCCCTTCCCGCGCTCCTGCCGGATGCTCGTCCTCGCCCCGACCCGCGAGCTCGCCTCGCAGATCGCGGAGAGCGCGCGCGCCTACAGCCGCTTCAGCCACATGTCGGTCGTCACCGTCTTCGGCGGCACCTCGGTCAACAAGAACCGGCAGGACGTGCAGCGCGGCGTCGACATCCTCGTCGCCACGCCGGGCCGTCTCCTCGACCTGTGCGAGCAGGGCCATCTCGACCTGCGCTCGGTCGAGATCCTCGTCCTCGACGAGGCCGACCAGATGCTCGACCTCGGCTTCATCCATGATCTGAAGAAGATCGTCCGCATGCTTCCGACGAAGCGCCAGACGCTCTTCTTCTCGGCGACCATGCCGCCCGCGATCAAGGACCTCGCCGACCGTTTCCTGTCCAACCCCGCCCAGGTCTCGGTCGCGCCCGCCGCGACCACGTCCGAGCGCGTCGAGCAGTTCGTGACCTTCGTCCAGCAGTCGGAGAAGCCCGCGCTTCTCACCATGATGCTGCGCGTCGGCTTCGGCGAAAAGGGCTCGATGGACCGCGTGCTGATCTTCAGCCGCACCAAGCACGGCGCCGACCGGATCGTGAAGCAGCTCGCCGCCGCCGGCATTCCCGCCGCCGCCATTCACGGCAATAAGAGCCAGCCTCAGCGCGAGCGCGCCTTGGCCGAGTTCAAGGGCGGCCGAGTCAAGATCCTGATCGCGACCGACATTGCCGCGCGCGGCATCGACGTGTCGGGCGTGTCCCACGTGGTGAACTTCGACCTGCCCAACGTGTCCGAGCAATATGTCCACCGCATCGGCCGCACCGCGCGCGCCGGGGCGACGGGCATCGCGATCGCCTTCTGCGCCGAGGACGAGCGTCCTTACCTGCGCGGAATCGAGAAGCTGACGCGCCAGAAGATCGACGTGACGCCGCTTCCGGCCAACTTCCTCGGCGAAGCCGAGAAGATCCGCCGCCAGCGCGCCGCTTCGCCGGTGGTCGTTCCTGAAGAGCGCGAACAGCGCCAGCCGCAGCAGCGCCGCGGGCGCCGTCCGATCGCCAAGGCGACTCCGTGGGGCGGGGGCGATCGTCCCAAGCGCCGCGCGGGTGCCGGCGGCGGCGGCGGTGGCCGCACCGGTGCCGGCGGCGGCGGCAGCTTCCGCGGCGGCCGCTAAAGAACTCAGCTCCCGGAGCTGCGGAGCCGCACCAGTTCCTCCGCCGAACGCCGCCCGCCGGCGTTCGCGCGGCGGATGAAATCGGTGCTGACTCCGTGGCTCCGGAGACGCACGATCTCAGCCGGCGTCAGGTCGCCGTAGCCGAGCGTTTTGAGCTCCGTGAGGTAATCCGCGCCGACCCCATGGTCGCGCATGCGGATCATCTCCGCGGGCGTCGCCGCGAAGCCCAGCGCGCGCACCCGGCCGACGAACTCCGCCGATACGCCATGATCGCGCAGCCGGACGAGCTCAGCCGAAGTGAGGCCCCGCACGCCGTTCTGCGCCAGAGCGCGCACGAACTCGGCGGAAACGCCGTGATCCCGCATCCTCACGATCTCGTCGGAAGACAGCCCGCGATAGCCGGCCGCCGCCAGCGCCTCGACGTAGACCGGCGTGACGCCGTGGTCGCGCATCCGCGTCAGGCCGGCGAGGGTCCCGGCGCGGTAGCCGAGCCGCCCCATTCCCCTCAGATATTCCAGGCCGACGCCGTGATCGGCCGCGCGCACCAGCTCGGCCACTGTCGGCCGGACGTAGCCCTGGCGCTGCACTTCGTCGACGAAGGCGAGGCCGATGCCGGCGATCGACATCCGGAACATCTCCTCGTCGCTCGGCGTGCCCATTCCGCGACGCGCGAGCGCAGCGGAGAAGGCCGTGTCCGGCTCGAAGCGGCACTCGCCGGTCCCGTGCCCGCGCCGCGCCACGCCCTCGCACGCCAGCACGCCAGCCTCCCCGCCGAAGCGGAAGGCGACCGGCCGCCCCTCCGCCGAGGAAAGCGCCTCCGAGGAGAGTCCGCGAAGGCGTTCGGGCGCGACGCTGTCGCTGTGCACCCAGCGGCTGCGCCCCTGCGTCCGCGTCAGTTGGAACTGGAGGGTCTCGGGCCCCGTCGTCTCCCCGCTTCGCGGCTGGATCGTCCATTGGACCGGGCCGGCCGCGGGCGACGGCGCGGTTTGCGCGGCGAGGGTCGCGGCGCCTGCGAGCGAGGCGAAGGCGACGAACAACAAAAGGCGCATGCTGCAACTCTCCGGTGAACTTCGCCGGGTTAGATGCAAGCTCCGCGCCAGCCGCATTCGTCTCGGGCGGCGCGCCCGTGGGCGCACGCTCACTGTACGCAGGCGGACAGAAGGCGTCCTTTTCCGGACAGTTCGGCTAAAGCCAAAGCCGCGCGACTTCGCTAAGCGCCTCGCAATGCGCCCTTTCCTCCTCCTTTGCGCCCTCGCCGCACCGGCCCCGGCTGACGCGCAGTCCGCCGACATCGTCGTCACCGGCCGGGGCCTGCGCGCCCCCGCCGGCGAGTCCGTGTTCGACGTCGTAGAGATCGGCCGCGACCGACTGACGGGCAGCGCGAGCAACCGCCTCGAGGACATTCTCAGGGACGTGCCGGGCTTCCAGCTCTTCCGCCGCTCCGACTCCCGCTCCGCCAACCCGACCAGCCAGGGCGCGACCTTGCGCGCGCTCGGCGGCAATGCGTCGAGCCGGGCGCTGCTGGTGCTCGACGGCGTGCCGCAGACCGACCCGTTCGGCGGCTGGGTGGCGTGGCCGGCCTACGATCCGCGCCGGCTCGGCTCGGCGCGCGTGATCCGCGGCGGCGGCAGCGGCGCCAACGGGCCGGGCGCGCTCGCCGGCACGATCGAGCTCGAAAGCGCCGCCGCCGCCGATCTCGCCGGCCTTGCCGCCAGCCTCTCCTACGGCAGCCGCGACTCGATCGACGCCTTCGCCATCGCCGGCCTCGCCGCGGGGAGCGGTTTCCTCAGCGTCAGCGCCTCCTATGCGCGCGGCGACGGCTTCATCCCCGTCGTCGCCGAGCAGCGCGGCCCCGTCGACCGCCCGGCGCCCTACGAGCAGCGCAGCCTGTCCCTTCGCGCCGTCGCGCCGCTCGCGCCAGGCGTGGAGATCCAGGCCAGCGCTATCGTCTTCGACGACGAACGCGAACGCGGCACCGCGCTCAGCGACATAAGCAGCGAGGGCGCAGACGCTTCGGTTCGCCTCGTCGGACAAAGCTGGACCGCCCTCGCCTACGTCCAGACCCGCGACTTCGCGACCAGCTTCGCAAGCGTGAACGCCGCGCGCACGACGGTCACCCGCACCGCCGATCAATATGCCGTCCCCGCGACCGGCCTCGGCGCCCGCGCCGAATGGCGCCCGAGCCTCGGCGCGCTCGACCTGCGCCTCGGCGCCGACTGGCGCGAAACGTCCGGCCGCACGCAGGAATTCTTCCAGTTCGTCGCGGGACAAGGCACCCGCCAGCGCCTCGCGGGCGGCGATACCCGAACGCTCGGCGCCTTTGCCGAAGCGGGTTGGGAAAGCGGCCCCGTCACCGCCACGGCCGGCGGCCGCCTCGACCGCTGGACCATCCAGGACGGGTTCCTCCGCGAACGAGTCCGCGCCACGAACGCACTCCTCACCGACACCGCCTTTGCAGACCGCTCCGGCTGGGAGCCGACCGGCCGCGCCGGCGCCGCCTGGCGCCCCGCCGATGCGCTGACGCTCCGCGCCGCCGCCTATCTCGGCTGGCGCCTGCCGACGCTGAACGAGCTCTACCGCCCATTCCGTGTCGGCACCGACGCCACCGCGGCCAATTCCGCCCTCTCGCCGGAGCGCCTGCGCGGCGCCGAAATGGGCGCGGAGCTGCGCCCGCTCCCCGGCCTTCGCTTCGGCCTCACCGCTTTTTCGAACCGCCTCGAAGGGGCGATCGCCAACGTGACGCTCGGCCAGGGGCCCGGCGTCTTCCCCGGCGCCGGCTTCGTCGCCGCGGGCGGCGCCTTCCGCCAGCGCCGCAACCTCGATGCCATCCAGGTGGAAGGGCTGGAGTTCGATGCGCGCCTGGAACGCGGCCCGTGGACCCTCGCCGGCGGCTACAGCTTCGCCGACGCGCGAGTCTGCGCCTCCGGCGCCGCTCTGCCGCTCAGCGGCCTGCGCCCGGCCCAGACGCCGCGCCACAGCCTTTCCGCCTCGCTCGCCTGGCGCAGCGACGACGGCGCCGCCGCAAGCCTCGCCGGCCGCTGGGCCGGGGCGCAGTTCGAGGACGACCTCAATCGCCAGGTCATTCCCTCGGCGTTGACGTTCGACGCCGCCGCCGCTTTTCCGCTCAGCCGCAGCCTCGCCATCGAGGCGCGCGCCGAGAATTTGACGGACGAGCAGGTCGTCGCCGGCATTTCGGGAAGCGGCATCGTCGAACGCGCGACGCCG
>DASQND010000052.1:0-46514 GCA_035645215.1 Allosphingosinicella sp.
ACGATGTCGGGATCGACCTGCTTCAGTTGCTGCGTGCCCTGCCAGTCGATGTCGAGGAGGACGTCTCGCCCCGCTTCGATTACCTTCATGACTTCGCTCTTGAGCGTCCCGTAGCGGTGGCCGAAGACGTGCGCCCATTCGAGGAACTCGCCCGCCTCCACCATCTCGGCGAAGCGCTCTTCGGAGACGAAATGGTAGTGGACGCCGTCCGTCTCGCCCGGCCGAATCGGGCGCGTGGTCGCCGAGACCGAAAGCGCGATACCGTCGTCGGCCGCGAGCAGCATGCTGGCGATGGTCGATTTGCCGGCGCCGCTGGGGCTCGAAAGGACGAAGAGCAGGCCCCGGCGCTTGAAGGCGGCTTTAATCTCCATGGGCGCCATTGGCTTGCGCGCCGTGTGGAGGTCAAGGGCAGACATGCCGGAATTCGCTGCTAAGTTGGCCGGGATGGGGAGGCATGTCGCGCTTTTGCGGGCGGTGAATGTCGGCGGGCGAAAGCTGCCGATGGCCGAGCTGCGCGCGCTTTGCGGCGAGATCGGGTGGGCGGACGTCGCGACCTACATTGCGAGCGGCAACGCGGTCTTCACGGCTTCCGGCGCCCGTGAAGGGCTCGAGGCGCAGCTCGAGGCGGCGATCTCCGTTCGCTTCGAAATGGATGTGCCGACGATCGTCAGGAGCGCGGAGGAATGGCGGAGCTACGCGCCGGCCTGCCCCTTTCCGGACGCCGCCAGGGACGCGCCCAACCGGCTGCTGCTGCTCCTTTCCAAGCGCCCACCCGTGCCCGGCGCGGACGCGGCGATCCAGGCCAGGGCGGCGGACGGCGAGCGGGTGGCCCTTGCCGGGGATGCCCTCTGGATCCACTTTCCGGAAGGATCGGGGCGCTCGAAGCTCACGCCGTCGCTGATCGACCGCCTCCTCGGCTCGCCGTCCACCTCGCGCAATCACAACACGCTCGTGAAGCTCGGAGAGATGCTGTGAAGCGCATGACCTTCGCGCTGCTGTCGGCGCTCGCCGGCTGCGCCGCAACGCCGCCCGCGGCCGCACCGGTGGCGGAGCCGACCTACACCCGCGCGAGGATCGCTGGAATGCCGACCCCCGCGCTCGCGCGCATGCTGCTCCCGCCCGAACAGGCGGCGGACGTCCTGCGGCACAACGTCCGCCGCTCCGTCTACCATGAGGGGCAGGACCTGGATGCGGTCGATTTCTATCGCAGCCCCTACGTCCTTGCGCCGGATATCTGCCTGCGCGAGCGGATCATGGTCTCCTTCACCGATGCCGTGCCAAATCCGAGGAGGCAGCCGGGGCACGACGTTCCCAAGCGCGTTGATAGGGTGACGCGAATTCCCGAGATCGTTCTGGTGCCGAACTGCGCGAACCTCCCCGGCCGCAGCTTCGCGCACCTGTCCGGCGATCTCGCCCTCGTCGATGGCGTGCAGATCCTGCGCACCATCGCCGCCGCCCGAGCGTTGGCGGAAGGGTCGCAGCCGCTCCCTTATCGCCTGCTCTGCGTACCGCTGCGCGGCGAGGCGGCGCCCTGCACTGGAGCCGAGCGCGCCGCCTTCGCCGCCATGCCGCTCCACGCGGTTTACCGCATCGCGCGCCGCCCCGGCCCCGCCTCATGCCGACCGGAGGACGCGCTCGGCGGAGACCTCCTCTTTTTCGACCGGGAAGGGCCCGGCTTTTGGCAGGTGAGGATGATCGGCCTGGCGGGGGCTGACGCGACGGTGGTCGTATCGGCGGACGGAAGGAGGGTCGCTTGCCTGTAAGCTTCGCCGGCGCGCCGCTCATCCCCCGCCGCTACTGGATCGCCGCCCTGGCGCTGGTCGCGGTCATGGCGGCGGTCCTGCTCCTCATGGGCCGACCGCCCATCTGCACCTGCGGCACGGTGAAGCTCTGGGTCGGGACGGTGAACGGGCCGGACAACAGCCAGCACATCGCCGACTGGTACACGCCCAGCCACATCATCCACGGCTTCCTTTTCTACGCGCTCGGCTGGGCGGTGCTGCGCCGCAATCACCCGGGCGACCGCCTGATCGGCGCGGTGCTGATCGAAGCGGGGTGGGAGCTCGTCGAGAACAGCCAGTGGATCATCGACCGCTACCGCCAGGCCACCATGGCCATGGGCTATAACGGCGACAGCGTGCTGAACTCCGCCTTCGACGTCCTCTGGATGATCCTCGGCTTCGGCATCGCGCGGCGGCTGCCTTTGTGGGGGACGGCGGCGCTGGCGCTGGCGTTCGAGCTGCTGACGCTTGCGGTCATCCGCGACAATCTGACGCTGAACGTGCTGATGCTGGTCGCGCCGGTCGAGGCGATCGCCGAGTGGCAGGGGGCGGGGTAATCTCCTCCCCGGAACGGGGAGGGGGACCATGCGAAGCACGGTGGTGGGGTCGGGGCGCCGGTGCAGGGCTCGCATCGCTCGCGACCCCTCGACCGCACTCCGTGCGGTCCCCCTCCCCGTTCCGGGGAGGAGATCAACCCCCAGATATCCCCTCGATCACCTTGCCGGTGCCGCCGCAGACGGAGCATTCGCTGCCGTCGGCGTGGCGACCCTTGCCGTTGCAGTGGCGGCACAAATTCTCGCCGGTGCCGGGGGTGCCGGGCGCCGCTTCGTCGCCGGGGTTCGTTTCGGAATCGCTCATGCGAACACCAACCCGGGCGCGAAGCGGCGGTTCCGTTCCTTATCGGGGAAGCGATTGGGACTGCTGGAGATGCGCGCGGACGACCGGTGTCGCGGCGTTCGCCACCGTGCGGAGCGCCGGCGTGTCGCCGCGCGCCGCATAGTTGGAATGAAGCGCCAGCGCCTGCTGGTGGGCGAGCCGCTGCTGCGTCACGTAGAGCCGGTCGAACGCGCCGACGCTGGCGCTCGCCCGAAGCGCCGCGACGAGCTGCGCATGCGCCGGCACCATCGCGGTCGGCACCATCTGGCCGGAAGCGCGCGCGGCGGCGCTGAGCTGCATCGTCGTGTCCGTATGATGATCGATCATCATCTGCGCGAACTGCCGGATCTGCGCGTTCTGCGAGCGCTGAAGCGCGAGCCGCGAGGATTCGATCTCGAACATGTCGCTGGATGCGGCGAGGCGGACATAGGCCTGGGCCTGGGTCGGCGTCATCGACGAGGCGGCGCTGCCGCCGCCGCCCATGCCACGCGTGCCAGCATTCGCGTCGGCGTTCGCCCCTGCGTTCATCGAACAGGCGGTAAAGGAGAGCGAAGCGGCGGCGGCGAGGAGAAGAGTACGTGAAATCATCGAACTGTATCCCTGTCTGGAGATGCGAATGCGCGCGAAGCGCCGCACCGCGCGCCCGGTTCCTGTCGTTTCGGTCGACTTTCACATCGATCAGTGCAAATCCGGCACCGGAACCGGCGCCCGCGCCCGCGGGTTCAGCGCGAGCGCCTGTGCGAGGAGGGACCATGAAAGCCGCAACCGCCCTTATCCTGTGTCTTTCGGCTGCAGCGACGCCCGCGCTCGCGCAGGAGCGTACCGGCCAGCGGCCCGGCGACCGCAGCGAGGTCTTCGTCGGCCTCTACGCGCACGACGTCGAGACGCCGCTCAACCTGCGCGGCTTCGGCGAAGGCGTCGACGTCCAACTGGGCTGGCGCGGCGGGCGGATCAGGAGCCTGTCCGCGATCGGCGCGCCTTCGCCCTACGTGTTCGGGGCGCTCAACACGGCGGGCGACGTCCATTATGCCGCGGCGGGCGTGAGCTGGAAGTTCGGACGCAAGGTCTATGTCCGCCCCGGCCTCGGCCTCGCAATCCAGAGCGCGCCGAGCTTCGAGCGCAATCCGGAGCGGTCCCTCGGCTCGCGCATCGTCTTCGAGCCGGAGGTTGCCGTCGGCGTCCAGGTGACGGAGCGGGTGTCGGTCGAAGCGAGCCTCGTCCACCTCAGCCACGCCACTTTGTTCGACCGCCACAATCCCGGCATGGACAATGTCGGCGTGAGGCTCAACTACCGGTTCTGAGCCGTTGGGGGGCGGCGCAGAGCCAGGGCGCGATCGGATAAGTGCGTCGTCAGGAGACCCACTCCGTTCGGCCTGAGCTTGTCGAAGGCCTGCCCTTCCTCTTCCGACGCCCCAAAAAAGGGCAGGGCTTCGACAAGCTCAGCCCGAACGGTTTGGTGGAGGCTCATAACGGAGGTTCGCTCCGGCGGGGTGACGCGCTGCATTCGTGATGTTAGCCTCGCCGCCATGAAGCTCGCCCTCGCACTCGCCGCCGCGGCCTCGGTCGCCGCCTTGGCCCTCCCCGCCGGCGCCGAGGCGAAGCCGCGGCGCGCGCGCTGCGTCGTGACGTCGGAAGGGGCGACCTATAACGGCGCCTGCACCTTCACGCCGGAAGCGGGCGGCTCCTTCTCGGTCGCGCCGGTCGGGCGGCGCTTCCTCGTCGGGCGGGTGAGCAGCGTATCGGTGTCGATCGTCCGGCCCGGCGCCGCCGAAGTGCGCGGCCTCACGGCGGATGGGATCAACAGCCGCTGGGGCGAAGCGCGCCGCTCGCCCCGCGACCGCGCCTGCTGGGTGGGCTCCGGCTTCTCCGTCTGCGCCTATTGAGGCGTCAGCGCCCGATCATCTTCTCGGGCTTCACCACGCGGTCGAACGTTTCCGAGTCCACCAGCCCGAGCTCCAGGCCCGCTTCCTTGAGCGTCTGCCCGTTCTTGTGGGCGTGCTTGGCGATGTTGGCGGCATTGTCGTAGCCGATCTCGGGCGCGAGCGCGGTGACCAGCATCAGCGAGCGGTTCATCAGGTCCGAAATGCGGCGCTCGTCGGGCTCGAGGCCGTCGAGGGCGCGGGCGGTGAAGCTCTCCATCCCGACGGTGAGGAGGTCGATGGAGCGAAGCACGTTGGCGCCGATCAGCGGCTTGAAGACGTTCAATTCCATATGGCCCTGGAGGCCGCCGACGGTCACCGCGACATGGTTGCCCATGACCTGGGCGGCGACCATGGTCAGCATCTCGGCCTGCGTCGGATTGACCTTGCCCGGCATGATCGAGCTGCCCGGCTCGTTCTCCGGGAGCTTGAGCTCGCCGAGGCCGCAGCGGGGGCCCGAGCCGAGCAGGCGGATGTCGTTGGCGATCTTGGTCAGGGAGACAGCGAGGACGTTCAACGCGCCCGAAAGCTCGACAAGCGTGTCGTGGCTCGCCAGCGCTTCGAACTTGTTCGGCGCCGTCTCGAACGGCACGCGGGTCAGCTTCGCGATCTCGGTCGCGAAGGCTTCGGCGAAGCCCTTGGGCGCATTGAGCCCGGTCCCGACCGCCGTGCCGCCCTGGGCGAGCTGGTGGAGCCGCGGCAGCACCGCCTGGACACGCGCGATCCCCATCTCGATCTGCGCGGCATAGCCCGAGAATTCCTGGCCGAGCGTCAGCGGGGTCGCGTCCTGGAGGTGGGTACGGCCGATCTTGACGATGTGGTCGTAAGACTCGGCCTGGGCGGCGAGGCGGCGGTGGATGGTCTGGAGCGCCGGGATCAGGCGCTGGTGGACGGCGCGCGCGGCCGCGACGTGGAGCGCGGTCGGGAAGCTGTCGTTGGACGACTGGCCCTTGTTGACGTGGTCGTTGGGGTGCACTGGCGATTTGCCGCCGCGTTTCCCGGTCAGGATCTCGTTGGCGCGGCCGGCGATCACTTCGTTGGCGTTCATGTTCGATTGGGTGCCGGAGCCCGTCTGCCAGATGACGAGCGGGAACTGGTCGTCGAGATTGCCCGAAGCGACTTCGCCCGCCGCCGCCTGCACCGCCTCAGCGATCTCGGCATCGAGGCCGCCGATCCGCGCATTCACCCGCGCCGCCGCCTGCTTCACGAAGCCCAAAGCATGGACGATCTCGACCGGCATCGTCTCGCGCTGGCCGAACGGGAAGTTCTCGATCGAGCGCTGCGTCTGCGCGCCCCAATAAGCGTCGGCCGGGACGGCGATCGGGCCGAAGCTGTCGCTCTCGCTGCGGGTGTTGCCGTAGGTGTTCATCATCGAGATCCTCTAACCGTCATGCCGGACTTGATCCGGCATCCACCTTCTTTCGAGCGTCTGTAAGAAAGGTGGACCCCGGATCAAGTCCGGGGTGACGATCACGGCACTCGGACCGTCACTTCTTCCGCTTGAAATCAACCGAAACGACGTTGGAACCGTCCTCGACCGGCTCGGCGATGCGCGGCGAGTCGTTCTCGGCCGCGTCATGCTCCTGGACGCCGTTCTCGTCGACCTGCGCCTGGAACTGGAGTGCGAAGTTGACGGCGGGATCGACGAAGCCGGTGATCGCCGCGAACGGGATGACGAGCTTGGCGGGGGCCTGGTTGAAGGAGAGGCCGACTTCGAAGGCGTCTTCTCGGACCTTCAATTCCCAGAAGCGGTTCTGGATGACGATCGTCATCTCGTCCGGGAATCGCTCGGTAAGATGGCGCGGAATGTCGACGCCCGGCGCGCCGGTCTTGAAGGTGATGTAGAAATGGTGGTCGCCCGGAAGGCCGGTCGCCACCACTTCGCCGAGCACGCGGCCGACGACGGCGCGCAGCGCCTCCTGCACGATCTCGTCGTAAGGAATCAGGCTGTCGGGCGCATCGTCACTCATCGCCCCGACTCGTAGCGCGGCCCGGGCGCGGGTCAAGGGTGCCCGCCAAAGTACGACTTCGGCGGCCGCCCGAGCTGCGTTGCAGCCGCCGGCACCAATGCACAGCAGCACAGCTACTTCTGTATCTCGAACGGTCGCTTTGGAGCCATTGCCGCCGTTCCGGCGTGCGCACGTCAGGGAATGCGCGGCTCGCTCACGTAGATCTCCGCGCGCCGATTCTGCGGCTCCGCGACGCCGTCCGCCGTTTCGACGAGGGGCCGCATCTCGCCAAAAGCGCCGAGCGTGATCGGCGCGGCGAGACCTCGGCTGCGCAAATAGTCACCGACGGCTTCGGCGCGCAGCCGCGAGAGCCGCAAATTGCCGTTCTCGGACCCGACGCGGTCGGCGTGAGCGTCGATCGTCACCCGGCAATCGAGGGGCGTCACGACCTGCGCGACGTAGCGATCGAGCAGGGCGGCGCCCTGCGCAGCGATGCGTGCGCTGCCGCTTTCGAAATAGATGTGGAGAAGCTGGTCCACGGAGATGACTTGCCCCTGCGGCGACCTGACGGAGGAGCAGGTAAGCCAGTCCGGAGCCGCGGCGGGCACCGAAGCGGGGGCAGGCGCTACGGCCTGGACAAAAGCCGCGGTGAGCATAGCCAATCCGCCGGTCGCCATGGATCCCCTGCCGGAGTTGTTGCCCACGCACGCTATAACGACGAGTGCCTGCTTTCCACCCGTTGCGGACATTCGATTGCCGAATCGACGAAGCCTGAAAGCAGCCGCGAGGAGAACATGATGCCGATCGACGCCACCTTGCCTTATGACGACGACAACATCTTCGCGCGCATCCTGCGCGGCGAGATTCCGGCCAAGGCCGTCTACGAGGACGAGCATGCCCTCGCCTTTCACGACATCGCGCCCGCCGCGCCCGTCCACATCCTCGTCATTCCGAAGGGGCCCTACGTGTCGTGGGAGGACTTTTCGGCGCGCGCGTCGGACGCGGAGATTGCCGGCTTCGTGCGCGCGGTGGGGCATGTCGCGCGGGAGCACGGCCTCGTCCGGGCGGGCTACCGCCTCCTCGCCAATGTCGGCGGGCATGGCGGGCAGGAGGTGCCGCACCTCCACGTCCACCTGTTCGGCGGACGGTCGCTCGGGCCGATGCTGGCGCGCTAGAGAACGCCCGCGAAGCCTGGTTAACGCGGATTAGGCTTTGCGCCCGCCGCGTAAGTGGCTAGGTTCCGGCGCGAAAACCAGGAGAGGGCGCAGGAGAGCGCCCCCCAGAACAAGGGGACGGAGATGATATTCGGGCGCGTTAAGCCTCTCGACGCCATTCTCGCCACCGCCGAAAAGAAGTCGCTGCATCGCTCCCTCGGGGCGATCCAGCTGACCCTGTTCGGCGTCGGCTGCATCATCGGTACCGGCATTTTCGTGCTGACTTCGGTCGGCGCGCAGAAGGCCGGCCCGGGCCTTCTCGTCAGCTTCATCATCGCGGGGGCGGTCTGCATCGTCGCCGCGCTCTGCTATGCCGAGATCGCATCCATGGTGCCGGTCGCCGGCTCCGCCTACACCTACTCCTACGCGGTGCAGGGCGAGTTCCTCGCCTGGACCGTCGGCTGGGCCCTGCTCCTCGAATACGCCGTCGGCGCC
This sequence comes from Allosphingosinicella sp., assembly GCA_035645215.1. Taxonomy (GTDB): domain Bacteria; phylum Pseudomonadota; class Alphaproteobacteria; order Sphingomonadales; family Sphingomonadaceae; genus Allosphingosinicella. Next base: position 8,175 of record DASQND010000052.1, read on the forward strand.
TCGGCCGTCTCGGTCGGCTGGTCCAACTATTTCATCGACACCGTGATGGAGCGAAGTTGGGGCGTGGATTTCCCGCAATGGCTGAGTTCGGGGCCGCTGGCGCTCGGCGGCCAGGAGGGCGGATTCATCAACCTTCCCGCAATGTCCATCGCGCTGCTGATGACCTGCCTGCTGGTCATCGGCACGAACGAGAGCGCCAAGTTCAACGCGGTGCTCGTGGCCATCAAGGTGACGGCGCTCACCGCCTTCGTGATCCTGACGCTGCCGGTGATGCGCGCCGAGAACTTCACGCCTTTCGCGCCGGGCGGCCTGTTCGGCGGCTTCGGCTCGGGCGTCGGAGTCGTCGGCGCGGCGGCGACGATGTTCTTCGCCTATGTCGGCTTCGACGCGGTCTCCACCGCCGCCGAGGAGACCAAGAACCCGCAGCGCAACGTGCCCATCGGCCTGATCGGGTCGCTGCTCATCTGCACCGTCTTCTACATGCTGGTCACGGCCGGCGCGATCGGAGCGATGGGCGGCCAGCCCGTGCTGGGCGCGGACGGCAATCCGCTGCCGACCGGCGAGGCGCTGTCGCGGATGTGCGCACTCCCGCAATATGCCGAGGCTTTGGTCTGCTCGCGCGAGCCGCTCGCCCACGTGCTCCACACGATCGGCTACGGCACCATCGGCAACATGATCGGCTACGCGGCCTTCATCGCCCTCCCCTCGGTGATCCTCATCCTGCTGTTCGGCCAGACCCGCATTTTCTTCGTGATGGCGCGCGACGGCCTGCTGCCGGAGGCGCTGTCGCGGGTCCATCCGCGCTGGAAGACGCCGCACATCGTCACCATCATCACCGGCCTGATCGTCGCCGTCGCCGCGGCCTTCTTCCCAGTGGGCAAGCTCGCCGACATCGCCAATGCAGGGACGCTCTACGCCTTCCTGATGGTGGCGATCGCGGTGTGGCAGCTGCGGCGGACCGACCCCGACCGCAAGCGCGCCTTCCGCGTTCCGGCGGTAGGCGTGGTGGCGACGCTGACCATCCTCGGCTGCCTGTTCCTGTTCTTCAACCTGCCGCGCGACGCCATGATGGTGCTGCCGGCATGGACGGCGATCGGCCTCGTCTTCTACGCACTCTACGGCTACCGGAAGAGCCATCTCGGCCGCGGCCTCGTCGAAGTGCACGAGCCGGAGATCCACGACCTCGAGCCGTCGATCCCAGGCGTCGACGAGCGCGATTCGCAGGATCCGACGAGGCGCCCGCCCGGGCTCTGACGCCTCGCGCCGGCCGCGGGAAAGGGAGGCTTCGGCCTCCCTTTTTCGTTTGCGCGCCCACCGTCATCGGCTACCGCAGCCGCACACCGGTACGGGGGAGCGAGACATGGCGGCTGCGGGCGAGGATGCGGGGGCGGCGAAGGGCTTCATCGACCATGTGACGAACGTCTCGGATTTCATCTGGGGCGGCACGTGGAACGGGGCGCAGGCGATTCCGCTGCCGCCGATGATCCTCATCCTGCTCGGCATCGGCCTCTACATGATGGTCGGCCTTCGCTTCTATCCGATCCTGAAGCTCTGGCCCGCCTTCATCGGCATCTTCCGCAAATCGGGCGACAAGAGTTCGGGCGAGATTTCGCCCTTCGCGGCACTCTCCACCGCTCTTTCGGGCCAGGTCGGCACCGGCAATCTCGCCGGCGTCGCGACCGCCATCGCGCTCGGCGGGCCGGGCGCGATCTTCTGGATGTGGATCACGGCTTTGATCGGCATGGCCCTCGCATTCGCGGAGGGCGCGCTCGCCATCCGCTATCGCGAGAGGACCCCTGAGGGCACCTATCGCGGCGGGCCGATGAGCTACATCGCCTACGGCCTCGGACCGAAGTGGAAGTGGCTCGCCATCCTCTTCTCGATCGGCACGCTTATCTCGGCGGTCGTGACGGGCAACATGATCCAGGCCAATTCGGTAGGCGATTCCTTCCAGCAGCTCACCGGCTACGACGAGTGGATCGGTGGGCTGATCATCGCCTTCCTCGTGTTCGTCGTCATCATCGGCGGGATCAAGTCGATCGGCGCCGTCGCCGAGAAGGTCGTGCCGACCATGGCGGCCCTTTATCTGCTGATGGCTCTGATCGCGATCCTCATCAACATCGAGGACATTCCGGAAACCTTCGGCCTGATCTTCTCGGGCGCGTTCAACGCCCAGTCGGCGACCGGCGGCTTCCTCGGCGCGGCGATCGTGATCGCGATGCGCGCCGGCGTCGCGCGCGGCCTCTTCTCCAACGAGGCGGGGCAGGGATCGACTCCGATCGCCCACGCCGTCGCGCGCACCACCGATCCTGCGCTCCAGGGCCGCTTCGCGATGATGGGGACGTTCATCGACACCATCCTCGTCTGCACGATGACCGCCCTGGTGATCCTCACCGTCCAGGGGAGCTTCCCGGTGACCGACGCCGCGGGCGCGGTGATCGGCACGCAGGAACATGCCTGGTCCTCGAGCCTGCGCGGCTTCGACATGACGGCCGGCGCCTTTTCGGCCGCTTTCCCGGCGACGATCGGATCGGTCACGATCGGCGCGCTGATCGCCTCGATCGCGCTCCTTCTGTTCGTCTTCACGACCCTCCTCACCTGGTCCTATTATGGCGAGCGGGCGATCACCTATCTCTACGACCAATTCTCCGGGACCCGCCGCGGCGAGCGGCAGCTCCACATGGCGTGGCGGATGCTTTGGTGCGTGATGATCTGGTTCGGCTCCTTCCAGGAGCTGGAACTGGTCTGGCGGATGGGCGACATCGCCAATGCCGCGATGGCGCTGCCGAACCTCATCGCGCTCGCCGCATTGTCCGGCGTGGTCTTCGCGCTCGCCCGCGGCGACCGCTCGGCGGGCCCCGATCATGGCCGCGAAACGCCGCGTGAGCTGCTCGACGATCCGGAACCCCTCCCCGCGGGCGAAGCACCGCCGCCTCGCGATTGATCCGGCCCGGCAAGGCCGCTGGCTCTCCGGCCCCGAAAGGTGTATCCGACTCGGGATCGCCGTGGGGAACGGCGGCACAAACGGGGGGAGGTTCGGGCCGGCGTTCGGCCGGACGGGCTCGCCCCACCAATCGAAAGAGGGGGGCTTTCACATGAAAATCATTCGCGCAGGCTTGTTCGCGGCTCTTATCATGGGCGGCGCATCGCCCGCATGGTCGCAGGCGACCCGGACCTGGGTCTCGGGCGTCGGCGACGACGTCAATCCGTGCAGCCGCACAGCGCCTTGCAAGACCTTCGCCGGCGCCGTCTCCAAGACCGCCGCGAACGGCGAGATCAACGTGCTCGATCCCGGCGGCTACGGCACCATCACCATCACCAAGTCGCTGACGATCGACGGCCTCGGCCCGATGGCGTCGCTCCTCAACGTCGGCACCAACGGCGTCACGATCAACGCCGCCGGCGCGGTCGTCACCTTGAGGAACCTGACGATCAACGGCGCGGGATCGACGACCGGCAACTGCATCCGCATCGTCAATGCGGCCGAGGTCAACATCGACAACGTCGTGTGCGAGAACCAGGGCGGAACCGGCACCCAGGGCCGCGGCGTCGCGATTGAAACGTCGGGCGCCGTCGAGGTCAACATCCAGAACAGCCGCTTCGCGAACGTGAACGGCCTCGGCGTTCATTCGAACCCGACCGCGGGCCTCGTGACGCTCGCCGTGAACAACACGACTTTCACGGGCGGCAGCACCACGGCGATCGAGCTCATCCAATTGACGGATGCGACGGTCAACCGGGTGACGGTGACCGGCCACAATCCGGGTGCGGGCGTTACCGCGCAGCAATCGACGGTCAACACGGTGATCACCGACAGCGTGTTCACCGACAACGCCTTCGGCATCTTCAACGGCAATGGCGGCGCACCGACGACGCGCATCTCGAACGTCGTGATCAGCCGCAGCACCAGCGCCGCGCTGCAGATCAACGGCGGATTCGTGATCTCGTCCGGCAACAACATCATCCGCGGCAACGCCGGCAACGAGCTGCCGAACGGCTCGGAAACGCCGCGCTAAGCCTCAGGCGTCCGCAAGCCCGCGCCGGTTTTCCGCCGGCGCGGGCCTGCGGCTCTGCCTTCAGGCCGCCCGCCCGGGGCCGAATCGCTTGCGATCCGGATCGAACCGGCAGCGGTAGCGGCCCTTGATGCACTCGTTGAAGTAGCGCCCGGCCGAGCGCGCGGTTTTCAGCGCATCGTAAATGCCCGCCGGCACGCCTTCGTAGATGTAGCGGCCGGTCGCGCGGAACCAGATGCTGAGCGAGCCCTGCTCGTCGTCATAGCAGATCCGCTCGATCATCGAGGATTTGAGCTTTGCGGCGCGCATGGTCCCGCTCCTGGGGCCGGAAGGAATCGAACCCGGACGAAGCGCCGAATCGCCCGTTCCCCGCGCTGCGCCGACTCGAATCGATTTCGCGGCAGGGCGAGTCGGAAGGCTTGAGAACCTCCCCTCGCAGCCCCGGATGCGCTAAGCGTCGCCGCATGACACCGGACCCGCGCGTCGACGCCTATATCGCCCGGCAGGCCGACTTCGCCCGGCCGATCCTCGAGCATCTGCGCGCCGCCGTCGGCGCCGCCTGCCCGGAGGCGGAGGAGGCGATCAAGTGGGGCATGCCGCACTTCCTCCACGAAGGCCGGATTCTCGCGTTCATGGCCGCTTTCAAGGCGCATGCGGGCTTCGGCTTCCGCGAGGGGAGCGTGGTCGGGGAGGGCGCGGCCAAGGCGGACGCCATGGGCCAGTTCGGCAAGCTTCGCGGCATCGGCGACCTTCCGGCTCCCGAAGCGCTCGCGGCGCTGATCCGCAAGGCGATGGCGGCGTCCGGTGCGAGCGACAAGCGTCCGCGCGCCGCGAGACCGCCGAAGCCGGAGATCGAGACGCCGCCCGATCTCGCCGCCGCCCTCGACGCCGCCCCGGCCGCCCGCGCCGCCTTCGACGCTTTTCCGCCGAGCTGCCGCCGCGAATATGTCGAATGGATCGTGGACGCGAAGCGGCCGGAGACACGCGCCAGGCGCCTCGCCCAGGCCGCGGAGTGGATCGCGGAAGGCAAGCGCCGTAACTGGAAGTACGAAAATTGCTGATGCGGCCGCGGCCGCGTACCGAGGCCTAGTCTTCTCCCGGCCCGACGGCGAACACGCGGACTTCCTCGATCCGGCCGCCGGCTTCGAGTTCCACCACATCGCCGCGTTCGGCGCCTTCGAGGGCGCGGGCGAGCGGCGCGGTCCAGGCGATGCGCCCCTTGGCCGGGTCCGCCTCGTCCTCGCCGACGATCAGGAGGTCGCTCATCAATATGCCCCGGCGGATCGTCACCTTCGTGCCGAAGCCCGCTTCGGTCGGGTGCGGATCGGGCGCCATCACGCGCGCGCTCGCCCGGCGCGCCGTCCAGTAGCGAAGGTCGCGGCGCAGGCGCGCCTCCTCCTCGCCGCGGGCGAAGGCGAGCGCCGCTTCGAGCGCGGCGACATTCTCGTCGATCGTCCGGGCGCCCCTCGGGGTCACCAGATTGGGCGCGGCGCTCACCGCCCGCTCGACGGGCGGCGGCTCGGGCGCGTCGTCTATTTCCCTCACGAATGCGCGGCTCACTGTTCTTCTCCTCGGCGGGCATAACGCAGATCAAGCGCAAGGGATGCATGCGAATTGGCTAAGTGGTTGTTGCACAACGCTTTCCACCCATTTTGATAGCGCTGTCATACCCCTGCGCCGCCCGCTACACTGGCGTCATGCGCGCCTTTCTGCCCCTCATCCTCCTCGCCGGCTGCGGCGGAACGGAGGAGGCGCAGGCGCCGGGCAATGCAGGCAATGCGGCCGCCTCGCAGGCTGGGCCGGAGCGGGTGCCGAGCGCCGCCGAGATCGCCGACATGAAGGCAGCCGCCGCGGCGCTGCGCGCTTATTATGCGGCGATCGGCCGCGGCGACCATCGCGCCGCCTGGGCGCTTCGCGAGCAGCGCCCCGGCCTCGATTACGCGCGCTTCGCCCGAAGCTTCGACATCTATGCCGACTACCGCGCCGATGTCGGCACGCCCTCCTATCCGGCCGAGGCGGACGGCTGGGTCTGGATCGACGCGCCGGTCCAGACATGGGGACGGCGCAAGGACGGCGAACGGTTCGGTAGCGTCGGCCGGGTCCTGATGAAGCGGCGCGCCGGGACTGGCGACTGGAAGATCGCGCCTTGACGCGCGGGCCCGTGCGGGCCTTTGGATGTGCTGCACGCGCTCCACCCGAAGGAGGGGAAGATGAAGAGCATTCTTTCGGCGATCACCGCGGCCGCGGCCGTCCTCGCCCTCGCGGCCTGCGGCGGAGACGGCGGCGGGAGCGCGAACCAGGCGGCGCCGGCGGCGCAAGCGGACAACATGTCCGAAGCCTCGGCCGATGCCGCGGTCTCGCGCGAAACCGCGACGCGCATCGCCAACCGGCCGCACGAGGCGCTCCTGAGGCTCGACGACAGCGACCGGCGGATCACCCTCGTCCGCGCCATCCGCGCCACCCGCAACCGCTGCCCGCGCCGTGTCGAGCCCAATCCGGTCCACCAGGGCGATTACGAGGGCATGGCCTATTGGACGGCGCGCTGCGACAATAACGAACAATATGCCGTCTTCATCGCGCCCAACGAAGACGTCCAGGTGCGCAATTGCAGCGACATGGCCGAACTGCGCCTCCCCGCCTGCGCCGAGCTGCCGCCCGCCGCGCCGAGCCGCGAGCGGCCGAAGGCGGCGCCGAAGCGCTAGGGCGTTTGCCGCAGCCCGCCGCGGGCGCTACGCAGGCATGAAGGACACAAAGGGGAGACCGGCCATGGTGCGTGTAATCGTTGGAGCGATCCCGGCGGCGATCGCCATGTTCCTCCTCGGCTTCGTCTTCTACGCGACTCCGCTCGCCCGGATGACGACTCGCGCGGTCGACGACGTGCCGGCTGCGGCGATCCAGCAGTCGCTCGCCGCCAACCTCCCCGCCACCGGCACCTATGTCGTGCCCGAACCCGGCAAATCCGCCGCCCAGAACAGCATGTACGGCGACGGGCCGACCGCGACGATCCACTACAATATGAGCGGCTTCGCCCAGGTGGAGAAGACGTCCCTGATCACAGGCCTGCTCCTCGACTTCCTCGTCGCCTTGCTGATCGGCGCGGGCCTGATCGGGATCGACCGGCGGGTGCCGGACTTCGCGTCCCGCGGCCGGCTGGTCGTCTTCGTCGCGGTCGCCTGCGCAGCCTACATCAACCTGCTCGGCCCGATCTTCTACCATCACGGCTGGGCGCACTTCATCTACCGCTTCTTCGCCGACGCGGCGACCTTGAGCGTCGGCGGCCTCATCATCGCCCGCTGGTTCCTGAGCTCGCCGCGCGAAGCCCCAAAGGACGCGCCGGCGGAGGTGTGAGGATCCTCCCCATCGAAGATGGGGAGGGGAACCATGCGAAGCATGGTGGAGGGGTAAAAGGCCTAGGCGGCTCCCAATATACGCCGGTCGCTCGGAGGCGGAGCCTTCTACCCCTCCACCACCCTTAGGGTGGTCCCCCTCCCCATCTTCGATGGGGAGGAACTCAGCGCAGCAGCGCCAAAAACCCCACGGCCCCCTCGAACTCCGCCCGCCGTGCCTCGAGCCGGGCGGTGGCTTCGGCATCCTCGCCCCATTGCTCGGCCTGCCACGCCTCGTCCACCGTCGCCGCCGCCCAGGCGGTGTCGACGCCGATCGCCTCTTCGAGCAGGGCGAGCGCGATCACCAGCGAGCCGGAGATCGTGACCAGAGGCGACAAGGCCGCGACCTCCCAGGCGCTGCGCGACACGACCGCGTGGCGGAGCTGCACCAATGTGCACTCGGGCTGCGCCTTGTGCATGATCCCGGTCGTGACTTCGAGATCGACGTCGTAGCGGCGCCGCGCCCAGCCAAGGAGCGGGTCCCAATGCGCCTCCTGCCGCGCGACCAGCGATGCCGGCCCGTCCGCACGGTAGCAGAGGAGGTCGCTCTCGCCGTAAGCGGCGAGGCTCAAGGCGAAGGCCTCCTTGTCGGGCGCCACCCGGTCGATCGCGGCATTGGCGAGGCCGGTCAGCGGCATGGTCCGCGGGTCGATCTTCTCGCCCTGGGCGTTCCATTCCGCCGCCACCGCTTCCGCAAGGGCGGGCGTGGGGAGGGCGAGCGGGTTCCTGGCGGGCGTCTTGACCGGCCGCGCGTCGAGCACGACTTCGCCGCCGCCCAAAGCGGCCGCTTCCTTGTAGAATCGCTTCATCGTCCGTCCTGGCGCTTCCACATGCGCGATAGGTGCTTGGGTCCCCAGAAGCTCACCACCAGCCCGATCAGGGCGAGCGGCAGGCCGAGCACGATCGTGCCGCCGGGCGCGATGGCGTCGGTGTACCAGACGTAGAGGCCGATCATCACGATCACGGTCCCGCCGATGCGGGTGAGCTGCAGCGTGATGAAGCGATTGCGCCAGGTGTCGTCGTCGACGGGAGTCATGCGAGGGCCTTTGCCAGATCGAGGATATCCAACGGCTGAACCGCGATTTGGTGCGCCCCCGCCGCGAGAAGTTCTTGAGGGGGGTGATAGCCCCAGGCGACGCCGATCGCCGCCGCGCCGGCCGCGCGCGCCATCGCCATGTCGTAGCTCGTGTCGCCGATCATCATCGTGGTCTCAGCGGAGGCACCTGCCTCCGCCATCGCCGCCTCGATCATCGAGGGGTGGGGCTTGGACGGGTGGAGGTCTGCGGTCTGCCGGGTGACGAAGCGGCGCGTCAGCCCGTGGCAGGCGAGGCAGAGGTCGAGCCCGCGCGTCGACTTGCCGGTCGCGACGCCGAGCAGCCAGCCCTCCTCCTCCAGCGCGCCGAGCAAGGCGGGGATGCCGGGAAAGAGCGGCTCCTCGACGAGCCCGCGCGCGCGGAGGCCATGGAAGGCGCGCTTGTAAGCCTCCGCCAGGCGGAGGTGCTCGGCGCAGGTAGCGTCCGGGAGGAGCGCCGCCATGGTCTCGACCAGCCCAAGCCCGATCAGCCGCCGCGCGGCGTCATCGGACGGCGCCTCCAGCGCCTCGGCCGCAAAGGCTTCAGCTAAGGCGAGGCGATGCGGCGCCTGCCCGTCGACGAGTGTCCCGTCGCAATCGAAGAGCGCAAGCCGGTTCATAAATCCTCCCCATGCAGGGCATGGGGAGGGGGACCAGCCGAAGGCTGGTGGAGGGGTAATTGGCTCAGATCCTGCGTGTCAGGCGCCAGAACACGCACGCCTGCGCCTTCTACCCCTCCACCATGCTTCGCATGGCCCCCCTCCCCATCTTGCGATGGGGAGGACACGAGATGCGCCATCTCCGCCTCACCCTGCTCCGCCAGCGCATCCGCCAGCCGCGCGCGCACGTCCGCCGGCTTGTCCTGGTCGATCTTTTTCGTGCCGCGCCACTGGGCGATCTCCATCGCGAAGCCGGTGATCCCCTTGAGCAGGCCTTCGAAGAAGCCGGGGCTGAGGCCGCCGCGCACCCACGGCGCCTTGGGCGCAAGCCGCGCCTCATGCTCCGCCGACATGTCGTCGAGGAGGCGCACCAGCACCGCCGCATCCAGCGGCGAGCAGCGCCCGTTGAGTTCGACGGCGACGTAGCTCCAGGTCGGCACGCGGTTCTCGAGCCCGTACCAATCCGGGCTGATATAAGCGTGCGGCCCGTTGGCGATGAACAAAGCCTCGCACCCGCCGAGCAGTGCCGCGTGGACGAGATTGCCCCTCGAAACATGGAAAAGCAGCCGCTCGCCGTCGAGCACCACCGGCACGTGCACTGCGCGAAGCCCCGCCCCGGTCTGGACGACCAGCGTCCCGAACCCCGCCTCGCGCACCAGGGCCGCCATCTCCGCCCGGTCCGCGATGTGGAATTTGCGGTTCGGGTGCATCAGCGCGCCTGCGGGCATGGGCGCGGCGAGATCCTCCGAGCCGGCTCGACTCGGACGCCGCCGGCGCTCCAAGGCGCCGGGAGGCGGCCGCGGTCGTCGGCGAGGCACTCCCCTGCCAGCCGGAGCGACCGATTGCCTGTCCAGTTCATCCGCAACTCCGCCCCGTCGACCTCGGCAAGGTAGATGCGTCCGGCGACATGGTCCGAAGGCATCTCCTGGCGATCGGCCGCGACCCCGGCCGGAGCGATGGTGATCGTCCGCCGATGCGTGATGTCGCAGCCGTCTTCGCACCAGGATCGAGCGACGAGCGTGCCGTCGGGAGATGCCGCCTCCGCCGTGATCTGGTCCGGCAGCCGGCCGAATGAGCAGCCGCCCGCAAGCGAAACAACGAGGAGGCCGGCGGTGCGCATCAGCGCTCCCCGGAGCCGCGCGACCGCCGTTCGCCGCGTCGGGCCTGGCGCCGCTCCTTGGCGGCTTTCGCGACCGGATCCTTCTTCGGCACCTTCTTGGGCTCGTCGAGCGGCATGGCCTCGCCGAGCGCCGGATCGAAGCCGAGATTGGCCATGGTCTCGGCGAAATGGGTCGGCAGCGCGGCGGTGACGTCGATCTGGTGGCCATCCGGATGGTCAATCCGTATGCGGCGCGCGTGGAGGTGGAGCTTGCGGCTGATCGAGCCCGTGAGGAACGCGTCCTGCCCGCCATATTTGCCGTCGCCGACGATCGGGTGGCCGATCGCCGCCATGTGGACTCGCAGCTGGTGGGTGCGGCCGGTCAGCGGCTGGAGCTCCACCCAGGCGGCGCGGTTCCCGGCGCGCTCGATGATCCGGTAGCGGGTGCGCGAGGGGAGGGCGTCCTCGCTCTCCTCGTCGACATGCATCTTCTCGCCGCCCGTCCCCGGCTGCTTGGCGAGCGGCAGATCGATGAGGCCGTCGGAGACTTCGGGCACGCCGATGACGAACGCCCAATAGACCTTGCGCGCCGTGCGCCCGGAAAAGCTCTTCGAGAAGAAAGCGGCTGCGCGGGACGTGCGGGCGACAAGCAGCGCGCCGGACGTGTCCTTGTCGAGCCGGTGGACGAGCTTGGGCCGGTTCTCCTCGTCCTCGACGAGGCCGCCGAGGAGGCCGTCGAGATGCTTGTCGGTCTTGGTGCCGCCCTGCGTGGCGAGGCCGGGCGGCTTGTTGAGCACGAAGGCCTGCGCGTCCTGGTGGATCACCATTTCGCGCACGTAGGAGACTTCGTCGTCGCTGAGCGGCGCGCGCTGGACCTTCTTGGGCACCGCGGAGGCCGCCGGCGGTTCGGCCGGCGGGACTCGGATGACCTGCCCGGCCTCGATCCGGTCGCCGGGCGTGGCCCGCTTGCCGTCGATCCGGAGCTGCCCGGTGCGGGCCCAGCGCGAGACGATGTTGAAGCTCGCATCGGGCAAATGCCGCTTGAACCAGCGGTCGAGCCGGATGCCGTCGTCGTCCGGCGCGACGGTGAACTGGCGAACGTCCCCGCTCATGCCGAAGCCCGGGCGCGCTGCTGGAGGTGGAGGCTGTGCATGGCCGCGATGTAGCGGGGGCGGGTGATGCGCGCCAGTGCCACACACGTCATCCCGGCGAAGGCCGGGACCTCCAGGGGGTGAAGGGCGCCGCCGCTTGTGCAGCGCGCCACCGGGCGACCGGCAGGGCCTCCAATGCTCTTCACCCGCCGAGATCCCGGCCTTCGCCGGGATGACGTGCCTTGCATGGGAGCGCTACTATCCGGCCGGAGCGGCCCCGCGAGGGGTACCCCGGCCGGCGGCCTCCCTAGCGGCCGTTATTGACGATGAGGGCGACTTCGGACCCGCCCTGGATCGGCGTCACGATCAGGTAATAAGCGCCGCGCGTGCCCTGGTTGACGCCGCCGAGAACATGGTCGCGGCCGCGCGCCTGGTGCTCGGCGGAATAACCGGAGGAGACGGCGCGCTCGCGGTACCAGTCGACGATGCGCTGATAGCCGTCCGCGGTGCGGAAGGTGACGACCCGGACGCGGCAGTCGCCGGCGTCATGGCCGGCGGCTTCGGTGACCCGGCCGCCGGGATAGGGCGGAAACGCGGCGGGAAGGCGCTGCGCCCATTCCATGCCGTAACTGAACTCGGGCGGCGCGCCGGTGCGCGCGGCGCCGCAGCTCGCTGCCGGAGCAGGGGCGGTCCCGGACGCCGCGCGCGGCGCGGCAGGGCCGCCCGGGTGCGGCGCCGCGGCGGAGGCCATCTGCACGCGCGGATACTCGGCGCGGGTCGGAAGCTCGGGCGGGCGGACGTTGTTGCGGTTCGCCTGCGAGACGAGGTTCTGGTCGGTGAGGATCGGGTCCTCGAGCGCGGCGGTGAGCGCCGGATCGGCGTCGTTCAGCGCGATCTCGTTGGCGACGCTTCCCTGCCCGCAGGCGGCGAGCGCGAAGACGGCGGAAAAGGCGCTCAGGCGAAAGAGCATAACGGCGCGGCTTGGCATGTCGGCTTCCTCATCGAAGCTACGCCTATCGCCCAAAGCTGCGCAAAATGGGTGAGCGGATATGGTTAAGGTGCTGGTTTTTCGTGGTTAACGCCCGTCTGTGCCGTTACGGGACCGCCAGAAGGCGAAGGTTTCCGCCTGCACCCCGTCGATGAACCGCTTGGCCTCCGGGCCTTCCCACGGGCCCTGATAGCCGCGCGACTTCGCGCCGCCCGCCACCCACCAGCCTTGCCCGGGAATGCCGTCGCTCTGCCGGACGACGAGCACCGCAAGCTCCGGCTCGCCCCGCGCCTCGGCGTCCGCATCGACGTCGCCGAGCGCCGCGCAGAGCTGACGCATCTTCGGCCGCGAGAAGGAATAGCCGAGCCGCTCCAGCATCTCGGAATAGGTGAGCGCCGTCCCCGCCGCCGCCGCGCCGACGAGGTGGGCGCGGATTTCCGCCGTGTCGGCGAGCCGCTCGGCCAAGGCCTAGTCGCGGTCGACGAGCACGAGGCGGCCGTCCGTCCCGGTCCCGCGGGCGGCGAGATGGATCCGCATCGGCGCACCGTCCGCCGTGGTGCCGGTCAGGACCTGCTCGCGTTCGGCCGGCTCGGCGCCGGAAATGGAGAATTTGGGGCGCCGCGCGGGATCGTTGTACCAGGCGGCGACTTCCGACGGCGGCTGGGGCGCCGTGAAGCGGATTTCGACGCTGTCGCGCCCGGCCGCAAGGTTGCCGCCGTCGCCCTCGACATGGATGCCCCGCGCCCGGCTGCCCGGCGGCAGGAACTCGCTTTCGACATTGGCCTGCGCCCGGTCGCGCACCGCGTCGGGGACGGCGATGGCGATGTCGATGCCCGGCGCCTTGATCGAAAGGCGGCCTTCCTCGGCCTTGCCTTCCGCGCCCGCGCCGGCGCGCTGGCGCTCCGCCGCCATCTGGTTCGCCGCCTCCTGCCGCTCGCTTTCGCCCGACGGCGGCAGGTCGCAGGCGGCGGCGGCGGCCGCGGCGCCGAGCAGGATCGCGCTACGATGGTTGAGCCTCATTCCCGTCTTCCTCTCGCGGCGGAGACTAAGCGGCTCGATGCCCCGCGACAACCTGTGGTTGAAGGCGCCGCGCATGGCGACTAGCGCGCCCACCACATGACTGATCCCGCCAAGACCCGCCGCGCCGGCCTCCTGTTCGGCCTCGGCGCCTATCTCCTCTGGGGCTTCCTCCCCATCTATTTCAAGGCGATCGGCAAGGTCGGCCCGGTCGAGATCGTCGCCCACCGTATCGTCTGGTCGCTCGTCTTCCTCGCCGCCTTGGCGACGCTGTGGAAGAAATGGCCCGGAATCCGCGCCGCGCTCGGCGACACGCGGGTCCTCCTGACGCTGACCGTCACGGCCATATTGATCGGCGCCAACTGGCTCATCTGGATCTACGCGGTGGTGAGCGGGCACGTCCTCGAAGGCAGCTTGGGCTATTATCTCAACCCGCTGGTCAACGTCCTGTTCGGAGTCTTCCTCCTCAAGGAGAAGCTGACCCGCGCCCAGGTCTTCGCCGTCTTCCTCGCCGCCTGCGGAGTCGCCCTCCTTGCGGTGGGCGCGAGCGGCGCGATCTGGATCAGCCTCAGCCTCGCGCTGTCCTTCGCCACCTACGGCTACCTTCGGAAGGTCGCGCCGGTCGATTCGATCGAGGGCCTGACCATCGAGACGGCCCTGCTGACGCCGCTCGCCGCAGGCTGGATCCTGTGGCTGCAGAGCCGCGGCGAGAGCGCCTTCTTCGCGGGCCCGGTGTCCACGGACATCCTGCTCTTCCTCGGCGGGACGATCACCGCCGTGCCGCTCCTCCTCTTCACCGCCGCGGCGAGGCGCCTCCCTTATTCCACGCTCGGCTTCCTCCAGTACATCGCGCCCTCGCTCCAGTTCGCCTTGGCGGTTCTGGTCTACGGTGAGCGCTTCACCCTCGCCCACGCCTTCTGCTTCGGCGCCATCTGGACGGCGCTGGCGATCTTCGCGTTCGAGGGGGTCAGGACGAGCCGGGCTGCGGGGCGGGCGGAGGCTTCGTAAAGCCCCCTTCCGTTCGTCCTGAGTAGGGATGGAGTAGGCGAAGCCGTATCGAGAGCCCGTATCGAAGGACCACTCCCTCGATACGCCGTCTCGACAGGCTCGACGGCTACTCGGGACGAACGGAGATGGGCAATGAAGGGGCTGACCCGACCTCAGCCGTTGCCGACTTTGTCGCCCACCAGCGCCTGCAAATCCGCCTCGGGCCGCGCGCCGTAGTGCGAGATCACTTCCGCCGCCGCGATCGCGCCGATGCGCAGGCTCTCCGCCAGCGGCCGGCCCCTGGCGAAGCCAGCGAGGAAACCCGCCGCGAACAGATCGCCCGCGCCGGTCGTGTCGACCACCTGCGCCACCGGCTCGGCGGGAACGTCCACCCGCTCGCCATCCTGCATCGCAAGCGCGCCCTTCTCGGAGCGCGTGACGACCAGCACCGGCACCTTGGGCGCAACCTCAGCCAGCGCCGCGTCGAGCCCGGCAGCGCCGGTCAGCGCCACGATCTCGTCCTCGTTGGCGAACAGGATGTCGACGAAGCCGCCGTCGATGAGCTGCAGGAAGCCGTCCCGGTGACGATCCACGCAGAAGCTGTCGGAAAGCGTGAAAGCCACCTTGCGCCCCGCGCCGCGCGCGATCTCGATCGCCTGGGTCATGGCGCGCCGCGGCACTTCCGGGTCCCAGAGATAGCCTTCGAGGTAGAGGATCGCCGCGTCCTCGATCTGCTTGGGGTCGATCGCTTCGGCCGGGAGGTGCTGGGCGGCGCCGAGGAAGGTGTTCATCGTCCGCTGCCCGTCCGGCGTCACCAGCACCATCGAGCGCGCCGTCGGCACTCCGACGTCGATCGAAGGCGTGTCGAACTCGACGCCGACGCCGCGAATGTCGTGCCGAAAGATGTCGCCGAGCTGATCGTCCGCCACCTGGCCGATGAAGCCCGCGCGCCCGCCCAGCGCCGCGACTCCTGCCGCCGTGTTCCCGGCCGATCCGCCGCTCATCTCCCTCGCGGCGCCCATATGGTCGTAGAGCCGCGTCGCCTCGTCGGCGTCGATCAGGCGCATCGAGCCCTTCTCCAGGCCCTCGCGCGTCAGGAAGTCGTCGTCGGTGGCGGCGATGATGTCGACGATGGCATTGCCGATGGCGAGGACGTCGAGACGGGGCTGGGTCACGGGAACTACTTTCGCAATTTGCGGGAAAGCGCCGCCCGTAGCCCCCGCGCCGCGGAAGCGTCAACCGGAGGCAGTGCGCCGGGGGCTGTTGAGCCGCGGGGACGCCGCGCCTATCGGGGGCGGGTGCTGAACGCCTTTTCCCTCTCCCTCGCCCAGCTCGGCGACCGCCGCATCCTCGCGGTGCTCGTCAAGTCCATCCTGCTGACGCTCATCGTCTTCGCCGCCGCCGCCGCGTTCGTCGGCTGGCTGATCAGCGGCACCAATCCCTGCGGCATCGGCCCGCTGGACTGGGAGTGCAGGATCGAAGGAGGGGCGGGGACGGCCGTCGCGGTCATCCTTGGGCTCGCCAGCCTCTGGTTCCTCTTCCCGGCCGTCGCCATCGGCGTGCTCGGCATCTTCGGGGACGACGTTGTCGCGGCGGTGGAAGCGCGCCACTATCCCGCCGCCGCCGCTTCGGCCAGGCCGCCCACGGTCGCGGAAGGCATGGCGCTCGGCCTGCGCTCGGCGGGGAGGATCCTGCTCTGGAACGTCTCGGCCATCCCTTTCTACATCCTCCTCCTGTTCACCGCGATCGGCCCGTTCATCCTCTTCTTCGCGATCAACGCGGTCGCGCTCGGCCGCGATCTCGGCGAGATGGTGGCGGTCCGGCGGCACCGCGGGCCGGCGCTTCAGGCCTGGCTTGCGGCGACGCGTGGCCGGCGCGCGCTGCTCGGCCTGGTCGTGACATTCCTTTTCATGATCCCTTTCGCCAATCTCCTCGCGCCGGTGATCGGCGCCGCCATGGCGACGCACCTGTTCCAGGGGGACAAGACATGAGACTTTGCGGAGTGATACTGGCGGCGAGCGCGCTGCTCGCCACCGCCTGCGCCCCGCGCGCCACGCGGGAGGTCGCCCCCGCCTCGCGCCCCGCGGCCACTGCGGCGCCGCCGACTCGCGCCGTCGCGGGCCTCGAGGCGGCACTCGGCCGCACCGCCGCCCAGCTCACCGCCCGCTTCGGCCCCGCCGCCCTCGACATACGCGAAGGCACGGCGAGGAAGCTCCAGTTCGAAAGCCCCGCCTGCATTCTCGACGCCTACCTCTATCCGCCCGCCGCCGGCGGCGAGCCGATCGTCACCCATATCGACGCCAGGCTGCCGGACGGAAGAGACTTCGACGAAGCAAGCTGCGTCGCCGCGCTGGGGGCGGCAAGGGCGCGATAATCCTCCCCATCCACCGGATGGGGAGGGGGACCATGCGAAGCATGGTGGAGGGGTAGCGGCCTCAGCTTCAGCGATTCTCGCGCGAACCTCCGGCGGTCGGAGCGTCCTACCCCTCCACCACCCTTCGGGTGGTCCCCCTCCCCGTCTTCGATGGGGAGGATGCGAGGCGGCCCAGCGCCCACCCGGCCGCCTCCGCCACCACCGCATCTTCGTCCGCGACGAGTCCCTCCAGCACCGGCACCAGCTCCGCGCGCCCGCTATTCCCCGCCGCGATCGCCGCGTTGCGCACCATGCGCCCCCGCCCGATCCGCTTGATCGACGAGCCCGCGAACACCTGCCGAAACGCCGCATCGTCCAGCGCCAGCAGATCGCCGAGCGCCGGTGCCGCCATTTCGGCGCGCGGCAGGAACGCCCGGTTCGCCCGCGCCGCGTCGGCGAAGCGGTTCCACGGGCAGGCGGCGAGGCAATCGTCGCAGCCGTAGATGCGGTTGCCGATCGCTTCGCGGAATTCCTCCGGGATCGGCCCCTTATGCTCGATGGTGAGATAGGAGATGCAGCGCCGCGCATCGAGCCGGAAGGGCGCGGGAAAGGCGTTGGTCGGGCAGGCGTCGAGGCAGGCGGTGCACGATCCGCAATGGACCGGGTGCGGGGCAGGGGAGGGCGCCAGCTCCAGCTCCAGCGTCGTGTAGATGGCGCCAAGGAAGAGCCAGGAGCCGTCGGTGCGGCTGACGAGGTTGGTGTGCTTGCCCTGCCAGCCGAGGCCCGCCGCTTCGGCCAGCGGCTTTTCCATCACCGGTGCGGTGTCGACGAACACCTTGAGCTCGCAGTCGGCTTCCTCGACCAGCCACCGCGCCAGCGCCTTCAGCGCCTTTTTGACCGTGTCGTGATAATCGCCGCCCTGCGCATAGACCGAGATGCGCCCGCGATCCGGCACCTCCGCGAGCGCCAGCGGGTCCCGCCCCGGCGCATAGCTCATGCCGAGCGACACGACCGAGCGGACCTCCGGCCACAGCCCCGCCGGCGAGCCGCGCTGGCCCGCGCGCTCGGCCATCCAGATCATCTCGCCATGGCAGCCCTCGTCGAGCCATTGCCGGAGGCGCTCGCTCGATTTCGGCGCCGCGTCGGCGCGCGCGACGCCGAAGGCCGCGAAGCCGAGCTCCGCCGCCTTGGCCTCCATAAGCTCGCGAAGATCGGGCGCCGCCATCCCGTTGATATGGCGATGGATGCGTTGCGGCGCAAAGCCTTAGGCGGGCGCCGGACCCTTCTGCTCCCAAAGCTCGATCTTGATCCCGTCGCAATCGAGGATCCAGGCGAACTTGCCGTAATCCTCCTCCTGCCGCCCGATGATCTCCACGCCCTTGCTCTCCAGCTCCGCCGTGAACGCGTCGAGATCGTCGACCCGCAGGTTCACCATGAACGGCGCGGCGGACGGCGCGAAATAGTCGCTCGTCGCCTTGAAGGGCGAAAACAGGCTGAACGCTTCGCCGCTTTCGTCCTTCTTCCAGGGAAACATGATCCCCCATTCGCCCGAAAGCCCTAGCATTTCGCGATACCAGGCGGCGGTCCGCGCCGTATCCTCGACCTTGTAGAAAATGCCGCCAAGGCCAGTGATCTTCGCCATGTTGCTTACCCCTCCAAAGAATGTGCCTGCCGTGCCGCATCGGCCAGCGCGTCCATCGCGACCCGCCACGGCGCCCCCGCATGACTGATCCGCGCGGCGCCCATCTCCGCCAAGCGCTTGAGCGGCGGTGTCCCCGGCCAGACCATGATGTTGACCGGCAGCGGCGAGCGCTCGCAGGCCGCCGCGATCAGCGCCTCGTCCAGGAGCCCAGGCAGGAACAGGCCGTCCGCGCCCGCACCCGCATAGGCCGCGCCGCGCGCCAGCGCCTCTTCGAGCAGCGCCTCGTCATGCGTCTCGGCCGGCGCCTGCAGGAACACGTCGCAGCGCGCGTTGATGAAGAAGCCGGGCCCCGCCGCCTCCCGCACCGCGGCGAGCCGCGCAGCGTGCCGCTCGGCCGGGAACAGGCCGTCGCCGCCCACAACGCGGTCCTCGATGTTGCATCCGACGGCGCCGGCCCGCCGCGCCCGCGCCGCCGCTGCCGCCGCGTCGCCGTATCCGCCTTCGAGGTCGATTGTGACGGGAAGGTCGACGGCCCCAACGATTCGGTCCAGATTGGCGAGGGCGAGCTCGATCGGCATCTTCTCTCCGTCGCCGTAACCCTGCGCCGCCGCGACCGACCAGCTTCCGGTCGCGATCGCCTGTGCGCCGCTTTCCGCGACCGCCTTCGCGCTGCCCGCATCCCAGACGTTGAAGAGGATGAGCGGGTCGCCGGGCACATGGAGAGCCGCGAACGCCCGCGCCTTCGTTTCCCAGTCCGCGTTCATCCCGCCCCCTCGAATCTCGTCGCATTGGAGGTAGCAGCCCCGCACCGGCTCCGCAAAGCGTCCGCGCTTGCGGCGGCGCCGCGTCGGCTTATTGTCCCGCTTCGAACCGCCGCCGCTTCGAGGGGGAAGAGATGAAGCTCAGCAAGACCGCCGCCGCCCTCGCCATCGCATCGCTGGCCATGCCGGCCGCCGCTCAGCGCACCCCGGCACCGGCCCCCGCCGCGCCGCCGCAAGCCCCCTCCATCGCCGCCGATCCCAAGCTCGCCGCGCGCCTGCGCGCCGCCGAAGCCTGGATCGAGACGCAGCTCGCCGCCGAGAACGTCGCCGGCGCCTCGATGGCGATCGTCCACGACCAGCAGGTCGTCTGGTCGCGCGGCTTCGGCTTCGCCAACGTCGCCGGCCGAGTTCCCGCGACGCCGCAAACCCGCTATTCGATCTGCTCCATCTCCAAGCTCTTCACGTCCATGGCCGCGATGCGCGAGCGCGACGCCGGCCGCCTCGACATCGACCGCCCCGTTTCCGCCTATCTCCCCTGGTACAATATCCGCGACGTCCAGACGCCCGACGGCCCGGTCACCGCCCGCGCCATCATGAGCCACGTCGCCGGCCTGCCCCGCGAAGCCGACACGCCTTATTGGAGCGAAGCGCGCTTCCCGGACCTCGAGACGGTCCGCGCCCGCCTCGGCGAGCAGACCAACCTCTACCGCGCCTACGACCATCTCCAATATTCGAACCTCGGAATGTCCCTCCTCGGGAGCGTCGTCGAAACCACGTCGGGCCAGGATTACCACGCCTATATCCGCACCAACTTCCTCCAGCCGCTCGGCCTCACCCGCACCACGTCGGAAATCCCGGTCCGGATGCGCGGCGGCGAGCTCGCCATCGGCTATGCGGCGCGGCGCACCGGCTGGAACCGCGACGCCATCCCCGCCTACACTTTGAACGCCCTCGCGCCCGCCGCCGGCTTCGCGTCGACCGCCGAGGATCTCGGCCGCTTCGCCTCCTGGCAGTTCCGCCTGCTGGCGTCCGGCGGCGAGAACGTCCTTCGCTCCTCCACCCTTCGCGAGATGCAGCGCGTCCACTGGATGACGCCGGACAACCCGAACGAGACCTGGGGCCTCGGCTTCGGCACCTACCAGCATGCCGGCAAGACCTTCGTCGGCCACGGCGGCTATTGCCCCGGCTACCGCACCACCTTGATGATGCGCCCGCAGGACAAGCTCGCCATCGTCGTCCTCGTCAACACCGACGACGGCGAACCCGGCCGCTTCGCCCGCCAGCTGTACGATCTCGCCGGCGCCGACATCGTCCGCGCCGCCGCCGCTTTGACGCCCGCCACCGGCCCCGCCCCGCGCCCGCAGCAGCCGCCCGAAACCGCCGGTCCCACGCCCGCGGTCAACCTCGCTTTGTATGAGGGCGCCTACCGCACCAGCCGCTCGGCCGGAGACGTCTATGTCGCCCCCTACGGCAACGAGCTCATGGTCATCGATCTCTTCGCCGACACGCCCGCGTCCGACATCACCCGCCTCCGCCACGTCGAAGCCGACCGCTTCCGCGTCGTCCGCGCCAACGACACGTTGGCGGAGGAAGTCCGCTTCGACCGCAACCGCCAGGGCCGCATCACCCGCATCTGGTGGCACAGCAATTATCTCGACCGGCGGGACTGAGGGGGCTTCCGCGAACGGGAGGAACGATGGCAAGCCGCACACAGGATCCATTCACCGAAAGGGCGCGTGCGCTGCTCCGCCGCGCGGGTGACGATCTGCACCGCCGCGGCTCGCCCGCCGTGGCTGAGGCGCTCGATTTCCTCGATACGCTTCCGGCCGGCGCGGTCGTCCGGGCGGACTTGGTCGTCCGATTGGAAGCACGTCTCTATCATAGTCCGGTCCGGATACCCGGCCGGTTCCTCGGCGGACTGCTGAGCCGACGGGCTGGCAACCCGCCAGACCCCGATCCAGACTTCGCGCCGATCCTCCTCTTTCACGGCGACGGCCGGGTCCGGGAGGGGGCGCTGAACCTGCTGGACGGGCCGGTACGCAGCCCCTTCTTCTTCGGAGCCATCGCCCTTCGGCTCAACGACTGGGCGCCGCCGGTGCGTGCCGCCGCCGCCGCGGCAGCCGCGCGCGTCTTTCCCGCAACACCCGCTGCGACCGTCGCGGACGCTGCTTTGTCTCTCCTCGGCGCAAGCCGGCTCTGGCGCCGCTGGGGCCCGGAGGAAGCCCTGCTCGATGCCGCCTTCTCTCGCGAAGACGTCGCCGCCGGGCTGGCGGACCGGCTCGCCGCCGCTCGCCACGGCCCGATGCCGTCGGTCCTGCGCCATGCCTTGAGGCGCAGCGGGATGGACGCGCATCTGCCCATGCTCGCTGCCGACGCCGTTATTCCGGGCGTGCGGGCCGTGGCGCTTCGCGCGCTGATCGAACGGCGCGCCCTTTGGTCCGCCGGTTTCGAGCGCCAATGGGTCGACCGCTCCATGGGCGTCTGGCGGCGCAAGCGAGTCTTCGCCGAGCGGCCCGTGGCGACGAGCCTCGAAGCGGAGCCGCTCGTCCTCGCCGGCGCCCACGACCGCTCCGCTCTGGTGCGCAAGGTCGCCGCCGAGGCGCTCAGCCGCCGCCACACGGAACTGGCCAATGCCGAAGAGGTGCTCGCGCTCCTTGTCGACGACCCGAACCTCTCCGTGCGCGGCAGCGCGGCCTTTATCGCACGGGCCCGGAGCGGCGCCGGAGCCTGAGCCCGCTACTGCCGGGGCGGCTGCTGTCCCGTCGCAGCGCCGACCCGCCGCGACGATACGATCCTGTTCGCCGCGTCCGTCACCACTTCGATCAGGGAGCCGCTGCGGTCCGTCACGCGCCGCACGGTCTGGCCGGCCCCGTTCACCGTGCGCGATACTTCGGTCAGGCCGGCGCGGGCGAGGTCGAGGACCTGGCCGTTGGAGAGGAGGCCGCCGGCGATCTGGCCGTTGGAGAGGAGGCCGCCGGCGATCTGGCCGACCGTGCCGACCGCATTGTTGGCGACGCCGCCGACCGTGCCGACACTATTGTCGACGGTGGAGAGGAGCTGGCTGACGATCTGCGGATTGTTGTCGAGCGTCTGGAGCGTGCGCTCGATGATCGCGCGGACATTGTCGAGGCGGACGAGGAGGGTCGCCTGGGCCCGCACGCCGCGAAGGTCGATGCGGACGTTGTCGATCGTCGCGTTCGCGCCGGCGCTCAGGTGCAGGAGATTGGCGAGCCGCGCGTCGAGGGCGAGGTTGACGCGCAGATTGTTCACTTCGACGGTCAGTTGCTCGACCGAAAGGTTGGGAATGTCGAGCACGACGTCCGGCGGGTTCTGCCCGGCCTCGGCCTGGAGCGCGAGCTGTGAATTGCCCTGCGGCTGCGCCTGAGCGGCGTCGCGGCGCTGGGCGGCGGCGGGGGCGGCGGCGAAGGCGAGAAGGGCGGAGGCGGCGGCGGCCGCGAGGATCGTGTGACGCATGTGAACTGGCTCCCTGTTACGGGCCCACAACGTCATTCCGGCTGGCGGGTTTCAGCCTCCGCTTCGATTTGTGCGGCAGGCGCCGCGGGGTCCGCGATGCGCGCTTCGGCGCGCACCCGGACGTTCACGTCGCGCAGTGTCCGGCTCCCGTTCGCCTCGGGCGCCTCGACATTGACGACGGAGCCGCCGTCCGGCCCCGCACGCACTTCGAGCGAAGCCTCGCCCCGGCGCTCGATCGTCACGCGGCGCGCGGTAAGGCCGATCTGAAGCTCGATATCCGGCGCCCCCTGCGCCTGCGGCTGCGCGGCGGCGGTCTGAATGAGGAAGAAAGCAGTGACGATCAATGGACGAACCTCGCGACGACGTCGCGGTAGGAACGGCTGACCTTCACCTGCGATCCGCTCTCCAGCACCAGGAAGCATTCGCCGTTAGTGTGCGGCTTCACCTGGCGGACCTGGTCGAGATTGACGATGCAGCTCCGGTGCACCCGCTGGAAGCGGCGCGGGTCGAGGCGCTTTTCGAGGTCCTTCATCGTCTCGCGAAGGATCAAGGTGTTGTCGCCGGTGTAGATGCACATGTAATCGCCAGCCGCATCGATCTTCTCGATGGAATCCACGTCGACGCGGAAGATCTGCCCGCGGTCCTTGATGTTGATGAGCTTTTCGTAGCGGTTGGAGGCATGGCCGTCGTCGCCGGGATTGGCGGTGTCGAACGTCTCGGCCGCGTCCGGCGCGACTTCGGCGAGCACGCCCTTCAATTTCTCCGCTTCCTCGACGCCGCGCTTTTCGGCGAGGCGCTGGCGCACCCGCTCCAGCGTGTCGGCGAGGCGCTCCTCCTCGACGGGCTTCATCAGATAATCCACCGCCTGCGCCTCAAAGGCGCGGATCGCGTGGTCGCTGTACGCGGTGACGAACACGAAGAGCGGCGGCTCCACCTCCATCAGGCCTTGGATGACGGAAAAGCCGTCGAAGCCCGGCATCTGGATGTCGAGAAAGACGAGGTCGGGCTTGTGCGTCTTGATCGCCCGGATCGCCTCGCGGCCGTTCGAGCAGGTTTCGATGATTTCGACATCCTCGTGGGGCGCCAATCTCAGCTGCAGCCCCTGGATCGCCAGCGGCTCGTCGTCGACGAGGATCGTGCGGATCGTCATTTCGGCTCCTTGGCTTCGACTTGATAGGGAATCTCGATGGTAACGCGGAAGCCCCCGCTTCTGTCCGACTGGGTCTCGAAGCGGTGGTTCTCGCCGTAGGCTTGCGCCAGGCGGTCGCGGATGTTGGCGAGGCCGACGCCGGTCGATTCCTGCGCGCGCACCCAGACGTCCTCCGCGCCCGGCCCGGTGTCGGTGATCCTGATCACCACCCGGTCGACGTCGAGCTTCGACTCGATCGAGATGTCCGCCCCTTCCTCCTGCGGCGTCACCGCATATTTGATCGCATTTTCGACGAGCGGCTGGAGGAGGAGCGAGGGCATGAGCGCCCGCTCCACCTGCCGGTCGATGATGAAATGGGCGCGCAGCCGCTCCTCGAAGCGCATCTTCTCGATCTCGAGATAGAGCTTCAGCGTCTCCACCTCCTGCGAGACGGTGACCATCCCGGTCGGCTCGTTGACCAAAGTGTAGCGAAGGAAGGAGGACAGGCGGGACAGCATCGCGTTCGCCCGCTCGGTCTGCTTGAGAAGCACCAAAGTCGAGATCGAATTCAGCGTGTTGAACAGGAAATGCGGGTTCAATTGGTAGCGCAGCATCGCAAGCTGCGCCGAGCTCGCCTGGTGCTGCATCCGGAGCAGCCGGTCGGTCTGCTGCTCCAGGAGCAGATAATAATTGATGCCGTAATAAAGTGACGACCAGGCGGCGAGCAGCGAGAAGGTGAGGATGATCGAGCTCAGGAACTGGACGCCGCCCGGCCGGAACCCCGGGCGGATGAAGGTCGCGTGGCTCCATGTCTCGATCGCCGAAAAGGCCAGGGCAGCGGCGAGGACGAAGGCGATCGACACCAGCCAGGTGGTCATCGGCCGAAGCCGCATCAGCCGCCGGTAGATCGGCGCCATGAGCAGGGTGAGCGAATAGCCCGTCGCGGTCAGCACCGCGGTGTGGAGCACGTAGCTCCAGCCCATCGCATTGGCGATGCCGGAGAGGGTGCGCAGGATGAAATAACCCGCCCAGCCCGCGGACTGGAAGATCCAGAAGGCGCGGTTCTTGTCTTCGAAAAAGGGCTGCTGCTGAAGCCGCAGCGGGTCCCAGCCCCGATCGAGCTCGGGGCGCACGGCGTTCGATGCCGCCAACTGGACTGCGCTGTTCGCCACGTCGTTACCTCGTGTCCCGGCGCCCCTCTAGAGCATGGCGGGCAGTGAAATCCAGATCAAGGGCGCGGGTGCCCCTCCAACCGTTCGTCCCGAGCAGGGATCGAGTAGGGCGAAGCCCGTATCGAGAGACCATGTCGAGGGACCCTCGCGCGCCAAGTCCCTCGACACGCCATCTCGACTTCGCTCGACGGCTGCTCGGGACGAACGGGTGGGTTCCGGTAGGCTCCTGCCGCCCCACTTCCGTTCGTCCCGAGCAGGGATCGAGTAGGGCGAAGCCCGTATCGAGAGCCCGTGTCGAGGGACCTGGCTGAGCGGCTGGTCCCTCGACACGGCGTCTCGACAGGCTCGACGCCTGCTCGGGACGAGCGGTGGGTGGAAGGACCCGTTCCAGCTCACCGCCCCGGCGCAGGCGCCGCCGCAGCCCCCCGCTCCGGAAGCACCAGCATCGACCAGTCCCCGGCCTCCGCCACGTACCGCGCGACGGCGCTGCGCACCTCCTCAGCCGTCATGCTCCGATAGTCGGACAGATAATTGCGCACGTCCTCGATCGCGCTCGGCCGCCCGACGAAATCCTCCATGACCCCCAGCCACCACCCATTGTCGTTGGCCAGCGTCCGCTCGATCCCGCTCAGCACGGGATTGCGCGCCCGCTCGAACTCGTCGGCCGCGGGCGGAGCGGCGGCAAGGTCGGCGACGATCCGCCGCGCCACCCGGAAGAAGGTCGCCGTCCTGTCCGGCCTGACTTCCGCGGCGGCGTAGAAGACGCCCCAGTCGGGATAGACCGCGCTGGTGCTGTGCGTCGCCGCGGGCGAGTAGCTCGCGCCTTCCGTTTCGCGCAGCTCGTCGAAGAGGCGGCTGCGGAAGATGTTGGCGGCAAGGCTGAGCGCGCGGCGGTCGCGGGTGTTGGCCGTGCCGCCGAAGGTCGACCAGCCGATCAGGGCATAGGCCTGGTCCGGCGCGCCGCGATGGGTGAAGGTCCTGGGCTCCGGGCTCGGCGCCGGCGGCCGGACCGCGACGTTGCGGGCCGTGGGGGCTGGGCGCGGCGGCGCGGGGAGCGCCCCGGTCGTCCGCCGCACCGCCTCGATGGCCGCCTCCAGCGTCGTGTCTCCGGCGATCACGGCATGGACCGGCCGCGCGGCCAGGGCCGGCGCGAAGAAGCCGCTCAATCGATCCACCGTCACGGCTTCCATCTCGGCCCGCTCGATCGGCTGCCAGCGCCGGTCGCCGGGGCGCATGAAGCTGCCCGTCTCGCGGCTCGCCCGTGCCGAGGCGGAGGAGAAATGGAGGTCGTAGCTTTCAGCCGCCGCGGTGCGGAAGCGCTCGAGGAGGGCGGCGTCCCAGCGCGGATGGGTGAGCTTGGCGGTGAGGAGCCGCATCTGGTCGGCAAGCTCGCTCGGGCTCGACTGGCCGGAAAGGGTGAAGGCGTCGTCGTCCACTCCGAAGGAGAGCGACATGCGCCGGCCGGTGAGCAGCCGCTCCATGCCGTCGAGGTCGAGCCCGGCCATGCCCGAAGGCGGCACGAGGCCGGCGAGCCAGGCCATGGACGGCCGGTCCGGCGCCAGCCCCGCCTGTCCGGCACCGAAGCGAAGCCGGGTGAGCACGCGCCCGCGCTCGGACGTGGATGGGCGGAAGGTCAAAGTCGCGCCATTGGCGAAGCGCACGATGGTGACGTTCAGATCCTCGATCCGCTGCGTCGAGATGACCCGCCCCGGCGTCGCCGGGATCGGCAGATCTTCGAAGCGCACCTGCCGCTCGGCCGCGCGCGCCGCCGGCGCCGCAAGCCTTGCGGCCGCGACTCCCTCGGCGACTTCCGTCCCGGCAATCGGCTCCGGCGAAAGCAGCAGGGTGCGCGGGCCCGAGCCCACGAAGAGGTCGCGCATCGCAGCGGCGACCCGCTCTGGTGTCATCAGCGGCGTGTCGCGGTCGAGATTGGCGAGCGCCGTCGCCGCGGTGGCGACCACGCCGCCATTGTCGATGGCGTTGACGAGCTGCTCGGCGCGCGTGCTCGACTGCACCGTTTCCTCGCCCGCGACCGCCGCCACCGCGCCGGCGCGGATGTTCCGAAGTTCACGCCCGATCTCTTCGGCGCTCGGCGGGGCGCGGGGCGCATCGGCGAGGATGGCGAAGCTTTCCTCCAGCGCCTTGCGCCAGTCGCTGCCCCGGGCCGAGACGCTGAGCGTCGTCGCATTGGCGATGCCGCGCGAGCGCGAAACGGAGATGGAGCTACCGAGATAGGCCGATTCGCCGCGCGCATGGGCCTCCAGCCGCCGGTTGAGGATCCGCGCCGCCAGCGCTTCTTCGAGAAAGCGCCGCTCGCGCTCCGCCGTATGCGGCAGCGCTTCGTAGGGGCGGAGCCACATCAGGGTCGCCGTCACCGGGGCGCCGGGATACGCCACGTTCGCCACCGGCGTGCGCGGCTCGGCAATGCGGCCGTAATCGGGATCCGGCGGGTTCGCCCCTTCGCCGCGCCAGCCGCCGAAGCGCTCGCGGACCAGCGCCTCCATCATCGCCGGATCGGCGTCGCCGACCATCACCACCGTCGCCCGCTCCGGCCGGTACCAGCGCCGGTAGAAGGCACGCAGCCCCTCGGCGGTGGCCGCGTTCAGCGTCTCGGTCGTGCCGATCGGGTCGCGGTCCCCCATCAGCAGGCCCGAGTAGAAGAGCCCGCGCGAGGCTTCGAACATCCGCTCGGAGACTTCCGGCCGCCGCTCCTTCTCGGCGATGACGACCGGGCGTTCGGCTTCCACGGAGGCGGCTTCGATCCGTGCCTTGCCCATCATCTCGGCGAGCACGCGAAGGCTGGTGTCGAGCGAGGCGCGGTCGTTCTTCGGCAGGTTGAGCTGGTAGACGGTGTCGGTCGCGCTGGTCGTCGCATTGGTGTCGGAGCCGAAGCTGGCGCCGAGCTGCTGCCAGACGTGCCGCGCCTGCCGGTCCGGATAGCTTTCCGTCCCGCGGAACAGCATATGCTCCAGGAAGTGTGCCCAGCCGCGCTCGCCATCCGCTTCGTTGAGCGAGCCCGCGTCGATCCTGACCCGGATCGCCACCTGTCCGGCGGGAATCGCGTTCCTGCGAACGGCATAGCGAAGCCCGTTCGGCAGCGTCCCGAACCGCCACGCCGGATCGCGAACGATGTCGCTCCCCCGGTACAGCCACTCCGCATCGCCCTGCTGCTGGGCGAGCGCGGGCGCGGAGACGAAAAGGGCGAATGCGAGGAGAAAGGCGCGGAGGAGGTGCATCTGGGTCCTGTCGTCTAGGCACGGCCGCATGTCGAGCCGTCATCCTCCCTGTCGGCGCAGCCGATGGGGAGGGGGACCGCACGAAGTGCGGTGGAGGGGCTTACTGAGTCAGAGGAGCCCCTCCACCATGCTGCGCATGGTCCCCCTCCCCATGCGCTTCGCGCACGGGGAGGATGAGGCGCACACTACCGGCTCACCCGCTTGACTCTCGCTGAACAGGCTCGGAACATAAGGCGAACACATGAGTCCGAGTCGCCTATGCAGAATCAAGCCGTTTCACCAGCGGACGCCGGCACCCGCCTGGCCGAGCTCCGCGCCGAAATCGCCGCCCTCGCAGAAAGCGCGCGGGGCGGGGAGCGCCAGTGCCTGCCTTTCGGCGTGGACGCAATCGACCGCCGCCTCGCCGGCGGAGGCCTCGCCGCCGACGCCCTCCACGAAGCGGCCGGCGCCGCGCCCGGAATGACCGACGAGGCCGCCGCGACCCTCTTCACCGCCTCGATCGCCGCCCGCCGCGCCGCCGAAGGGGGCACGGTTCTCTGGGCCTTTTCCCGCCGGGATCTTTTCGCCCCCGGCCTTGCCCAGGCGGGCCTGCCGCCCGGCCAGCTCCTCTATGCCGAGTGCCGGCGCGACGAGGAGGTGCTCGCGGTCATGGAGGAGGGCCTCCGCCACGGCGGCCTCGCCGCGGTGGTCGGCGAAGTCGCCCGCGTGTCCATGACCGCCACGCGCCGCCTCCAGCTCGCGGCCGAGGAAGGGGGGACGATGGCGCTGATGCTGAAACGCTGGCGGAAAGCGGGCGAGGACCCGCTCGCCTTGCCCTCGGCCGCCGTCACCCGCTGGCGCCTTTCGCCCGCCCCTTCCGAGCGCCTGTCGGTGCCCGGCCTCGCCCGCCCCCGCTGGCGCCTGTCCCTCGACAGGCAACGCGGCGGCGAACCCTTCACCATCCTTGTGGAAGCCCCCGATGAAACGGCTCGCCTCGCTCTACCTGCCGGAGCTCCCGATCGAGCGCCTGCTCCGCGCCGAGCTGCGGCCTGAGGGCGGGGGCAGGGGGAACAAGGGGGAAGGGCTGAAACCCTTACCCCTCTCCCATTTAGGGAGAGGGAGGGGCCCAAGCGAAGCTTGGGAGGGTGAGGGCATGGCTCCACCGCTTGCCCTCACCCCCCCGCCGCTGACGCGGCGGGTCCCCCCCTCTCCCGAAATGGGAGAGGGAAAAGAGGATGAAGCTGCATCCCTCGCCCACTGCTCCTGCCCGAACACCCCCGGCTGGCGCCCTGGCGCCCGCTGGGCACGGGCCGAAGTGGAAGCGCAGATCGAAGCCCTCCCCCTCCACCAGCGCCCCGGCATGCGCGAGCTCGGGCGGCGGAGCGAAGCAGCGGAGGTCGCGTATCGGGGGAGGGGGAGCCCGCCTTCAAACCCCTCTCCCGAAATGGGAGAGGGAATGGGAGATGCCCCCCTCGTCACCGCCTACCGCACCGGCAACCGCCAGCTCCTCGCCGCCGCCAGCCCCGCCGCCCGCGCGCTCGGCCTTGCGCCGGGCATGCCGCTGACGCAGGCGCGCGCCCTCGTTCCCGGCCTCGACATACGCGACGCCGAACCCGACGCCGACGCCGCCCTTCTCGAAAGCCTCGCCCTCTTCGCCGCCCGCCGCTGGACTCCGCGCGCCGCCGTCTCGGCTCCCGACGGCCTGTTCCTGGACCTGACCGGCGTCTCCCACCTGTTCGGCGGCGAAGAGGCTTTGTGCGTCCACTTCGTCCACTTCTGCGCCCGCTTCGGCCTCACCGCCCGCATCGCCGTCGCCGGAACCTACGGCGCCGCCCACGCCCTCGCCCGCTTCTCCGGCAAGGCGATAACGCTCTGCCCGAACGGCGCCGAAGCCCAGGCGCTCGCCCCCATGCCGCTGGCAGCGCTGCGCATCGGCGAATACGCGCTGGGCGCCGCCCGCCGTCTCGGCCTGGAGCGCGTCGGCGAGCTCCTCGCCATGGCCCGCGCGCCGCTCGGGCGCCGCTTCGGCAAGACCCTCCTCCTGCGGCTCGACCAGGCGATCGGCCGCGCTTCGGAAGCGCTCGACCCCGTCGTCCCCGAAGAGGCGCCGGTGGCCGAGATCCGCTTCGCCGAGCCGATCGCAAGCCCCGAAGCGATCGCCGGGGCGCTGACCCGCCTGATGGCGGACCTCGCCGCCAGGCTCGGCAAGCGCGCCCTCGGCGCCCGCGCCGTCACCCTCCTGTGCCTGCGTGTCGACAATGAGGAGCAGCGGATCGCAATCGGCACCGCCCGCGCCACCCGCGACGCCTCCCATCTCCTCCGCCTCATGCTCCCCAAAATAGAGGAGATCGAGCCCGGCTACGGCATCGACGCCATGCGCCTCGTCGCGGCGCGCACCGAGCCGCTCGCCGCCCAAGCGATCGAAGGCCCCTTGGCCGGCGACAAGCCCGCGCCCGACTTGAGCTTCCTCATCGACCGCCTCGCCGGCCGCCTCGGCGCCCGCCGCCTGTTCCGCGTCGGCGCCGTCGAAAGCGACGTGCCCGAACGAAGCGTCCGCCGCCTCTCCCCCCTCGCCAGGCCGGCGGAGTGGCCGCGCTGGCCCCGCCCGGTGCGCCTCCTCAGCCCGCCCGAGCGGGTCGAGGGTGTCGTCGCCCTGCTCCCGGACTTGCCGCCCCGCCGCTTCACCTGGCGCGGCCGCCCCTACCGGGTCCGCGCCGCCGACGGCCCCGAGCGCATCCACGGCGAATGGTGGCGCGCCCGCGAGGAATCGGACGCGGTCCGCGATTATTTCCAGGTCGAGGACGAGGAAGGCGGGCGATTCTGGCTCTTCCGGAGAGGCGACGGCGTCGACGCCCGCACCGGCGACCTGAGCTGGTACCTCCACGGCGTCTTCGCGTGATGGGGAGGCGAGGCGGCGGAATTCCTCCCCGGAACGGGGAGGAGCTAGGCTGCCCCCATGACCTACACCGAACTCCACACCACCACCCATTTCAGCTTCCTGCGCGGCGCCTCGTCGCCGGACGAGCTGTTCAACGCCGCCGCCCTCCTCGGCCTCCCCGCCCTCGGCGTCGCCGACAGGAACAGCGTCGCCGGCATCGTCCGCGCCTGGGAGGCCGCCAAGAATACCGGCGTCCGCCTCATCCCCGGCTGCCGCCTCGATCTGGCGGATGGGACGAGCCTCCTCGTCTACCCCGAAGACCGCCCCGCCTGGTCGCGCCTCACCCGCCTCCTGTCGATCGGCAAGGCGCGGGCGGGGAAGGGGAAGTGCGAATTGCATTGGCCCGACGTCGAAGCCCATGCGGATGGCCTCGTCGCCGTCCACCTCCCCGAGGAAGCCGACGACGCCAATGCCGCGCTCCTCCAGCGCCTCCGCCGAACCTTCGGGGACCGCGCCCATCAGGCGCTGACCTTCCGCCGCCGCCCCGGCGACGCCGTCCGCCTCCACGCCCTCGACGACCAGGCCCGCGCCGCCCGGGTCAAATCGGTCGCGACCGGCGATGTCCTCTATCATTCGCCCGACCGCCGCATGCTCCAGGACGTGGTCACCGCCATCCGGCACAAGTGCACGATCGACGACCTCGGCTTCCGCCGCGAGCGCAATGCCGACCGGCATCTGAAAGGCCCGGGCGAGCTGGAGCGCCGCTTCGCCGCTTACCCGCACGCCATCGCCGCCACCGAGGAAATCGCGCGGCGCTGCACCTTCGATCTCAAAGAACTGCGCTACCAATATCCCAGCGAGGCCGTGATCCCCGGCCTGACGCCCCAGCAGGCGCTCGAAAAGCTCTCCTGGCACGCGGCGCGCAAGAAGCATGGCGGCGCCGTCCCGCCCGCCCTCGACAGGCAGCTCCGCCATGAGCTGAAGCTCATCGGCCAGCTCGGCTACGCGCCCTACTTCCTCACCGTTTATTCGATCGTCCGTTTCGCCCGCTCGAAGGGCATCCTCTGCCAGGGCCGCGGATCGGCCGCGAACAGCTGCGTCTGCTTCCTTCTCGGCATCACCTCGATCGATCCTATCCAGCACGAATTGCTGTTCGAGCGCTTCGTCTCCTCCGAGCGCAAGGAGCCTCCCGACATCGACGTCGATTTCGAGCATGAGCGGCGCGAGGAAGTGATCCAGTGGATCTACGAAACCTACGGCCACCACCGCGCCGCGCTCACCGCAGTGGTCAGCCGCTACCGCTCCCGCGGCGCCGTCCGCGAAGTGGGTAAAGCGCTCGGCCTCCCCGAGGACATGACCGCCGCGCTCGCCGGCCAGGTCTGGGGCTGGTCCAACGACGGCGTCGCCGAGCGCCACGCCGCCGAACTCGGCCTCGACCTCACCGACGACCGCCTTGCCCTGACACTCGATCTCGCCCGCCAGTTGATCGGCGCGCCGCGGCACCTCAGCCAGCATCCGGGCGGCTTCGTCCTGACCCAGGACCGCCTCGACGACCTCGTCCCCATCGAGCCCGCGGCGATGGAAAACCGCCGAGTCATCGAATGGGACAAGGACGATATCGACGCGCTGGGCTTCATGAAGGTCGACGTGCTCGGCCTCGGCATGCTCGGCTGCATGCGCCGCGCCTTCAATCTTCTCGCCGATCACAAGGGGATCAGGATCGGCATGGCGGACCTCCAGAAGGACGATCCGGTCGTCTACAAGATGATCCAGAAGGCGGACACTCTGGGCGTCTTCCAGATCGAGAGCCGCGCGCAGATGAACATGCTGCCGCGGATGAAGCCGAAGGAATTTTACGACCTCGTCATCGAAGTCGCGATCGTCCGCCCCGGCCCGATCCAGGGCGACATGGTCCACCCGTATCTGCGCCGCCGCGAGGGGAAGGAGCCGGTCGAATACCCCTCCGAGGCCCTCCGCAAGGTGCTCGGCAAGACATTGGGCGTGCCGCTCTTCCAGGAGCAGGCGATGAAGGTCGCGATCGTCGGCGCCGGCTTTTCGGCGGCCGAAGCGGACCAGCTCCGCCGCGCCATGGCGACGTTCAAATATACGGGCGGCGTCACCCATTTCCACGACAAGCTCATCGAGGGGATGATCGCCAACGGCTATTCCGAGGAATTCGCGACCCGCACCTTCAAGCAGATCGAGGGCTTCGGAAGCTACGGCTTCCCCGAAAGCCACGCCGCGAGCTTCGCCAAGATCGCCTACGCCTCCTGCTGGATGAAGTGCCACCACCCCGACATCTTCTGCGCGGCGTTGCTCAATGCCCAGCCGATGGGCTTCTACGCCCCCGCCCAGATCGTCCGCGACGCGCGGGAGCACGGCGTGGAGGTGCGCGCGGTCTGCGTGAACCAAAGCCGCTGGGACTGCACGATGGAAAACCCCTCTCCCATTTCGGGAGAGGGAGGGGCCCGCTCGCGCAGCGAGTGGGAGGGTGAGGGAACGAAGTCCGGTGTACAGGCCCTAACCCTCCCAAGCTTCGCTTGGGCCCCTCCCTCTCCCACAAGGGGAGAGGGGCTGAAAGAGCGCGGCCTCATTGAAGGCAATGGCGTAAAAGCCTCTCTCCCCTTGTGGGAGAGAGGTTGGAGAGAGGGGTGCGAGCGGTCCGGCTCGATGCCGGATCGCTCGCTCGGCGGAAGCATCGGCTCCGGCATCGAGCCGGACCCGATGCTGCCCCTCTCCCCAACCCCTCCCTCACAAGGGGGGAGGGGCTTAGCCGCACGACCACCCCAATCCTCACCCCTCCTCCCCCTCCGCCTCGGCCTGCGGATGGTGAAGGGCCTCTCCAACCTCCACGCCGCGCAGATCCTCGCCGCGCGGGCCGAGCGGGCGTTCGATTCGGTGGAGGACGTCTGGCGCCGCTCTGGCGTGCCGCTCGCCGCGCTCGAAAAGCTCGCCGACGCCGATGCCTTTTCCGGCATCGGCCTCGACCGGCGCCAGGCGCTCTGGCGCATCCGCGGGCTCGGCCATTCGCCCCTCCCGCTCTTCGCCGCCGCGGATGCCCGCGAGCGGGAGCCGGAGGTCCAGCTCACCCCGATGACGGAGGGGAGGGAGGTCGTCGAGGACTACCGCGCCGTCCAGCTCTCGCTCCGCGCCCACCCCCTCCACTTCGTCCGCCCCCAACTCGAAGCGCGGCGCATCGTCTCCTGCGCCGGCCTCTCCAACGTGCGCGACGGCCGCAAGGTCGAAGTCGCCGGCATCGTCCTCGTCCGCCAGCGCCCCGGCGCCGGCAATGTGACCTTCGTCACCATCGAGGATGAAACCGGAGTCGCCAACATCATCATCTGGCAGCGCCTGTTCGATCTCCACCGCCGCGTCGTGCTCGGCGCCGCGATGATGGGCGTGAAGGGCCGCGTCCAGCGCGAAGGCGAGGTCATCCACGTCATCTCCGACCACCTCGAAGACATGACGCCTTTGCTCCATTCGGTCGCCGCCATGCATTTCCCGCACAAGCCCAACCCCGGTGACGGCGCCAATTTCGGCGGCCCCGATCCGCGTAACCGCCCCAAGCACGGCCCGGCTCAAGCCGTCATCGAAGTCAGGAGCCGCAACTTCCATTGACCCCCGCAACCCGCTAGGAAGCCGAACGATTTTTCCGGGAGCTCCCCAATGCCGACCTCCGCAGCCGCCCTCGCGGCCGCTCTCCTTCTCGCTCTCCAGACGACGCCGATGCCGCCCATCGGCCAGCGCGACGTCACGCCGCAGCAGCTCCTGGGGCAAGCCGCGGCCGGCGACGTCATGGCCGAGATCGAGGCGCAGGCCGCCGCCGCCGCCGCGCACCCGCTCGGCACGGCCGAGAACCCGGTCCGCGTCGGCGGCCCCGAAGGCGAGCGCGCCTATCTCGCGCGCCTGCGCTGCGCGAACGGCCGCACGCCCGAAGTCGGCGCGCGCCGCGAGGCCGGCGTCGGCGCCTACGGCTCCGTGGTCGCGGCCTACCCGCTCGATTGCGGCGCCGGGGCGTCCGGCCGCGCCTCCGTCGTCCTCGACATGTACCATGAGGAGCATCGCGAGACCCGCGCTCCCGCCGGCTTCACCATCGCCCCCTGACGCCTGCGATGCGCAAGCTCCTGAAGCGCCTCGGGACGGGGCTCCTGTTCCTCGTCGTCGCGCTTGCGCTCGCCCCCTCGCTGATCCCGCCCTTCCTCGACCGCATCTATTACGACGGCCCGCGAAGCGACCATTACGACGGCGAACGCTTCTTCAACCCGGGCGCCGGGGACAGCGGCCATAGCGCGATCACACCCCAGCGCTTCATGAACCGGCTCGTCCACCCCGCCGCCAAGGCCGAGTGGCCCGAGCGCGTTCCCGTCCGCCAGACCGTCCCGCCCCGACGCGTCGAGGGCGAGGAGATGCAGGTCACCTGGATCGGCCACGCGAGCGTCCTCATCCAGACGCAGGGGCTCAACATCCTCACCGATCCGGTCTGGGCGGAGCGGACGTCCCCCGTCTCCTTCATCGGCCCTCGCCGGGTCCGCGCCCCCGGCGTGCGGCTGGAGGATCTGCCGAAGATCGACCTCATCGTCGTCAGCCACAATCATTACGACCATATGGACATGGAGACGTTGCGCCACATCCAGGCGCGCGACGGCACCCGCATCCTCGTCAGCCTCGGCAACGACACCCTGCTCCGCAGCCACGGCATCCGCGCCGAAGCGCGGGACTGGGGCGAAAGCGTCCGGGTCGGCCCGGCGGAAGTGGTCGTCGAGCGGGTCCACCATTGGTCGAGCCGCTGGGGCACCGACCGCAACCGCGCGCTCTGGTCCGGCTTCACCTTCCGCCTGCCCGGCGGCAACGTCTTCTTCGCCGGAGACACGGGTTTCGGCGATGGCTCATGGCCGCGCGAAGCGGCGCAGCGCGGGCCCTTCCGCCTCGCCATCATCCCGATCGGCGCCTACGAGCCGCGCAATTTCATGAAGAGCAACCACATCAACCCCGACGAAGCCGTAGCGATCTTCGAGACGCTGCGGCCCGGCATGGCGCTCGGCATGCACTGGGGCACCGTCCAGCTCACCTTCGAAGCGATCGACGCGCCGCCCCGTCGCCTTGCGGAAGTCCGCCGCGCCCGCGGCATCCCCGACGATCGCTTCATCACGCCGGAAGTCGGCGAGACCTTCACCGTCCCGCCGCTCGGCCGCTAGGCGGGTCCGCGAGCGCGCTTTGGATCAGCCGGGGCATTCCCCGATGCGCCGGCCGCTCTGCCGAACGACGACGGCGAGCGTCGCATTGCCGAAGCCGGGCGTCTCCATGTCCATTCGCATGTCGAACGCTTCGGGCGTGTAGGTCCCGCTCATCCGCGCCCGCGTCTCGGCGCCGTCGAACGCCCGGCACGCCATCTGGCCGCCGATCCGCCCCCCGCGCATCGCGAAGTCGCTGTAGCTGCATTGGCCGGAGCGGCGCCCGGCGAGAAAGGCTGCGTCCGGCCGCGCCGCCTGCGCCGGCGTGATGCAGTGCCGCGCCGCCCCGCGCGGGCCCTTCATCCGCTCGGCAATCTCCACGGGCATGCCCGGCTGGCGCGCCGAAAGAACTTCGGAGCTCACTTCCCACAAGCCGGGCCGCACTTCGACGCGGGCGAGGTCCGCCGCCACCGCATTGCGGTCGGTGGCGACGTTTCCGCCGGTCTCTTCATCCCCGCTGCCGCACGCCGCGAGAGCGAAGAGAAAGGCCGCCGCCCATGCGAAGGGGCGGCGCATCGCCTTACTTGGTCGCCGACTGGTTGTTGCCGCCCGCGTCGCCCCCCGGCGTGCACTGCGCCCCGGTACGGCGGCCCTGGGTGCGTGCCGAAAGGATCACGTCGCCCTCCGCCGCGAGGCGGGTCAGCATGTCGACCCGGCCCTCGTAGCTTTCGCCGGTGAAGGTGGCGACCACCGTGATTTCGACTTCGCCGACGCCGTCGCGCCGGCAGGTCATCGGCGCGTTGAGGTTGCCTCTTCCCATGTAGAAATTGGTGCCCCACTCGCAATTTTCGAACTCCGGCCCGACGAAGAGCTGCGGCGGGGGGCGCCGCGTATCGGCCGCGGTGATGCAGGCCGCGCCCTCTCCCTTCGTGCCGACGGGCATGTTGAGCAGCGGCCGCGGCGCCTGGTCGGTCTGCCGGAAGTTCGTGACTTCAAGCTGCGACGTCCACTGCCCGGCGCTCATCTCGCGCGCCGCGGCGGCGGGCGCCTTCGCCTTTTCCTCGCCGCCGCCGCACGCCGTCAGCGCTGCCAGCGCCGCGATCGATGCGAGTCCCAGAACCGTCTTCATTCCTAGCCCCTCCTGTTTCGCCGCCACGCTAGCGCCGGAGCGCGGGAATGACCATATGTCGGCCATGGCAATCACGATCAGGACCGGCCTCCAGGAGCCGGAAACGGGGCAGGACTTCGTTCCCCACCGGCCGCAGCGGCCGGAAAAAGCGGAAGGCGGCAAGCGGCTGCGCATCGTCTCCGAATATTCGCCGGCGGGCGACCAGCCGGCGGCGATCGCCGAGCTCGTCCAGACCATGCGGCAGGACGAGAAGACGCAGGTCCTTCTGGGCGTCACCGGATCGGGCAAGACCTTCACCATGGCGAAGGTGATCGAGGAGCTGCAGCGCCCCGCCCTCGTCCTCGCCCCCAACAAGATCCTCGCGGCCCAGCTCTACGGCGAGTTCAAGAGCTTCTTCCCGGACAACGCCGTCGAATATTTCGTGAGCTATTACGATTATTATCAGCCGGAAGCCTACGTCCCCCGCTCCGACACCTACATCGAGAAGGAAAGCTCGGTGAACGAGGCGATCGACCGCATGCGCCACTCGGCGACGCGCTCGCTCCTCGAGCGCGACGACGTGATCATCGTGGCGTCGGTCTCCTGCCTCTACGGCATCGGCTCGGTCGAGACCTATTCGGCGATGGTCTTCACCCTGAAGAAGGGCGAGACGGTCGACCAGCGCGAGATCATCCGGAAGCTCGTCGCGCTCCAGTACAAGCGCAACGACCAGGCCTTCGCCCGCGGCAATTTCCGGGTGCGCGGCGGCAATCTGGAAATCTTCCCCAGCCACTATGAGGATACGGCCTGGCGGATCAATTTCTTCGGCGACGAAATCGAGGAGATCGTCGAGTTCGATCCGCTGACCGGCAAGAAGGTGGCGTCGCTGGACTCCGTCAAGGTCTATGCGAACTCGCACTATGTGACGCCGGGGCCGACGCTCAAGCAGGCGATGGAGGCGATCCGCCACGAGCTGTCAGAGCGCCTCAAGGAACTGCACATCGAAGGCAAATTGCTCGAAGCCCAGCGCCTCGAGCAGCGCACCAATTTCGATCTCGAGATGATCGCCGCCACCGGCTCGTGCGCCGGCATCGAGAATTACAGCCGCTTCCTCACCGGCCGCCT
>DASQND010000053.1:0-13146 GCA_035645215.1 Allosphingosinicella sp.
GGTGCATGGTCGAAGGCTTGCGCCCAATCTCCCGCGCCGCCAGCCGCGCATTCCCCGTCGCCCCGAGGATCTCGACGAACCGGGCATTCTCGATCCTCTGCCCCAACGTAAACTCCCGCGCCATCGCGACTCGCCTCCCCAACTAAGTTCGCGCTATGTTCCGCGAGGAAAACCTACAATGCAAGGCCAGCCGCCCGAGAGCAGCGAGCCCGACGCGGAGCGACGCGCGAGCAGCGAACGGAGTCGGCGCAGCCCGGCCGGCGGGCAGCCGGGCGAGCCCGGCTGACCCGTCCGACGCCAAGGCGCCGCTTTGTCGCGCCCGTTCCGCGAACTAATTGCCACCAGCACCCCCCATTTCACCCTAGTGGAGGTGCGTACACTTTTCTTGGCAGCGCTCTTCACCATATACGGAGCGACGCGAGAACCATCTCCCGTCAGATGCTTCTTTGGGAGGAAACTGCATGCTCCAGCAACTGACAAATCTTCTGAGCTCACACAATCACATGCTGCCGGTCAGCTATCGCACCGCGAGCGGGAAAACTTGGCAGCCATCCACCCTAGTTGCGGCCGACAGCACGGGGTTGATGTTTGTCGATAGCAGGAAGAACACTACCATAGTTCCGTGGTCGAATATCGCCGGGGTACACATCAAGAATTGATCGGCAGCGCTACGGTCTCGTGCCGAACGAGTCCTCGCTAAGAATTGACGCCAAGTTGTCCCATGACTCGCGAGCCGTAACGATACTCTTAAAGTATGTTTTTACTGGTAGCTCAATCCGCAGACGCTCCTCGCGCGTTGCAGGAAGGGGGATCAATACCTCACGCCAATGATCTCCAAGGTGCTCGCGGTTTGTTTGCATCAACGCAAGGGTTTTGAACTGATCTTGAACTACCTTCAGCGACAGCAGAGCAAGGAGAAGATACGACGAAAGGTGGAGTTGGTTTTGCAACACTCGAATGCAGAATACTTCTCTCGTAAGCAGCACATGTGTTTGCCACGGAAGCACTAAGCTGAACTGTCCGATATTAGACGATGCTCGGGAGGGAGTCAGCAAGTCGCCATAGCAAAGTGGCGTGCCGCGACGTTTAAGCCGGTTAGCGACTTCTTCATGCACGAAGTTAGTTGGATTTTCGTTCACACGCCAGTTTTTGAGGTCTGTAACTTTGACGTACGGCACGTTCCCGGTGGCGCGAGCATCGGCGGGCGGCGAGCCGTGACCCTCGAACGTAGCGATGGCAAGTTGGTCTTCGAGTTCACCTAGCGTGACAAGTTCGCTCGGATGCTTTGCTTGCCACTGCCGTAGTGCTTCCTCGGCATCTCTGCGCCACCAGAATCTAGGTACGACGACCCCTCGATCGCGCACTGACGACTGCAATATTTTAAAATAGAGCCGGTTTTCTTTTCCTGCCAGTTGCCTAGCGTCGGGCCTGATCTCGCCGCGGTACTGAGATCCCACGATGATCTGCGTTGCCTCAAGCAGCTCATTGTCTAGCTCGCCATCGCGGCGGCCACCTGATCCAAGTTTTCGCAATGGCTGACCTCGTTTGTCCTGGCCAATAGATCGCGGATAACTCATAATGATCTGGTGCCCAGACGGAGGCGGTGCCTTGCGAACGAACAGAAGGCAGGTCTTCGCTCGGCAGTATTCCTCGAACGCAACCATCGGGATATCAATGACGTGGGTGATCGTTACCGTTGCCGATATCCACTGAACGAACCATTTAAAGCTTGTCGAGAACAAGAATGTTTCGGGAAGGACAATGGCCATAGCGCCACCATCCTCAAGGAGCTCTAGTGACTTTTCAAAAAATACCACACCAAGCTGCTGCTCGATGAACTGCTCGGACGGCATCCAAGTGCCACCAGAATGTATCCACTTTTTCCCAGTGACCAGGCGTTCGCGGCGCGCGACCTCTGCGGTGACCTTCAGGTTCGATCCGAAGGGCGGGTTCGTGATTACCATGTTGAAGCCGCCTCGCTTCACGTCTCGAGCTAGTTCGTCGTCCCGTGCAGACCAGTCGTCCCGATCTACTGAGTTTGCCCGGAACACATGCGCTCGGCCGTCCCCAAGCAACGTCAGATAAGCCTTGCATAGCTTTGTCGAGACAACGTCCTTGTCAATTGCGTAAAGGTTGCTCTCAGCCCACGATCTTTTCGCTCTCACTTTCGCTTCGTCTGACAGCTTAGGGCGGGCATCGATGGACTCGAAGACGTAGTCGAGGGTCGCAGCTAGAAATCCGCCGGTGCCACACGCTGGGTCTATGACCTTAGCTGAATGATCTGGCTGCAGTATCTGCACGGCGCAGTCTACTACGGGGGGCGGTGTGAAGTAGGCGCCTTCCTCGCCCTTTAATGCGCGACCACGCAGCACTTGGAACGCCGTCCCCACAGCATGTCGATCAAAGCCAAGCAGTCTGAAGCGCTCAAGCGATTTGACTGCGTCATCTAAGCTGATGTCGTCAATGTGGAGGCGGTCCGCTTCATCGGTAAAAACCGAGGGAAGTTGCCGCTGGACGTCTCTAAAGAACTCGCGAATAGCGAACCCAGTCGCGTCAGGAGTGCTCCCATGCTGAAACGCCAAGGTTCGCTCGGGGTCTAGTTCACCCCGCTGCTCATCAACAATCTTGCAAATTAAAAGATTTGCGAGATCGTTCAAAATGAACTCATCGCGATTGACGTGGCTGTCTTGGGCGGCGATCCGGTCGCGCAGGCGGTGAAAAATGTCTGCGAGACTTGGAGGCGGGATGAGGTCATCCCACTTGAGCGGCACTTCGGCGCCTGTCGGTGACAGGGGGTCGGACGGCCGTGGGATCGCGCCATATTCGGAGACGTGGAAGCCCGTCGGCAGCTTGTAAACGAGCCGGTGCTTCAGTCCGTCAAACCAAATGCCGAGCCGAGCCTCAGGTTCGAGCGTAAGATACGTCTTGAGCTGCGTCAGCCCCTCTTTCTCGTTCGGCGCTTTGCACTCAGCAATGATC
Source organism: Allosphingosinicella sp. (assembly GCA_035645215.1). Lineage (GTDB taxonomy): Bacteria > Pseudomonadota > Alphaproteobacteria > Sphingomonadales > Sphingomonadaceae > Allosphingosinicella. Next base: position 2,980 of record DASQND010000053.1, read on the forward strand.
CTCACTGCGTCGGGATCTCCGCGCCGCTCTGGTGAGTGGAAGATCGCCAGATCGACGGGGTATCCCTGGCGGCGGTCGCCCGACGGGCGCTTGGGTACGCGCCACTGAGGATGAGCCATAATTTGCTGCGGGTGCCAGCCGAGCCGTTGCGTCAGGTAGTAGATAAGCGCCTGAGTAGCATTCACCTCCTCTGGGCCAGCGGGGATTTCGCGGCCAGACAGCTGGTCGATAACGGTTGCTGGCATTTGAATCCCCTCGGTGGCACCGAGAGCCTCTCACAGCCTCCACTCGAGAACAACCAATGAAGCGGGCGCAATCGCGAAACGCGGCGGCAAGTTGCCGTTCGGTCACACCTTGTTCAACACACTCGACCCAGCAATTCCCGCATTTCCACCCCCAGCTCCCGCGCGATTAGGATGAACTCCGGCACATCGACCCGCCGCTCGCCCCGCTCGTAATTCGACACAAAGCTCTGCGAGCGCCCCAGTGCCTTCGCCAGATCGACCTGCTTGATGTCGGCGGCCTTGCGGGCCTCGATCAGCACCTCGCGGAGGCGCCGTGCCAGCCTTTCGTGCTCTTCCCCCGTTGCCGCCATAGGCAGCAGCTATTCGGTTCTGTGATATATCCAAAACGCGGATAATTTCGGACCTTTCTCAAACCAGCGGCGCGCCCGCCGCCAGCGCGGCGCCCAGATACGCCTCCATCCGCCCCGCCGCCTCATCTGTGAGGCCGAGGAGGGTGAGGCGCTTGTCGGCGGGGTCGGTGGCGGCGGTGACGAGGCCGTCGGCCTGGAGCGCCTGGGCGATGCGGATCGCGGTGGTGTGGGGGACGCCGGCGACGCCGCCGAGGCGGGTCTGGGCGATGCGGCGGCCTTCGAGATGGGCGGCGTAGAGCTCGAGCAGCATCGAGAAAGCATGGTCGCCGGAAAGGTCCGGCAGCCAGGTCGTGCGCAGCCGCCGCACCGCCACGATGGCCCGCACCTGAAGCGGCGTCGGCGCCGCCGCGCCCGGATCGGCGGCTGAGAGAATCGCCGCCGGGGGCTCCGCCACCGGATAATAGTCCCGAACCCGCCGCGCATGCCGCCGCAGCACCCGCGCCGCCTCCTCGAGCGTGCGGGCGATGTCGGGAAGCCCGGGCGCGTCGCCTTCCCGCGCCGCGCTGACCGCCGCGCCTTCCGCCTCGCAGCCCCGCGCCGCTCCGATGTCCCGCCGTCCACGCATCGCTTTCCGTGACATTCGATAGTCGAATATTCGGAAACCGCAAGTGTCGGCCTCTGCCCCTCCGCGTCTCCGCGCCTCCGCGCGAACCCTTCCCGCCTCGGCGCCGCTCGGCGGCAGCCTCCCGGCTTGGATTTCAGCGTTGTCGGCTCGTGGCCGTCGTGCGATCATGAGGGATGCTCTCGCCCCTCACCGCGTCCGGCCTGCTCGGGGCGATCCTGTCGGCATCCGCCACGGCAGGTATCGCCGCTTCGGCTCCGCCCGCGGCGCTGCAATGCGAGCAGACCCGCGGTCAAAGCTGCGATTCCGCGGGCCGCTGCGAGGCTGTCCTCGATGCGGCTTCGGCGACGAAATTCTATTTGATCATCCGATTGGCCGACAACAGTTACCGGCACGAGATGCGGTTCGCGGACGGAGGAACCGTTGCTCCCGCCTCGGGCAGGATCACGTTGCTGAACCGCTTCGAGGATGCGGCAAATCCGCTCGGCTTCCGCGTCCTGCTGGAAAACGACGCCGTCGTAACGATCTTCCGCGCGAGAGACGATGCCGATCGGTTCGAAGCCGTTCTGCAGAAAGCCGCCGCCGACAGCGCGGCGATGTACTGGTACGCCTGTTCTTCACGAGCGGTTCCCTGAGGCGAGCCCGCCAGGCGGGAACGCGCCCGACGCCTGACGATCTTGCTCCCCGCCCACGCTTGCGCTAAAGGCCGCGCCTTCCAACGCATCAGCACTGGAAACATCGGGTCCCCGTCGAAGTACCACTTCGATGGGATCCCATTGCGGGAGGCGACCCTTCGGGGCAGCCGTCTGGACCGCTAAACTTGAACCCGGGCGAAAGTACCACTTTCGTCCGCCCTATAGAGTGAGAGAACATGGCCAAGAAAATTACCGGCTACGTCAAGCTCCAGGTGCCGGCCGGCAAGGCGAATCCTTCGCCGCCGATCGGTCCGGCGCTCGGGCAGCGCGGCGTCAACATCATGGAATTCTGCAAGGCGTTCAACGCCCAGACGGGCGACATGGAAACCGGCATGCCGATCCCGACGGTGATCACCGTCTATGCGGACCGCAGCTTCTCCTTTGAGATGAAGACGCCGCCGGCGACCTACTTCCTCAAGAAGGCGGCGAAGATCACGTCGGGCTCCAAGGAGCCGGGCAAGGCCGTCGCCGGGCGCGTCACCCGCTCGCAGGTGCGCGACATCGCCGAAGCGAAGATGAAGGATCTGAACGCCAACGATCTCGATCAGGCGGCGAAGATCATCGAAGGCTCCGCCCGCGCGATGGGCCTCGAAGTGGTGGAAGGCTAAGATCATGGCAAAGCTCACGAAGAAGCAGAAGGCCCTCGCCTCCGCGGTCGACACCACCCGCCTCTACGGCGTCGACGAAGCCATCCAGGCGCTCAAGGAAAACGCCAAGGCCAAGTTCGACGAAACCATCGAAGTCGCGCTCAACCTCGGCGTCGACCCCCGCCACGCGGACCAAATGGTCCGGGGAGTTGTGACTTTACCGGCAGGCACCGGCAAGGACGTCCGCGTCGCGGTGTTCGCGCGCGGCGCCAAGGCCGACGAAGCCACGGCCGCCGGCGCCGATGTCGTCGGAGCCGAAGACCTGATGGAGACCATCCAGGGCGGCACCATCGATTTCGACCGCGTCATCGCGACGCCCGACATGATGGGCATCGTCGGACGTCTCGGCAAGGTGCTGGGTCCCAAGGGCCTGATGCCGAACCCGAAGCTCGGCACCGTCACCATGAACGTCACCGAAGCCGTCAAGGCGGCCAAGGGCGGCCAGGTCGAGTTCCGAGTCGAAAAGGCCGGGATCATCCATTCCGGCATCGGCAAGGCGAGCTTCACCAACGAGGATCTGCGCCGCAACTTCGACGCGTTCGTCGATGCGATCGTCCGCGCCAAGCCGACGGGCGCCAAGGGCAAGTATGTGAAGAAGGTGGCGCTGGCCTCCACGATGGGGCCGGGGCTGAAGATCGACGTCGCGGAAGTCGCTGCAGCGTAACTTTCCCGCGAAAGCGTTCGATCTCTTGAACGAGGGCCGGGGCGGCGACGCTCCGGCCCTTTTTCTATGCGGCCGAAGGGAGACTCAGAGCTTGCGGCGGGCGCGGTCCGCGCAGCGGCTGAGATCGGCGATCGTCGGCGCCGGGAGCGCGAGCGCGACGGGGACGAGGAAGAGCGTGCGTCCCGACCGGTCCTTCACTTCGATACGGGCGCGACGCGGCATGGCGCCGTCCTCCAGCGAATCGAGCAGGCTTTCGCGCGCGATCCACTGCGCCTGCGCCAGCGCCTGGACCTCGTCGCGGCAATCGGCGCCGGCGTCGTCCACGAAGTCGATCCCGCCGCCGCGGATATGGAAATGATAAAAGGGCATCGGGCTGCTTTCCTGCCGCTGGGAGACGGAGACGCACGCGGGGCCGAACAGCCCGTGGGTGAAACTGCAGCCGGTCACAACGCCAAGCGGATGCAGCGCCTTGTGAACCGTGCTCGGCGCACTTGGTTCCTCGCCGGATGCGCGTTGTTGCTTAACCCCCTATAGACGCTTCATGATTCGATCCGAACGGCGGCGGCAGGCGAAGGAGGATTCGCGCGCGATGGTGCGCGGGCTCGATGCCGAACGGCCCGACGGGCCGCAGATCATGATCCTGATGCGCCTCCTCCACGATCGGCTCGAGGAAGCGCGGGCGGCCCGCTCGATCGCGCCGCTCTCCGCCTTTTTCGGCGAGAACCTGAAGGCGGCATGGCGCGCGGAGCCGCGCATGGCGCTGGGCTGCCGGATGGGCTGCGCCCATTGCTGCAAGGCCTGGGTGTCGGCCAAGGCGCCCGAAGTACTGATCGCCAGGCGCGCGATCCCGCCGCGCGACCTGGAGGCCGTCAAGGCGAGCGTCGCGGCGGCCTATGCGCGGACCGGCGCCGCCGGACCCGACGAGCGGGCGGCCATGGCGGCGCCCTGCCCGATGCTCGAGGAGGGCCGCTGCCGCATCTACGCCGGCCGCCCTGCCGCCTGCCGGACCGCCGTGTCCCTGGACGCCGCGCTCTGCGCCGAGGCTTTCCGGCCGAATGCCGCGCCCATCGACATACCGACCCCCGAATTCCACATCGTGATGCGCCGCGGCTATGCGATCGCGCTCGCCGGGGCGATGAAGCGCTCGGGCTTCCCCGCCGCATCCTACGAGTTCGTGGCGGCGATGCGCGCCGCGCTCGCGCGGGACGACTCCGAAGCCGCCTGGCTCGCCGGCGAGGACCTGTTCGCGGGCGTGCAGACGGACCCCGGCAGCGACCCGTTCGACCATCCGAGAAACCGCCGGGTCTACGAACTCGCCTTCGCCGGCTGGTGACGGGCTGGAACGCGGACTCGCGCTTCGCGTTTCGCGGCACACATCCTTTGAGGAGAGCGAACTTGGCCGACGACAAGAACAACCGGGGCGAACCGGACCGCAGCCGCGTCTCGGGGAGCGAGCCGTATGAAGTGAGCTACTTCGCGAGCAAGCACGGCATCAGCGCCCAGCAGGCCCGCGACCTCATCGACAGTCACGGCAACGACCGCGAAACGCTCGACCGCGAGGCGGAGAAGCTCAAGGGCTGACGGCCTCCCTTAGCGCCCGCGGCTGTCGCGGCGGGCGCGGCGGTCGCGATACCATTGGCGCGCGAGCGCGGCGGAGCAGCCGGTCTGGCCGTTGGTGCCGACGACCGAGCAGCCGTTCGGGCGCGTGTCGCGCTGCGCTTCCTCGAGGTCCTCGGCGCGGGCGCCCCATGCGGTGCCGCCGGGGCGGCGCTCGCCCCGGTCGCGAAGGCTGCGCGGGATTCTGTAGCGCTCTTCCTCGGGAAGGCGGCCGCACACGACGATCTCGTCCGGGCTCTCTGCCGCCGGACACGGTTCGTCGCCGTAGACGGTGACGCGAAGCTCGCGCTGCGGCGGATCGGCCTGAGCCGCGGCGGCGGCCGCCGGCAGGGCCAAAGCGGCGCAGGCAAAGGCTCCGAAACCGATTTTCCGCAAGACGCCGTCTCCTTGTGCCGGCCGGGCGACAGGGCTGCCCGGAGGTTTCCCTTTCTGCCGCGGCCGTGTGAACCGGAGCTGTCGCAATGCGCGGTCGACACCCCGCCGCGACGACGAGCGGGTGCATGACCGGCCGGTCGCCGGGCGCGCCGCCCCCGAAGCAAAACGTCGCAGCGCTGCGCCCGCGCGACCGAGACCCGCGTGGAACAGCCTGAGTTTCCAGCCGATTTCGCTTGCATCTTGGCGGTGCCCACGCATCATGGAGCCTGGGCGATGGGGGATGGGATGCTTATTTCGGCTTGGGTATTCGCGGCGTCGCTCGCCCCTCCGGCGCAAGCCTTGCCGGGCAACAATCAGGTCGGGCGCGGCCCGGTGCCGGCCTGGGTGGAGCCCTCCCCGCTGATGGCGGTTCCGGCCGACGCGGGCGGACTCGTGTTCGTGCGCCGGCAGGACAGCCTCATTCATCTGAGCGCCGCGGGGCAGTCCCATTACCTCGGCTACCGGATCAAGATCCTCCATGCCAACGCGCTGCAGCTCGGCAATCTTGCAATCGCATGGAACCCGTCCGGGGGCGCTCCGACCGTGCACGTGCTCAAGGTTCACCGCGGCAGCGAGGCCGCGGATGTGCTCGAGAACGCCACGTTCGAGATATTGCGCCGGGAGGACCAGCTGGAAGCCGCCGTCCTCAACGGGATCCTGACCGCAACGATGCGCATCCCCGACCTGCGGGTGGGAGACGAACTCGAGGTGGGCCTGACCATCCCGGCCAGCGATCCGACGCTCAGTCCGAACGACGCGGGTCTCCTCGTGCTCGCCCCGGAGCCCGCGCCCGGCCGATTCCGGCTCGGGCTGAGCTGGGAAGAGGGTCACAGGCCCAATGTGAGAATGACCCCCGATATGACGGGCGTCGCCGCGCAGGGCCCCCGCGGCGTCACGTTCGACTTCAGCAATCCCGAAGCGCTCGCGCCGCCCCAGGGGGCGCCGGCGCGCTACGCCTGGCAGCGCGTCGTCGAATATAGCGACTTTCCGGACTGGGCCGCGATTTCGCGCCACTTCGCGCCCCTCTACGCACGCGCCGCGGCCATCGCCCCCGATTCCGCGCTCAAGGCGGAGGCGCGGCGCATCGCCGCTGCGCATGCCGACCCGCTCGGCCGGGCACGCGCGGCGCTGGAACTGGTGCAGCAGGAAGTCCGCTACGTCTATGTCGGCCTGGACGGCGGCAACCTGACCCCTGCCCCGGCCGCCGAGACCTGGCAGCGCCGCTACGGCGACTGCAAGGGCAAGACGGCGCTGCTACTCGGGCTGCTGGCGGAACTCGGGATCGAAGCGCAGCCGGTGCTGGTGAGCAACGGCGGAATGGACGACGGGCTGGACGAACGATTGCCGAGCCCTCGCCTCTTCGATCACGTCCTCGTGCGCGCCAGCATCGGCGGTGCCGATTACTGGATGGACGGCACGCTTCCCCCGGTCGCGGGGCCCGGCACGGCTCCCGCCATCCCTTATCGCTGGACCTTGCCGGTGACAGCCGCCGGCGCCTCCATCGAGCGCCGCGAATGGCGCGCGGCACAAACGCCCGACGAGATAACGCTTCAGGAGATCGATGCACGCGCGGGCTTCGACCAGCCGGCGAAGATCACCACCACGACGATCGTGCGCGGCATTCCGGCGCTGCAGCAGCAGGTCCAGTTTTCAGGAGTGACGCCCGCGCAATTGCTGAGCGGCCTGCGCCAGCAGACGTCCGGCAGCCCCTGGCAGACAATCGAGGACGCGCAGTGGCGCTGGGACCCGCGGGCGCAGGCGAGCATATTGACGATCACCGGCACCGGGACGGTGGACTGGGAAGCCGAGCCGGACGGATCGAAATGGCTCAGCCTCCCGGGCGGCGGCTTCAACCCGCCCGAGCGGCGGTCCCGGCCCGCCGACCAGAACCAGGACGTCCCTTATTACAATCCGCCGGAATATAATTGCTACGTGACGACGGTGCGGCTGCCCGCGTCGACGAACATGCGGCACTGGTCCCACAATCGCGGGTTCGACACGCGATTGTTCGGCCAGAGCTATTACCGGGCGTTCGAGCTGCGCGACGGCGCGGTCCGCATGATCCGCGGATTCCGGGTCGAGCAGCAGGAAATCGACGCGGCCGCCGCGCGAAGGGACAATGGACGCGTCGCCGCGTTCGACAACAGCATGGCGTCGATCACCTACGATCCGCAGGCAGGGCGCGCCGGCGCGCGTTCGCCCACGCGGGTCCCGGCGACGAGCGAGATCGACTGGACCGCGGACAGCGTCCCCTGCCTTCCCGCCGCGGCGGGCAGCTAAGCCGAGCCGCGTCCGCGGCCGACAACAAGGCGTTGATTCCGGCCGCGCTTCCTCGTATAGGCGCCGCTTCGCTCGCGGGGGCTCGCCTCCGCGTGGCGTCCGTCCGAGACAGCCGGTGGAGGTTTCCTCCTTAATGCCCGGCCGAGACGGGGAAGAGTTTTTCCGAGCAGCCTTCCGCACACGTTGCGGCGGCCTCGGGTCTGCCGAAGCTCTAAGTGCTTCAGGCCGTCGACCGCTCCCCTTCGGACTATTTGGCCGTATGCACGTGGAGGCAACTCCGCATGTCCGCGGCCTCGTTGGCCCTTTCGGATGGTCCGGAAGGGTTTTTGGAGTGCAAGGCAAATGGATCGAGCTCAAAAAGCCGAGCAGGTCGCAAAGCTCAAGCAGACATTCTCCGAGACCAGCGTGGTGGTCGTCACCCGCAATCTCGGCCTGACGGTGAAGCAATCCACCGCGCTCAGGAACCGGATGCGCGAAGCCGGCGCGACCTACAAGGTTACCAAGAACACGCTCACCCTGATTGCGCTCGAGGGCACGACCTACGCTCCGATCGGCAATCTGCTGACCGGGCCGACGGCGCTCGCCACTTCGCCCGATCCGGTTTCGGCCGCGAAGGTCGCGGTGGATTTCGCAAAGACGACCGATCGTTTCGAGATCGTCGGCGGCGCGATGGGCGATACGGTCCTCGACGCGAACGGCGTGCGCGCGCTCGCCGAGCTTCCGTCTCTCGATGAACTTCGTGCAACCATCATCGGCCTCATTCAGGCGCCGGCGACCAAGATTGCGCGGACCATCAACGAGCCGGGCGCGATGCTGGCGCGCGTCATCGGCGCTTATGCGGCGAAAGAAGACGCGTAACACCTCGTTTCAATCGAACTGAACCAGGCGGCGTCTCGTACGCCCACCCGAATGGAGACTTAAAATGGCAGACATCAATTCCATCGTCGATCAGCTTTCCGAGCTGACCGTTCTCGAAGCCGCGGACCTCGCCAAGGCGCTTGAAGAGCGTTGGGGCGTTTCGGCGGCGGCCGCGGTTGCGGTTGCCGGCGGCGGCGGCGGCGGTGCCGCGGCTCCGGCCGAAGAAGAGAAGACCGAGTTCGACGTCATTCTCGTCAACGACGGCGGCAAGAAGATCAACGTGATCAAGGAAGTCCGCGCGATCACCGCCCTCGGCCTCGGCGAAGCCAAGGCCCTGGTCGAAGGCGCTCCGAAGCCGATCAAGGAAGGCATCCCCAAGGCCGAAGCGGAAGAACTCCGCAAGCGTCTCGAGGAAGCCGGCGCGACCGTCGAGGTCAAGTAAGCGGCCCGGGCCTTGCTGCCCGGATCGACGAAAAAAGAAGGGGCGGTTCCCACGCGGGAGCCGCCCCTTTTCTTGTTTGCCGCGGGTGATGCGCGAACCCGCTGGTCCGCGGTGAGCCCACAAAGTTCGTGCCAAACACCGTTCGGGCTGAGCTTGTCGAAGCCCTGCCCTTCCCCTTTTCCGCATAAGAACAAGAACAGGGCTTCGACAGGCTCAGCCCGAACGGAGTGGGTCTCGTGCGCGGCGCGCATGCTCGCCGGCCGTGTCCAAGCCTCCGCTGGTGCAACCTGCCGTTCGGGCTGAGCTTGTCGAAGCCCTGCCCTTCTTCTCTCCGGCCCCCCGCATCGGCATTCGCTCCCGCGCGTTGCCCCCTCATGACAAGCACGATCGGCACCGCCGGCTGGAGCATCGCCGCGGACGCGGCGGCAGCCTTCCCGCAAGAGGGCACCAGCCTCGAACGCTACGCGGCCGTGTTCCGCGGCGTGGAGATCAACAGCTCCTTCCACCGCTCGCACCGCGCCTCCACTTGGGCGCGCTGGGGCGCGAGCGTCCCCAATAGCTTCCGTTTCGCCGTCAAGGTGCCCAAGACGATCAGCCACCAGAAGAAGCTCGTCGACTGCGAAGCGCTCGCCGAAGCGTTCGTGGAGGAAGCCGGCGCGCTCGGCGGCAAGCTCGCAATCCTCCTTCTCCAGCTCCCGCCCAAGCTCGCCTTCGACACCGTCCTCGCGGAAGCCTTCCTCGCGCACCTCAAGACGCTGAGCCCGGCCCGCATCGCCTGCGAGCCCCGTCACCCGAGCTGGTTCGAGCCCGAAGCCGACGCGCTGCTGGATCGCCTGGAAGTCGCCCGCGTCGCGGCCGATCCGTCGATCGTCCCGGCAGCGGCGGAGCCCGGCGGCTGGCCCGGCCTCGCTTACTGGCGGCTTCACGGCTCCCCAGTCATGTACCGCTCGCCCTACGGCGCGGAGCGGCTGGGCGCTTACGCGAAAGCGATCGCCGCAGCGTCTGCGAGCGGCGCCGAAACCTGGTGCATGTTCGACAACACCGCCTCCTCCGCCGCCACCGCCGACGCGCTGACCCTCACGGACCTCCTCAGCGCCGGCCCTCGTTGACCGCCACGGCCTGAGCGTCGGCGGCGGCGACCGCGGCCTGGACCTGCTCGGCGGACGGCACGGGCCCATCCATCTCCGGCGCACCAGGCGCCGCGACCGTATGGACCGTCAGCGTCGCCCCAAAGACGACCACCAACCCAAACTCCACCACCGAACCCAGCTTCCGCCTCATCGTCTTTCTCCCTCGCCCAGCAAAGCCGCCGCCGCGTTTTCGATGAGGGAGG
>DASQND010000054.1:0-14548 GCA_035645215.1 Allosphingosinicella sp.
CTCCCTCTCCCCTTCAGGGGAGAGGGTCGGGGAGAGGGGGAGTCCGGAGCGAGGCTCGCCCGACTCCCCCTCTCCCTCGCGCTGCTGCGCAGCGCTCTCCCTCTCCCCTGAAGGGGAGAGGGTTCTGTCCATCGGGATGAACCATTGGGGGGTGCAGCGGAAGATGATGCGGGCTTTGGAGCGCCAGCTGTGGGGGTAGCTGTGCTGGAAGTCTCCGGAGGCGGCGAGGAGGGCGCCGGCGTTGCGGAGATCCGTGCAGATCGGACCTTCGGGGGCGTTGAACTTCTGGTTGATGACGCTGCCCTGGCCGCCGAGCCACTCCCAGTCGGCGCGGTAGAAGCCGGCATCGTCGACCGCGAAGACGGGATCGATGCCGTTCGCCTTGCAGAGGAGGAAATCGTCCTCGCCGTGATCCGGCGACATGTGGACGAGGCCGGTGCCCTGCTCCGTCGTCACGAAGTCGCCGGGGAGGAAAGGGCGAGGCCTGGCAAAGAAGCCGCCGAGATGGTGCATCGGGTGACGTGCCACGGTGCCGGCAAGGTCCGAGCCCTTGAAAACCTCCCGCTCTCCCTCCGCCGAGAAGGGAAACGCCTCATAAACAGGAGCGGCTAGTCCGAGGTCGCTAAGGTCGAGCTTGGCCGTGAGACTGTTGAGGCGATCCAGAACCGCCTCGAGCAGCGTTTCGGCCACGAGGAAGCGCTTGGCATCGAAATCGAGACCGAGAGCCGCTAACCGACGGCTGATCTCTGGCCGATGTTTTTCGTTGCCCAAGCCATATCCGAAGGAGAGACCGACAAGTGCGTAGTCGACGTCCGGTCCGTAAGCGATCGCCTGATTGACGGGGATCGTCCACGGCGTGGTCGTCCAAATGACGGCATGAGCGCCCACCAGCTCCGGTGCATTCGGCGCTTCCGTAATCTCGAAGGCCACGTCGATCTGGGTGGACGTCACGTCCTCATATTCGACTTCCGCTTCGGCCAGCGCCGTCTTCTCGACTGGGGACCACATGACGGGCTTGGCGCCGCGGTAGAGCTGGCCGCGTTCGGCGAAGGTGAGGAGCTCCTCGACGATCTTGGCTTCGGCTTCGAACTTCATGGTGAGATAGGGATCGTCCCACTCGCCCATGACGCCGAGCCGCTGGAACTGCTCGGCCTGCACGCGCACCCATTTGTCGGCATAGGCGCGGCATTCGGCGCGGAATTCGCGCGGCGGGACGGCGTCCTTGTCGAGCTTCTTCTTGCGATACTGCTCCTCGATCTTCCATTCGATCGGCAAGCCGTGGCAGTCCCAGCCGGGGACGTAGGGCGCGTCGAAGCCGCGAAGGCTCGCCGAACGGACGACGATGTCCTTCAGGATCTTGTTCATCGCGTGGCCCATGTGGATGTCGCCATTGGCGTAGGGCGGGCCGTCGTGGAGGATGAAGCGGGTGCGGCCGGCGCGGGCTTCGCGCAGCTGCTTGTAGAGGCCGCTCTCAGCCCAGCGGGCGAGGATGGCGGGCTCTTTCGCCGCGAGGCCGGCCTTCATCGGGAAGTCGGTCTTCGGCAGGAAGACCGTCTCTCTATAATCTTGTTTGTCGGACATGTCGGGGCCGGGGCTTAGCGGGGAACGGGGGGCAATGGAACACCTGCTTCACGAGGGCCGCGCGGCGCCAAAGGTGACAACTGGCACGAGATTCACATGGATTCAGTGGGGGGTCCTCCGCCCCACATGCCGCGACGCGCGGCAGGGCGCAAAGAAAGCGGCGGAATAGCGAAGGTTCATGGTTCGGACGCATGGCGCCAGCGAACCATATCGTTTCCTACAAAGCAAGCCGGCGGCGCGCCTGCGCGCAGTCGCGCTCCATCTGGGTCTTGAGTTCGTCCAAGCTGTCGTAGCGCGCCTCGGCACGGAGGAAGGAAACGAGCGAGACTTCGATGGTGCGGCCGTAAAGGTCGCCTTCGAATTCGAAGAAATAGGGCTCGAGCAGTTCCTTGGGCGGATCGAAGGTGGGGCGGACGCCGAGATTGGCGGCGCCTTCGATAACCGCGCCGTCTTCGAGGCGGGCGCGGACGGCGTAGATGCCGAAGCGGGGGCGAAGATAATTGCCGAGGCCGAGGTTGGCGGTCGGATAGCCCAATGTGCGGCCGCGCTTGTCGCCATGCTCGACGACGCCTTCGATCGCGAAGGGGCGGGTGAGGAGACGGGTGGCGGTTTCGCAGTCGCCGGCCTGGAGGGCGCCCCGGATTCGGCTGGAGGAGACGGCCTCCTCGCCTTCGAGGACGGGGGCGACGGCGTCGACCGACATGCGGTTGGCGCGGCCGAGGACGCTCAGCAGCTCGACATTGCCGCCGCGGCCCTTGCCGAAGGTGAAGTCCTCGCCGGTCACGACGCCCGCGGCACCGATGCGGGAGGCGAGGTGATCGGTGACGAAATCGGGCGCGGTGACGGAGGCGAGCGCTTCGTCGAAGCCGAAGACGATCATCGCGTCGGCGCCCGCTTCGGCGAACAGGCGCTGGCGCTGGTCGAGCGTGGTGAGGCGGAAGGGCGGGAGGTCCGGCTTGAAGTGGCGGACGGGGTGCGGATCGAAGGTCGCGACGAGGGCGGGGCGGCCTTCGGCGCGGGCGCGGTGGATCGCGCGGGCGACCACGGCCTGGTGCCCCTTGTGGAAACCATCGAAATTGCCGAGCGCGACGATGCCCCCGCGAAGCCGCTCCGGAACCGCCGAGCCGCCGTCAAGCCGCTCCATGGCGGGGGCTATAGGAGAGGCGGGGCGGGGGGGGAAGGGGCGGGGGGGTGGGGGTCGCGAGGGTCCCTCGACCCGGGCTCTCGATACGGCTTCGCCTACTCGATCCCTGCTCGGGACGAACGGGGGGTGGGGCGCCGTCGTTGGTCCACCACCTCCGTTCGTCCCGAGCAGCCGTCGAGCTTGTCGAGACGGCGCGTCGAGGGACAGCTCCGAGCCAAGTCCCTCGACCCGGGGCTCTCGACAGGCTTCGCCTGCTCGATCCCTGCTCGGGACGAACGGGGGTTGGGGCGCCGTCGTTGGTCCACCACCTCCGTTCGTCCCGAGCAGCCGTCGAGCTTGTCGAGACGGCGGGTCGAGGGATGCCGCGCGCTCGCCCTTCGAGACGCCGCTTCGATACGGGTTCGCCTACTCAGCCGCTCCTCAGGATGAGCGTATTCAACTCCAGAGCCGTCATGCCGGACTTGATCCGGCATCCACCTTCTTCTTTGGAGGCGCCGCAAGGAAGAAGGTGGACCCCGGATCAAGTCCGGGGTGACGGCTTTGCTCTCTCACATCGTCCGAGTCAGGGTGACGAAGCTGTAGGCGGGGCGGTTTTCGCTTGCCGGGTGGGTCTCGCGGGCGGTTTCGCGCCAGTGGGCGGGGTCGAAGGGGGGGAGGATGGTGTCGCCTTCGATCGCCGCGTGGATTTCGGTGAGTTCGACGCGGTCGGCGAGCGCGTGGAAGAGGCGGACGATGTCGGCGCCGCCGATGACCGAGATGCGGGGCTCGCGGGCGAGGGCGAGGGCCCCGGGCACGTCGTGGGCGACGTCGGCGCCTTGGGCGCTCCAGGAGCGGTCGCGGGTGAGGACGATGTGCTGGCGATTGGGCAAGAGGCGGCCGAGGCTGTCGAAGGTCTTGCGGCCCATGACCATGGACGTGCCGGTGGTGAGCGCCTTGAAGCGCTTCAAATCCTCCGGGAGGTGCCAGGGGAGCTTGCCGTCCCTGCCGATGACGCCGTTTTCCGCGCGGGCGATGACGATGGTGACGATGCTCATGATCGCGTGGGGCTTAGACCGCCACGGGCGCGGCGATGTGCGGGTGGGGGTCGTAGCCGGTGATTTCGAAATCCTCGTACGTGTAGGCGTCGATGGCTTCGGGCTTGCGCTTTATGGTCAGCGTCGGGAGCTCCCGCGGCTCGCGGGTGAGCTGGAGGCGGGCTTGCTCGAGGTGGTTCGAGTAGAGGTGGCAGTCGCCGCCGGTCCAGACGAATTCGCCTGCTTCGAGGCCGCATTGCTGGGCGAGCATGTGAGTGAGGAGGGCGTAGCTCGCGATGTTGAAGGGGACGCCGAGGAAGACGTCGGCGCTTCTCTGGTAGAGCTGGAGGCTGAGGCGGCCGCTGGCGACATAGGTCTGGAAGAGGAGGTGGCAGGGCGGGAGCGCCATCGAATCGACGTCCGCGGGGTTCCAGGCGGAGACGATCTGGCGGCGCGAGCCGGGATTGGTGTTGATCGTATGGATGAGGGCGGCGAGCTGGTCGAAGCGGCGGCCGTCGGGGCCGGCCCAGTCGCGCCACTGCTTGCCGTAGACGGGGCCGAGATCGCCGTTCTCGTCCGCCCATTCGTTCCAGATGCTGACCTTGTTTTCCTTGAGCCAGGCGATGTTGGTGTCGCCGCGGAGGAACCAGAGCAATTCGACGATGATCGACCTGAGGTGCAGCTTCTTGGTGGTGACGAGGGGGAATCCCTTCGACAGATCGAAGCGCATCTGGTGGCCGAAGACGGACAGGGTGCCGGTGCCGGTGCGGTCTTGTTGCGGCACGCCCTCATCGAGGATGCGCCTGAGGAGGTCGTGATAAGCCTGCATGGCGGCGACTATGGCGGGAGCGGCGGCGCTTTGGAAGAGCGGGCCAGGCGGGCGGGGTTCTCCTCCATTTCGGAGTTCATTTGGGAGGCAGTCGTGACAGCCAGCGGACGCCATGGGTGGCACATGGCGATGCGTGATCGTCGCCACCGCACAGGACGCAGCCAAGCTGTTCGAGCCGATATTCGCCGAGGCTCCGGGCGAGGCGGAGACGCTGGCCGTCGCTTATCTCGACAGGGATCGGCGGCTGATCGAGTTGATGGTCTCGCCCTCCGAAAGCGCCGAGCATGTCGATCTGCCGGTGCGGCGGATTCTCGAGGACGGGCTGCGGCTCGGGGCGGCGGGAATCATCGTCGCGCACAACCACCCGAGCGGCGACGCGCAGCCGAGCCGCGAGGACATCGAGGCGACCCGGGAGCTTGCCGACACGTCAAGCCGGCTCGGGATGCGGCTGCACGACCATTTGATCTTCGCAGGGAGCGAGAGGTGCAGCCTGCGGTCGATGGGGCTGCTTTAGGCGCCTGCGCTCAGAGTTCGCAGGGCGGGATGTCGGCGGGCTGGGGCTGGGGGCCGCGGGGCTCGAACTGGGCGAAATAGGATTCGCTGTCGAGCCGTTCGAAGCGGGTGAGCTCGTAGCCGACCGCGTTGAATTCGCAGACGAGGAGGCGGGTCGGGGTGCCGTGGCGGTCGGTCGGGCGATCGGCGTCGACGACAGCGACTCGGCCGCCGCGCTTCAGGGACGAGCGCAGGTTCCAGAGGAATTCGGCCGGGCGCTGGATCTCGTGGTACATGTGGATCATCAACACGCGGTCGAACGAGGCTTCGGGCAAGAGCGGGTTGTTCGGCTGGCCGACGCGCAGGGCGACGTTGTCGAGCCGCTCGCGGTTCACGCGGCGGGCGAGCTCGTGGATGGTCTGGGGGACGACGTCCTGAGCGAGGACGCGGCCGCGCTCGCCGACGAGGGGGGAGAGGCGGACGGTGTAATAGCCTTCGCCCGCGCCGATGTCGGCGACGTACATTCCCGCCTTGATCTCGGCCAGATCCATGACGCGTTCGGCCTCGCCGACGCTGTCCCGGGAATCTTCGTTCAGGTAGCTCGAGGAGACGATCGGGGCGACGGGGCGCTGGGGATCGGGGAAGGTATTGCGCTGCTCGGAACCCTGTCCGCAGGCGGCGAGGGCGAGCGCGAAGACAGGCGCGGCCCGAAAGCCCCTTCCCACCGGGCGAGAGGGCTTTTCGCCGCGTGGGTGGAGAGGATTACTCCACATCTTCCACTTCGACTTTTTCGCCGGTGACGCGCTGCGACAAGGCGGCGGCCATGAAGCGGTCGAGGTCGCCGTCGAGGACGTCCGAGGGGGCGGTGGAGGTGACGCCGGTGCGCAGGTCCTTGACGAGCTGATAGGGCTGGAGGACGTAGGAGCGGATCTGGTGGCCCCAGCCGATGTCGGTCTTCCCCGCCGCGGTGGCGTTGGCTTCGGCTTCGCGCTTCTGGAGCTCGGCTTCGTAGAGCTTGGCGCGAAGCTGGTTGAACGCTTCGGCCTTGTTCTTGTGCTGCGAGCGCTGGTTCTGGCACTGGACGACGATGCCGGTGGGAAGGTGGGTGATGCGCACCGCCGAATCGGTCGTGTTGATGTGCTGGCCGCCGGCGCCGGACGCGCGGTAGGTGTCGATGCGAAGCTCGCTTTCGTTGACCTCGATCTCGATATTGTCGTCGATCACCGGATAGACCCAGACCGAGGCGAAGCTGGTGTGGCGCCGCGCGGAGCTGTCATAGGGGCTGATCCGGACGAGACGGTGGACGCCGCTTTCGGTCTTGGCATAGCCGTAGGCGTTCTCGCCTTTTACCAAGAGGGTCGCCGACTTGATGCCGGCCTGCTCGCCGGAATGGCGGTCGACGAGCTCGACCTTCATGCCGCGGCGCTCGGCCCAGCGCGTGTACATGCGCTCCAGCATGCCCGCCCAGTCGTTCGATTCGGTGCCGCCGGCACCGGAATTGATCTCGACGTACGTGTCGTTCGCGTCGGCCTCGCCGGCGAGGAGGGCCTGGACCTTGTCCCGCTCGGCGCGCTCGGCGAGCTCGGCCAGTGAGCGCACAGCGTCGTCGACGAGGGCGTCGTCGCCTTCGGCTTCGGCCATTTCGATGAGCTCGGCCGTGTCGGCGAGCTCCTGCTCGATCTTGCGGGTGGCGCCGATCGCTTCGTCCAGGCGGCGGCGCTCGCGCATCACCTCCTGCGCCGCCCTCGGGTCGTTCCAGAGCGCCTGGTCCTCGACGCGCGCGTTCAATTCGTCGAGCCGCCGCAGCGCGCGGTCCCAATCGAGGAAGCGGCGAAGCAGCGCCAAAGCGGCGTTGATCTGATCGGCATGAGCTTGCGCTTCGGCGCGCATGGGAAACTCCGGTGGGGGGAAAGCAACCAGGCGAGGAAGCGGCCTAGTAGATGCCCTCCTCCCTTTGCAAGAAATCGTCGCTTGCCGCCTTCGCCTGGCTCGGGCGCGCCGGGGCCGCGGCCCGGGCGGGGCGCGGGCGGCGCGGCCGGGTGACGGAGGCGCTGCGGGAGTCGGGCGCGGCTTCGTCGCGGCGGATGGTGCGGCGCGGCTCGCTTTCGGGGCGGAAGGCTTCCCAGATGATTCCGGCGCGCGGGTCGCTCGTCGGCCAGGCGCCGAAGACGCGCTGGCCGGAGCGGCGGTCGATCCGGACCATGCGGATGCCGGCCGGCGCGCGGAAGGGGACGACGGGCATTCCTTCATAGGCCTTTTGGGCGAACTGGCGGAAGATCGGCGCCGCATAAGTGCCGCCCTGGACATGGTGGCCCATCGGGCGGGGCTGATCGAAGCCGATATAGACGCCGGCGACGATGTCCGCCGAGCCGCCGACGAACCAGACGTTGTTGGGGCCGGTCGAGGTGCCGGTCTTGCCGAACAGGGGCCGTTCGAGGTCGCGAAGGATGGTGGCGGTGCCGCGCTCGACGACGCCGGTCAGCATGTGGACGACCTGGAAGGCGGTCATCGGATCCATGAGCTGGCGGGTGCGCAGCGGCGGGCGGGGCATGGGACGGCCGTTCCAGTCGGCCGCGTTGCAATCCTGCATGCGCTGGCAGCGATTGTCGGTGCGGTAGATCACCTTGCCGCTGCGGTCCTGGACATAGTCGATGAGCGTCGGGCGAAGCTCGCGGCCCTGATTGGCGAGCATCGCAAAGGCGTTGGTCATCCTGAGGACCGTGGTCTCGGCCGAGCCGAGCGCGTTGGCGAGGAAGGGCGTCATCTCGCCGATGCCCATGCGGCTCGACATGCGCACGATCGGCTCCATGCCGACCTGATTGGCGGTGCGCACGGTCATGAGGTTGCGCGATTGCTCGAGGCCCCAGCGCATGGTCTGCGGGCCGGAATAGCCGCCCGCGAAATTGCGGAAGCATTTCTGCCCCAGGCTCGCGCCCTGATAGACGCAGAAGGGCCCGTCGACGATGATCGAGGCGGGCGTCATGCCGTTGTCGAGCGCGGTCGCGTAGACGAAGGGCTTGAAGGTGGAGCCCGGCTGCCGCTGCGCCTGGGTGGCGCGGTTCCAGGACTGGCCGGCGCCCAGCGCCCAGCCGCCCTGCATGGCGAGGACACGGCCGGTGGAGACCTCCTCGGCGACCATGCCGCCCGAGATTTCGGGGACGGAGCGAAGCGCCCAGACGCTGCCGGCGCCCTCGCCTTCGCGCTCGACGGCGACGATCATGCCGGGACGGAGGGCGGAGAAAGCGGGGGTTCCGGTGCCGCGCTGGGGCATGGCGGCAAGGCCCGAGGGGAGGGAGCCGGTGCTGCCGTCGGTGAAGCCGAGGCTTGCCGTGCCGCCGCTCTTCGAGAGGACGACCGCGGGGCGCCAGTCGGGATCGCCGACGCCGTAATTGGCGGTGCCGAGGGCGGTGCGCCAGTCGCCTTCGACGTCGATGGTGAGGCCCGACGGGCGCCAGCCGCGGCCGCGCTCGTAGCGGGCGAGGCCGGCGCGAAGGGCCTCCTCGGCGGCGGTCTGCATTTCGAGATCGAGCGAGGTGCGGACCCAAAGGCCGCCCGTATAGACGCCGTTGGGGCCGCGCTGCGCTTCCTCGCCGTAGCGGGCGACGAGCTGGCGGCGGACCTCCTCGACGAAATAGCCGCCGATGTTGCGAACGTTCTGGCCGCTTCCGGCGCGGATGGTGCCGAGCGGCTGCGCGGTCGCTTCGGCGCGCTGGGCGGCGGTGATGAAGTTGTTGCGCTCCATTTCGGAGAGCACCCAGTTGCGCCGCTCGATCGCCCGCTCCGGGCGGCGCTCCGGGCTGTAATTGCTAGGCGCTTTGGGAAGGATGGCGAGATAGGCGATTTCGTGGAGGGAGAGGTCGTCCACGTCCTTGTCGAAATAAGCGCGCGCCGCCGCCTGCACGCCGTAGGCGTTCCGGCCGAGGAAGATCTGGTTGAGGTAGAGTTCGAGGATCTGCTCCTTTTCAAGCACCGATTCGATGCGCCAGGCGAGGAAGAATTCGCGGACCTTGCGGGTGACGGAATATTCGTCGCCGAGGAGGAGGTTCTTCGCCACCTGCTGGGTGATGGTGGAACCGCCGCGGGCGCGCTCGCCGCTGCCGGCCTTTGTCGCGTAATCGAGGATGGCGCCGGCGAAGCCCGGATAATCGATGCCGCCGTGGCTGAAGAAGGTGCGGTCCTCGGCTGCGAGATAGGCGTTGATGAGGGCGGGCGGGAATTCGCGGAACTGGAGCTCGACGCGGCGTTCGCGCGCGAAGCTGTGCACCGGATCTCCCTCCCGGTCGCGGACGTAGGAGGGAAGGGGCGGCTCGTAGCTCAAAAGCGATTCGGCGGACGGGAGCCCCGGCGCGACGATGATGTAGAGAATGAGCAGGATGAGAAAGGGCAGGAGCAGGATCGCCGCCAGCGCCTTCGCCCACCAGGGGCGCAGGATGCGGCGCACGAAGCGCCAGGCGGCGCCAAGCCAGCGCCTCAGCGCGGCGAAGGCCGCCGCTCCGCGGCCCCCGCCGGAGCCCCCGTTGCCGCGGTGAAGGGTGATCCGTCCCGAATTGCTGTCTGCGCTCATCTTGCCTGCGGCTCTAGCGGATCGAGGGCGCGCGGTGAAGCCGCGAGCGTCACGTAAGCGCCCGCGCGGCGAACCTGCCCGAGCGATGGAATAAAGAACCTCACTGGAAAAAAACTTTCCCGACAGCCTTGTTTTGTAGGTTTTCGAGTGTTCCTGATGTGTTCCAGACGACGGGGCGTGAGCCGAGTCGCAGGACCAGAAAGGAACGAACATGGTTGGATCAATAGGGGGGCGCCTCTTGCGCGTTCCGGTTGCAGCAGCCGGCGCGGCCGCGGCGGCCCTCGCCGGCGTCCCGGCCGCGGCGTCCGCACAGGCGGCGGAGACCGTGAACTACAGCTACGATGTCCGCGGCCGCCTCACGAATGTCGTGCGGACGCAGGCCCAACCTGACCAGGCGGCGCAATCCCACACCGCCACCTATGCTTATGACGCCGCCAACAACCGGCTCGCCAGGTCGGTTAGCGGCACCTGGTCGACGCCACCTTCGATGCCGGTCCCGTCGGACACGCCCGGCGTCGTCGTCGTGCCGCGCGGCGGCAGATACGTCGTGATTCCGGTGGGCTGACGAAATTCCGCGGCTGCCTGTCCACCGGCATGCGCAGCCGCGGCGCAAAACTCCGCCCGAATGGCCGGCGGTGAATTCTTTCAGAGGAGGTATTGATGAAGACTTTGTTTTCGGCAGCCTGCGCGCTTGCGCTCCTGGCACACGCGGTTCCGGCCGCGGCCGCCGTCACCCACGAGCGCAAAACCGTGCTCGACTTCGGCATCGGCAGCCAGACGCAGTGCGTCTATTTTCGGCTGCAGGGCGTGTCCGTCGCCGACCCGGACGTGATGAATGCCGCATATTTCACCCTCTCGACCTCCCAGACCAATTTCGCGGAGATGTACGCGGTTCTGCTCACCGCGCGTGCGCTCAATGCGCCGGTGAACGTCACGACGACCGGCACCGCAGGCCCTTGCGGCTACGCCGCCGTGGCCGGGATCGGCATTCTGACCCCGTGAGCCGAGCGCGGAGCGGCGGTTCGACCCGCCGCTCCGCCCGCCCATCCAATACGAACCAGCAACAAAGGATTGCCAGATGATGACGCCCTTCAAGCGGGCCACGGCGGCTTGCGTCCTCCTCGCCAGCACCCGCCTGACACTCCCGGTGCACGCGCAGATTGGCAATCCCCGGCCGCAGCGGTCGTCGCTTCATAAGGCGGCGCTCGCCCGTGGGAGGATCGCCGGCGCCTTTGCCGCCTGCAGCCAGCCGCTGAAGGACGAGAGAGAAGGACCGGCGGGCGGCAACATGTCGGCAAACGACAGGTACGGCGGGTGTAGCGACCGCACGACGCCAGGCACCAACACCCGCCATTGAGGCAACCATCCCATGGCCTTTCCCGAACATCGGGAGCGGCGCACGCGCCCGGCGCGACCAGACGGAGTAAAAGACGATGAACAAGACCCTGCTTCGCGCGGGCGCGGTTTCGTGCGCGCTGCTCGCATCCACTGCACTCACGAATCCGGCTGCCGCGCAGTCGACGCCGCGACTGATCGACGAGAACGGCGTCGATCTAGTAACCGGCGGCTTGTCGCTTACGGAGACGGACCTCCATATCGGCGCGCCCTCCGGCGGTCTGCGCCTCGACCGGACTGTCGCCGAGTCCGGCCAGCGGATCGGCCACAACTGGTCCATGGTCGTTGCCGGCGAAACCGAAGCCGGCACGATCACGGTCCAGCTCGGTTCGCTGAGCAAGACGTTTCGGCGCCAGGGTTCATCCTGGGTGGACCCGGAGCAAACGGGCGAAACCCTGACCACCTCGTCCTTCCAGGAGGCGGGCCAATGGTGGGCGGGTCTGTTCACGGACCGCAACGGCGTCCGCTACTATCTGGGCGGCGTTTACGGCGGCACGCACCTCGTGGTCGCCCGCATCCTATACCCGAACGGTTACGAAACGGGGCTCACCTGGCAGAATGCGCTTTTTTGCTATCCCCAGGAGCAGGACTCGAACGGAAACATCACGCGGGAGACGAGCTGCTACGGCGATGTGCGGCTTCAGTCCGTCACCGACAACCGCGGATATCAGCTGAAGTTCGCCTATGCGCACAACATCGCGACGGAAGCGTTGACAGGCACCACGAACGATCCCGGCGCGTACGGGGACTGGATCGCGATGACCGCCGCGATCGGCATCAACAATGCCGTGGAAGCCTGCGATCCGTATGCGAACACGTGCACGTTGCAGCATAACTGGCCAACGGCGACCTATACGCGGTCCTTCGAAAACGGAGCTTCCATCCTCGAGGTGAACCAGCCCGCCGGACGCCGCTGGCGCTACCGGACCCTGCCGACGAGCTTCGTGCCAGGTCCGAACGGTTCAGAGGCGATTCGCGAATTCCAGATCATGTCGCCCGAGACGAACAGCTACGATTTCCGCCACCGCGTCTTCGAGGCTTCCCGCACCGCCGAGATCACCGTTCTTGGCCAAACGGACCGTTACGTGCTCCGGGCAGCGCCGGATGCTTGGAATATCGTGGACAGGATAGACGCGACGGGCGGTACGACCACCGTTCGCACGGTGAGCTACCCCGCAGTGCTCGACAATTTCGGTCAGACGATATCCGCTTACACGCGCATCGCCGATGTGACGGATCCTCTCGGTAACGTCACGCATAGCGAATATGACCCGTCGAACGGCAGGCTCGTCAAACAGACTTTCCCGGGCGGGCAGCAGGCCATCTATACCTATGACGCGCGCGGCAACGTCACCTCGGTCACGCGGCGCGCGCGT
This sequence comes from Allosphingosinicella sp., assembly GCA_035645215.1. Lineage (GTDB taxonomy): Bacteria > Pseudomonadota > Alphaproteobacteria > Sphingomonadales > Sphingomonadaceae > Allosphingosinicella. The sequence goes on from DASQND010000054.1 coordinate 12,395, forward strand.
GCTGGGTCGGATTTAGCGGACAGCGTCACCTCGGCGGAATATAGCGAAAGCTGCGTCAATACCGTCGTGTGCAACCAGCCGGTCCGGACGCGCGACGCACGCGGCAATTACACGGACTATTCCTACGACAACGGCACGGGCGCGCTCACTTCCGTGACGCTACCGCAGGACCCGAACGGCGTCCGGCCGCAGGTCCGCTATCAATATACGAGCCGCGAAGCCCGCATCCGCAACGGCGCCGGCACCCTCGTCGCGGCCGGCCGGCCCATCCAGCTGCTCGAGAGCACCAGCACATGTGCGGCGGGCGCCGCCTGCACCAACGCCGCGGCCGAGCTTCGCGCGACAATAGACTATGGAGACCCGAACGGAGCAAGCAACCTCAATGCGGCGGCGCAGACGGTCGCCGCCGGGGACGGCTCGGTCGCGGCCACGGGGCGGTTCACTTACGACAATGTCGGCAACCTCGTCGCGATCGACGGGCCGCTTGCGACGGAGGCCGACACCGCGCGCATCCGATACGATGCGGCGCGGCGGGTGACGGGCACGGTTTCGCCCGACCCCGACGGCGCAGGGGCGCTCCTCCCGCGCGCCACGCGCAACAGCTATGACGGGCGCCGCCTGGTGCAGGTGGAGAGCGGAACCACCGCCGGCCAGGGCGACGCCGCATGGACTGCGATGACGGTCGCCGCGGCCGCCGGCTACACTTATGACGGCCACGGCAACAGGGTACGCGAGACCGGATCGATCGGCGCGACCGTCGAGTCGGTGGTGGAGCATGCCTACGACGCCGACAATCGCCTGCGCTGCACCGCCGTCAGGATGAACCCGGCCGAGTTCGGCGCGCCGCCGCGCGATGCGTGCACGCCGGGCCCGGAAGGCGACCAGGGACCCGATCGAGTCACCCTCGTGGAAAGAAACCCCGCCGGCCTCGTGCGCGAGGTGCGCACCGGCGTCGGGACGGCGCAGGCCGCGGTTCAACGGACGGTGACCTACGAAGCCAACGGGCACGTCGAAACCATGACTGACGGCGAGAACAACCGCACCACCTTCCTTTACGACGGCCACGGCCGCCTCGGCGAGACCCGCTATCCGGTCGAGCAGCGGCAGGCGGGGCAGAGCTCGAGCACGGACCGCGAGATGCTCTTCTACGATGCGGCGGGCAACATTCGCGAGCATCGCAATCGCGCCGGCGAGATCACGACCTTCGAACACGACCGGCTCAACAGGCTCACCGCAGTCAACCGGCCGGCCGGCGAGGACGACCTTTCCTTCGCCTACGATCTGCTGGGGCGCATGACGGCGGCGTCTCTCCCGGGCCATCCGCTGAGCTTCAGCTACGACGGGCTCGGGCGGCAGCTCACGCAGACCAGCCCGCGCGGCACCTACACATCGGCCTACGACGCCGCCGGGCGGCGGACGCGGCTGACGCACCCCGACGGCTTCTTCGTGCAGCAGGACTGGCTGGTCACCGGCGAGATCGCGCGGATCAGCGAAGGGAGCCCGGCGACGGGAGGTGTCGGCGCCATGCTGGCGGCGTTCGGCTACGACCAGCTGGGCCGGCGCACCAGCCTCACCCGGGGCAACGGCACCGTCACCAGCTACGGCTACGGCACGCTTCAGCAGCCCAGCACCCAGATGACGCGGATGGGCCTCGACTTTCCGGATCCCGCGCACGATCTTACGCTCGGGTTCGCCTACAATCCGGCGGGGCAGCTCGCGCGCGCTGACCGCTCGAACAACCTCTACTCCGCGGCGGCGCCGGCCGGCGTGCAGACGATCGCGGTCGACGGGCGCAACCGGGTGACTGCGATCGACCAGATCGCGACCGTCCACGACGGGCGCGGCAACCTCACCCAGGAGAGCGGCAACAGCTATTCCTACGCCTCCGACAATCTGATGCGGACCGGGGCGAACGGGCTGCCGCTCTACTACGACCCGCTGAACCGGCTGGCGCAGGTGACCGGCGCACCGGCGACACGCTTCACCTATGACGGCGCCTCGATCGTCGCCGAATGGGACGCGTCGAACGTCCTCCAGCGGCGCTACGTCCATGCGCCGGGAATCGACGAGCCGCTGGTCCGCTACGAGGGCGCTGGGCTCGCCGGGCGCCGCTACCTCCATGCCGACGAGAAGGGATCGATCGTCGCCGAGAGC
>DASQND010000055.1:0-7882 GCA_035645215.1 Allosphingosinicella sp.
CCTGCCCCTCCCTCGCGGCTCCGATTTCGCCGCCTACCAACCGGCCCTCGCCCGCGCCCTCGAAGCGATCGCCGCCTTCACGCCGGATCTCCTCATCTGCTCCTACGGCGCCGACACCTTCGTCGGCGATCCGATCAGCCATTTCCGCATCGAGACGGACGATTATCCCGAAATCGCCCGCCGCATCGCGTCGCTCGGCCTTCCGACCCTCGTCGTCATGGAAGGCGGCTACGCCGTCGACCGCCTCGGCGCCAACGTCGCGGCGTTTCTAGGCGGCTTTTAGCGCCTAGCTCCGGTAGCTCGGGTCGAGCGCCCGGTTCAGCCAGTGGGCGAGCCGCACGCCCGCACGCGTGATCCGCTCCTCGATCACCGGCTTCGCGCGATTGAGATAGGCTTCGTCGACGAGGACGCTGCGCTCCATATCCGGCGCGGGCGCGGTCGCCTGGAGCGGGCCGTAGCGGCAGGCCGCGCGCGTCGGCACGCAATATTCCACCCAGGGCGCCCGCGCGATCGCATAGGATTCGGCCGCCCAGGACCAGGGCTCGCCGGAAATCCACCCCCGGCGCGTCCGCGGCGTCGTCCGCCCGTGCAGCGCCGCGGCGACTCTCGAGACTTCGCTCACCGTCGGCGTCTCGTCCCGGCTCCAGCCGTTCAGGCGCTCGAACATGCATGTGTCCCACGCCGAATGGAGCTTCACCGGATAGCGCCCGCCTTGGCAGACCGGCCCGCTCACGCGGATCAAATTGCCGCCCTGGTCGTCCCGGAAGGAGCTGTGCAGCGGCTGGTGCACGTCGCCGATCCAGTGGCCGAGATGGACGAGCGCGGAGTGGCGCGCGCGGTCGCTCGCCGCCGCCGAGCGCAGGGTCGCGAAGTCCGCCGCGATGGCGCTGATGACGCAGGGCGAGGCGAGCCCGCAGCCCGACGCCGCGTTCACCCGCCGCTGATTGCGCGGATAGTTGACGTAATGTTCGGGCGGGCGGCGCGGGGGGCCGTTTTCCGCAGTGTTGTCTGGATAGGTGCAGGCCCAGCCGTAATCGGCATTCTGGCGAGTCGGCCCGAGAATCGCCGGGTCGGCCTGCAGAAGCCGGTCGATCTCCCGCCGCGTCGTTGGCGTGACGTTGGCATAAGCGATGCTGCAGACCGTCCGGTGCCCGCTATTGCCCCAGGCCGAAGCGGCCGAGCTCCAGCCAAAGGCCAAGGTGGCGGCGAATGCACAGGCAAGCAGGCGCAGTTTCATCATGGTGAGTCCCCCCTCGCGGGGAGGCTGCGCGCACAGGCCGGATCGCTGAATTCGAACCGCGTCCGCAACGGACCGAAGCGGCCCGAAATACGTCCGATATGGACCTAACCTCAGTCGGCGCGGCGGCTGTACTCGAGCCTCACCATGCCGTCCGAAGCGATCGCGATCCGGATATTGTCGCACCCGCCGGGCTTGCCGTCCGCGTCCCGGCCGATCTTCGCGGGGTTCGCGGCGCAAGCCGCGTCGTCGACGTCGGTGCGCCAGACGGTGCCGCGGCGCGTGAACTCGCCGATCACGGGCGCGTCCGGCAGCGTCACCGTTCCGTAGCGAGTCGGCCCGGACGAGACGATGTAGTGCATCGCGCCCACCGCATCGAGAAAGGCCGCGCGCGACGAGGTCGTGCTGCCGTGATGCCCCGCGACGAGGATGTCGGCGCGAAGCAGGGCCCCGCAGCAGCGCAGGAGCTGCCCTTCCACCGAGCGCTCCGTCGGCGGCGTCGAAGGCGCCACGCGCGGCCCGGCCTCCGCGTCGCCCGGGAGCAGGAGCACCCGCGTGCCGAGCGTCAGCCGCGCCACCATGCTGTTCGCGTTGAAGCTCGACTGGCGCGAACCGTCGGCGTGGAGAAAGGTGAGGCTTGCCCTGTCGCCGAGCAGGATGGTGCGCCCGCGCTGCGCCTTGTCGGCGCGCGGCACTTCGACGGTGCCCGCCGGCACCGGCCGCCCGTAGCAGCGCTGCGCTTCGAACGCGTTGCTGTGCATCCCGCCCGTCGCGATGCCGTTGTGGTAAGCGACGCCCCGCGCGGCCGCGGCCGTCAGCAGGTTGCGGTAGCTGCAGATCGGGTTGACCGCACCCGAGTCCCAGAGGTTCGCGACCGCGAACTGCTCGATCACGTCGGGCATCAGCTCGCTATGGTCCTTGTGCGGATGGCTGAGCACGACATGGTCGATGGCCCTCAGGTCGGGCCGCACCGCCCGCAGATAGGCGACGACCCGGTTGTTCGCCCCGCGCGCATCGTCGTCGTTGCTCCCCGCATCGTAGAGCAGGGTGAAGTCGCTCCCCTCGACGAAGATGGCGAGCCCCGTGCCGACATCGATGGCATGGACGACATACTCCCCCGCCGCCGGCTGCGGGCCCGCGGCGGCCGGCGCTGCCGGGGTGGCCACCGGCTGCGCAAAGGCGGCGGCCGGCGCCGCGGCAACGGCCACAAGCGATAGAAAAGCGCGCGTCAGAATATTCATGGCAGATCCCCCCGAAGGGGAAGCTGCGCCTCAACCGCCGCGCGCTCGATTCAAGACGCATCCGAAACGGATGGGGGCGTGGGTCCGCGGACCCAAACTTGATCCGAATTGGATGTGACCGCAGCGGCCTACGCGCTCGTGGGGGCGGCGTTGAATTGCGGCCGGACCCCGTTATGGTCGCGCCGTGCAGCGCGTTCTTCTTCCCGCCAGTTTCACAGAGACGGCGCTTTACAGCTTCGTCGCATCGGTGGTGAGTACGGGTGGCACACCCGTCGCCGATGCGTTCGAGTTCGATTTCGGTCGGCTCTGGTGGATCGACGGAACAGGCCTGACGGTGTTCTGCAACGTCCTGGAATGGCTGCGTGCAAGGAACGCGGCGGTACGCTTCGTCAACTACGGGCAGGATACGCCTGCGCTTTCATACCTCGACGATTCCGGCTTCTTTCAAGAATATATCGGGAAACCGCTGCGGCCGAATGCAAAAGTGCGCAGATCCACGCTGCCGTTCAAGCCTATCCTGCCGACGGAAAGCTTTTCATGGCTGGAACATGTTGCCACGCCATGGCTAGCCTCGGTGCTGCACGTCGATCAGCGGGCACTCACGAGCATCAAGACCTCAGCCAAGGAAATCTTCAACAACATATCCGATCACTCCGGCGAGACGATCGGCTTCGTCCACATTCAGCACCATCCGATGAAACGGGAAGTGCACCTGACCATTTCCGATTTCGGGAGGGGCATCCCGGCCACGATCAGGTCCACCTTCGGTCCGAAGTCCGATGCCGACGCGCTGCGGATGGCCGTCGAAGACGGAATCACGGCGCGCAGCCGGCCGAACAATCGCGGCGCGGGGCTCCGCATTCTCCTCGATTATGTCTGCGACAACAAAGGCTCAGTCGTGATCCACTCGCTTACCGCAAGGCTCAGGGCGCGCGCCGCCGTTGGCACGGCGCCAGCGATTGATGTAAGGACTGGAGCCGGCACCTACCCCGGCACTCTGGTCAACATTATATTGCCGACAACAGATTTCGTCGGAGATCCGGTGGAAGAGGCGGAGGCGTTCGAATGGTAGTGTCGGCTTTGGAAGTGGTGCCCAACTGCAATACGGCGGCAGAGGGCGCGCTCCTCTACGAGGCACTGCACGGACCGCTGCGCGCGGGAGAAGCGGTGACGCTGTCGTTTGCGGGCGCGGACGGCGTACCTTCCTCCTTCGTCAACGCGTCGGTCGTGCGGATCGTGGAGGAGTTCGGGCTCGAAGAGGTTCGGCAGAAGCTGTCGATCGTCAACTGCACCGCGCAGGTCGCCGATATGCTGCGCCGCTGCATCCGCAACGCTTCGGCAATGGCTTAGCGGCGGGGCGCCCCCCCCCCAGCTCCGGCATTCCGCCGCGCTCGTTCATCTCGGCGGCGGCAGCGCCACCTTTTACAGCTTCTCGGTCAGTTCCGGGACCAGCTTGAAGAGGTCGCCGACCAGGCCGATGTCGGCGACCTGGAAGATCGGCGCGTCCTCGTCCTTGTTGATCGCGACGATGACCTTCGAATCCTTCATGCCGGCGAGGTGCTGGATCGCGCCCGAAATGCCGACGGCGATATAGACGCCCGGCGCCACGATCTTGCCCGTCTGGCCGACTTGGTAATCGTTCGGCGCATAGCCCGCATCGACCGCCGCGCGGCTCGCGCCGACCGCCGCGCCGAGCTTGTCGGCGAGCGGATCGATCAGCGCATGAAACTGCTCCGCCGAACCCAGCGCCCGGCCGCCCGAAACGACGATGGTGGCGCTGGTCAGCTCCGGCCGCTCCGAATGCGCGACCTCCTGGCCGACGAAGCTCGAAAGCCCCTGCTCGCCGCCGCCCGAAACCGCCTCGATCTCCGCCGACCCACCGTCCCGCGCCGCCTTTTCAAACGCCGTCCCGCGCACCGTGATCACCTTCTTCGCATCCGAAGAGCGCACCGTCGCGATCGCATTGCCGGCATAAATGGGCCGCGTGAACGTGTCCTCGCCCTCGACGGAAAGGATGTCCGAAATCTGCATCACGTCGAGCAGCGCAGCGACACGCGGCGCCACGTTCTTCCCCGTCGTCGTCGCTGGCGCCAGGAACGCATCGTGATGCCCCATCAGCGAGGCGATCAGCGGCGCCACGTTCTCGGCAAGCTGGTGCTCGTAAGCCGCATCGTCCGCGACATGCACCTTGCCCACGCCCGGGATCTTCGCCGCGGCCTCGGCCACCGCACCGACGCCCGAGCCGGCGACCAGCAGATGCGTTTCGCCGAGCTTGCCCGCAGCGGTGACGGCGGCGAGCGTCGCGTCCTTGAGCTGCCCGCCTTCATGTTCGACCAGAACGAGGCACTTCATCCGACCACTCCCGTTTCACGCAGCTTGTCGATAAGCTCGTCGACCGAGCCGACCTTCACGCCCGCCGTCCGCTTCGGCGGCTCCGTCACCTTGAGCGTCGTCAGCCGCGGCGCCACGTCGACGCCGTAATCCTCCGGCGTCTTCTGCGCCAAGGGCTTGGACTTCGCCTTCATGATGTTGGGCAGCGACGCATAGCGCGGCTCGTTGAGGCGAAGGTCGGTCGTCACCACCGCCGGCAGCTTCAGCCGAACCGTCTCCAGCCCCCCGTCGACTTCTCGAGTCACATCGACCGCGTCGCCGGAAACCTCGACCTTCGAAGCGAACGTCCCCTGCGCCCAGCCGAGCAAGGCCGCGAGCATCTGCCCGGTCTGGTTCGAATCGTCGTCGATCGCCTGCTTGCCGAGCACGATCATGCCCGGCTGCTCTTCCCCGGCGATCTTCGCGAGGATCTTCGCGACCGCGAGCGGCTCGACCTCGGCGTCGGTCGTCACCAAAATCGCCCGGTCCGCGCCCATCGCAAGCGCCGTGCGCAGCGTCTCCTGCGCCTTGGCCGGCCCGATCGAAACCACGACGATCTCCGTCGCCGCGCCCTTTTCCTTGAGGCGGATCGCCTCTTCGACGGCGATCTCGTCGAACGGGTTCATGCTCATCTTGACGTTGGCGAGGTCGATACCAGTCCCGTCCGCCTTGACCCGCGGCTTGACGTTGTAATCGATCACCCGCTTCACGGGGACTAACAGTTTCATTCTCGCTCCTTCCAAGCCCTCTCCCTTGATGGGAGAGGATACGGAGACTTGGCGGCTTGGGTCCCCAAGCCGCCTAGTCGGAGTTGGAGAGGGTGACAGCGTTGGCGCTAGTCCGCCGGCGCTGTCACCCTCTCCCAGCTTCGCCTAAGCTCGCTGAAGAAGCTCGCTAAGGCTACGCAACCCTCCCCGATCGAGGGGGAGGGAAATCCTACGCCGCGTCCTGCACCTGCGCGACGATCTTCCGCGCCGCATCGCCCAGATCGTTCGCCGCCACGATCGGCAGCCCGGACTGGGCGAGCAAAGCCTTGCCCTCCGCGACGTTCGTCCCCTCGAGCCGCACCACCAGAGGCACCTTGAGATCGACCTCGCGCGCCGCCGCGATGATGCCGTCGGCGATGATGTCGCACTTCATGATGCCGCCGAAGATGTTGACGAGAATGCCCTTCACTGCCGGGTCCGACAGGATGATCTTGAACGCCGCCGTCACCTTTTCCTTGGACGCGCCGCCGCCGACGTCGAGGAAGTTGGCCGGGAAGGCGCCATTGAGCTTGATGATGTCCATCGTCGCCATGGCGAGGCCGGCGCCGTTCACCATGCAGCCGATCGTGCCGTCCAGCTTGATGTAGGCAAGGTCGTATTTCGACGCTTCGAGCTCGGCCGGATCCTCCTCCGTCTCGTCGCGCAGCGCCATCAGATCGGGATGCCGGAACATGGCGTTCGAATCGAAGCCGACCTTGGCGTCGAGGACGAGGAGCTGCCCGTCCTCGGTCACCGCCAGCGGATTGATCTCGATCTGCGCCGCGTCCGTGCCCAGGAACGTGTCGTAAAGCTGGCTCGCGACCTTCGCCGCCTGCTTGGCGAGGCTGCCGTCCAGCCCCAGCGCCTTGGCCACCGCGCGCCCGTGGTGCGGCATGAACCCGGTCGCCGGATCGATGGCGATGTTCTGGATCTTCTCGGGCGTCGAATGGGCGACCTCCTCGATGTCCATTCCGCCTTCGGTCGAGACCACCATCGCGATCCGCCCCGTCGCCCGGTCGACGAGCAGAGCCAGGTAGAATTCCTTCGCGATGTCGACGCCGTCCGTCACGTAGAGCCGGTTGACCTGCTTGCCCTCCGCGCCGGTCTGGATCGTCACCAGCGTATTGCCCAGCATCTCGCCCGCCGCCGCGCGCACCTCGTCGAGCGTGCGCGCGAGCCTGACGCCGCCCTTGGCGTCCGGCCCCAATTCCTTGAACTTGCCCTTGCCGCGCCCGCCGGCATGGATCTGCGCCTTGACCACATAGAGCGGCCCCGGCAGCCCCTCGGCCGCCGCGACCGCCTCTTCGACGCTCATCGCGGCATGGCCCGCGGGCACCGGCACGCCGAATGTCGCGAGCAGTTCCTTCGCCTGATATTCGTGGATGTTCATGACTGGGGGATGGTCCTCGGCCTGGGAGACGTGGCGGCCCTTAAGCACAGAGCGCCGCCCATGTGAAGCCGCCCGGCAGGGGGCGCGCACCCGGGGAACGAGCGACGGCGCCAAGGGGTCCGCGCCGCGGCGCGCGGCACGGCGGGAGTAGACCGCCCCCGGGTCCGATGGAAGAATCCCGGGGGCGGCCGTCCCCTGTGCCGGCGCCTTGGCGGTGGCCCCGACAGACACGCGGTTACGGCCGAGACCGCGCCGAGTCTGTGCGTTTCCGCACATCGCTATGGAGGCTCTGGCGGCGCGTCCTCCGCCGCGCTAGGATCAGAAGGTGAACGCCTCGCCCGCCGAGCCCGCGCCCGAAGCGCCGCCAGCACCCCCGCTGCGCAAGATCATCCATGTCGACATGGATGCCTTCTATGCCTCGGTCGAGCAGCGCGACAATCCGGAGCTCAGGGGCAAGCCGCTCGCCGTCGGCGGCGGCGTTCGCGGCGTGGTCGCCGCCGCCTCCTACGAAGCCCGCAAATACGGCGTCCGCTCCGCCATGCCGTCCGTCACCGCGAAGCGCCGCTGCCCGGACCTCATCTTCGTCAAGCCGCGCTTCGACGCCTACCGGGAAGTCTCGGGCCAGATCCGCGCCATCTTCCACGATTACACGCCGCACGTCGAACCGCTCTCCCTCGACGAAGCCTATCTGGACGTCACCGAGGATCTGAAGGGCATCGGCATCGCAACGACAATCGCCGAGGAAATCCGCGCCCGGATCAAGGCCGAAACCGGCCTCACCGCATCGGCCGGCGTTTCCTACAACAAGTTCATCGCCAAGCTCGCGTCCGACCAGAACAAGCCCGACGGCATGTGCGTCATCACCCCCGCCAAGGGCCCCGCCTTCGTCGCCGGCCTC
>DASQND010000056.1:0-15840 GCA_035645215.1 Allosphingosinicella sp.
AGAAGAAGCCATGTTCAGGCGTTTCATTCTTTCGGCGTTCGTGGCGGCGGCGGCGCTCGCTCAGACCGGCGCGCAGGCGCAAAGCGAGCGGCAGCCGCCTTATTGGGTGTCGCTCAGAGCTAACGACGTGCTGATGCGCACCGGTCCGGCGCAGACCTATCCCGCGCAGTGGCGCTATGTCCGGCGCGGCCTGCCGATGCGGGTGATCGCGGTGCAGCCCCATTGGCGCAAGGTGCAGGACCCGCTCGGGGCGCAGGGCTGGATCATGCGCCCGCTCCTGGACGAGCAGCGCACCGCGCTCGTCGTCGGCGCCGAGCCGCGGCCGATGCACGCCCAGGCCGACGAAGGCTCGCCCGTCCGCTTCCGCGTGGAGCCGGGCGTGGTCGGGAATATCGAAAGCTGCGAAGCGGGGTGGTGCGAACTCGACGTGCAGGGGCGCCGCGGCTTCATCCGCGCGTCCTTCATCTTCGGCACCGATCCGAACGAGACGGTCGACTGACGCACTGAAAATGGGGGGAATATGGCGGACCTGAGCCTTGGCGATTTCGCCGTCGGCGAGCAGTGGGAGATGGGCGTCGGGACGAGCTTCTGGCCGGCCGCGCTGATCGACGCGTCGCCGCTCGCCGACTCGGGGCGCCCTGGCGGCTCGTTCCGGCTCGAATTTCGCGGGCCCTTCGACCCGCTCCTGCCGCAGGGCACCTACACTTTTCGCCGCGAAGGCACGGCGCACGACATCTTCGTGTGCCCGATCGGCCGCGAGGAAGCCGGGACGCGCTACGAGGCTGTCTTCTACTAAGCCGCGCCCGGCGCCGTCCATTCCATGAGCTGGTAGACGCCCTTGTCTTCGACGGGCACGAAGCCGAGCCGCTCGTAGAGGCGCTTGGCGGGATTGAAGATCTCGACGTGGATCGAGACCTTCATGCCGCGCGCCCAGGCATCCTCGCCGATGTCGCGCACGATGGCTTCCCCCACCCCGCCGCCGCGGAACGCCGGGAGGAGGGCGATGTCGACGATGCGGACGTTGCCCTCCCATTCCTGGAGGTAAAGCCGGCCGATGCGCTCTCCGCCGCGCTCGATCACCAGCCGCTCGGCTTCGGGATAGACGTTGGCATAATGGGCGTGCTGGGCCTCGTGCTGCTGCTTGAGGAACGCCTGCTCCATCTCGGGCGGCCAGCCGGCCTGGGCGATCTCCTCAGCGCGGCTGGATGCGTAGACGGCGCCGAGGAAGTCGAGTTCGTCCTCCCGCGCGGGCCGGTAGGCGATGTCGAAGCGGGCGGCGGAATGGATGGGCGGGGGCATGGGCGCAGGTCTAGCGCAGCGCGGCGGGGTTGAGGAACCCCGTCCGCCTCGCCTACGGACCCGCCATGGCCAGTGATCTTTTGCCGCCGCCGCTGTCGCTTCTGGACGGCGCGGCCCTGTTTCTCGATTTCGACGGGACGCTCGTGGAGCTTGCCGAAGCGCCCGACGCGATCCGCGTGCCCGGCGAGCTTCCGCACCTGCTCGCGCGTCTCGCAGAGCGCCTGGAGGGTAGGCTGGCGATCGTCAGCGGGCGCTCGCTCGCCGATCTCGACCGGCATGTCGGCTGCGGCGGGGTGGCGATGTCGGGGTCGCACGGGCTTGAGCTGCGGCTCGCCGCCGGCACTTTGCTCCCGCTCGCGCGCCCCCGCGGTCTCGATGAGGCGCGGGACGTGATCGCGCGCTTCGCCGCCGCGGCGGACGGCCTTCTCGTCGAGGAGAAGCCGGCGAGCGTCGCGCTCCACTTCCGCCGGGCGCCGGAACGGGAGGCGGAGGTGGCTTCGCTGATGGAGGGCCTGGCGGAGCGGGCGGGCTTCGTCGTCCAGCACGGCAAGATGGTGGCCGAACTCCGGCCGGCGGGCGCGGACAAGGGGGACGCGCTTCGTCGACTGATGAGGGAACCCGCCTTTGCCGGCGCGCGTCCTCTGTTCATGGGAGACGATCTGACCGACGAGCACGCCTTCGAAGCCGCCGCCGCGCTCGGCGGGGCGGGCGTCCTCGTCGGGCCGCCGCGCGAGACGGCGGCGGTTTACCGGCTGGACGGCGTATCGGAGGTGGCCGCGTGGCTGAGGGCGGCGGCGTGAAGGACCTCAACCTCTGGCCGATCGGCAATTGCCAGGTGAGCGCGCTGGTCGACGCCTCGGCCGGCATGGTCTGGGGCTGCGCGCCCGCCGTGGACGGCGATCCGCTCTTCTGCTCGCTCCTCGAACCCAAAGGCGAGGCGGAGCAGCCGCGCGGCGAATGGCGTGTCTCGCTCGAGGACCAGGCGCGCGTCGAGCAGCGTTATCTCAGGAACACGCCGATCCTCATCACGCGCCTGTTCGACAAGGACGGCAATGCGGCGGACGTGTTCGATTTCTGCCCGCGCTTCGAGCGGACGGGACGGATGTACCGGCCGGTGGCGTTCGCGCGGATCGTCCGGCCCGTGACGGGCGCGCCTCGTGTCCGCATCGCGCTCAACCCGGCGGCGAACTGGGGCGCCAAGGATGCCGAGCGGACCAGCGGCACCAACCACATACGCTACCTCCTGAAGCCGCAGCCGCTGCGCCTCACCACCGACGCTCCGGTGGGGCATGTGCTGGAAAGCCGGCCGTTCCGCCTCGAAAAGGCGCTGCATTTCTTCCTCGGGCCGGATGAGCCTTTCTCCGGCAATATCGGTCATACGATCGCGACGATGCTCCACCAGACGAGCGACGAATGGCGCGGCTGGGTGCGCGGCCTCGCCGTGCCGCTGGAATGGCAGACGGTGGTGATCCGCGCCGCAATCACCTTGAAGCTCTGCCAGCATGAGGAGACGGGCGCGATCGTCGCGGCGCTTACCACCTCCATCCCGGAAGCGGCCGGGAGCGGGCGCAACTGGGACTATCGCTACTGCTGGATCCGCGACGCCTATTACACGGTGCAGGCGCTGAACCGGCTCGGCGCGCTCGACGTGCTGGAGAATTACCTGAGCTACTTGCGCAACATCGTCGACGCGTCGCCGGGCGGGTTCATCCAGCCGCTCTACGCGGTGTCGGGCGAGCCGAAGCTGGAGGAATGGCATGCCGAGGGGCTGGCCGGCTATCGCGGCATGGGGCCGGTTCGGGTCGGCAATGCGGCCTACCATCAGGTCCAGCACGACGCTTACGGGCAGATCGTGCTCTCGAACGCACAGGCCTTTTTCGACGAGCGGCTGTTCCGTACCGCCACGCACGAAGATTTCGCCGCGCTGGAAAAAGTGGGCGAGAATGCGTGGAAGAATCACGACCAGCCGGACGCCGGGCTTTGGGAATTCCGGACGCGCGCGGCGGTGCACACTTATTCCGCGGTGATGTGCTGGGCGGCCTGCGACCGGCTCGGCAACATCGCCGAGCGGCTGGGGCTGGAGGACCGCGCCTCCTTCTGGCGGGAGCGCGCGGGACGGGTGCGCGAGACGATCGAGCGCGAGGCGCTGATCGAAGGCGAAGGCCGCTTCGGCGCGAGCTTCGGCGGCGAGGAGCTCGACGCCAGCCTGCTCCAGCTCATCGACATGCGCTTCGTCGATCCGGACGATCCGCGCTTCCGCGCCACGTTCGAGGCGGTGGAGAAGGGGCTTCGGCGCGGCGAGCACATGCTTCGCTACGCCGCCGAGGACGATTTCGGCCTGCCCGAGACGGCGTTCAATTTTTGCACCTTCTGGCTCATCGAAGCGCTCCACATCATGGGGCGGCGCGGCGAGGCCCGGGAGCTTTACGAGCGGATGCTGGAGCGGCTGACGCCCGCCGGCCTCCTGTCCGAAGACACGGATTTCCATACCGGCGAGCTTTGGGGCAATTACCCGCAAACCTATTCGCTCGTCGGCCTGATCAACTGTGCCGGCCTGTTGTCCAAACCCTGGAGCTCCGTCCGATGAGCCGCCTGATCATCATCTCGAATCGTGTCTCGGCGCCCAAGGGCGAGGGGCAGGGGGCGCAGGGCGGGCTTGCCGTCGCGCTGTCGGCGGCGCTGCGCGATCACCGCGGCCTCTGGTTCGGCTGGTCGGGCGAGCGGACGGACGAGTTCACCGGCCAGATCAACCTTCAGCGCCACGACGGCGTCACAACGGCAACGATCGATCTCGAAGAGCAGGACGTCGAGGAATATTATAACGGTTACGCGAACCGGACCTTGTGGCCGCTCTTCCACTACCGGATCGACCTGGCGGAATACGACCGCAGCTTCGGGAGCGGGTACGAGCGGGTCAACGAGCGGTTCGCGGAGACGGTGGCGCCGCTGATCGAGCCGGACGACCTTATCTGGATCCACGATTACCATCTGATTCCGCTCGGCCAGCAGCTTCGCGAGCGCGGGCTCAAGAACCGGATCGGCTTCTTCCTCCACATTCCCTGGCCGCCGGCGCGGCTCATGGTGTCGCTGCCCTTCCACGAGGGGCTCGTCCTTTCGATGCTCGCCTACGACGTGATCGGCTTCCAGACCGAGGAGTGGCTGGAAAGCTTCCTCCATTATGTCCAGCGCGAGCTCGGCGGCACGTGCGACCCCGACGGGACGGTGACGGTGGGCGAGCGCTCGGTCCACGCCGCGGCCTATCCGATCGGAATCGATTTCGAGGAATTCCACAAGGCGGCGTTCAGCCCGGGCGCGGTGGAGGCCTGCCGCCGCCTCACCGAAAGCGCGGCCGACAAGAAGGCCATCATCGGCGTCGATCGGCTCGATTATTCGAAGGGGCTGGAAGAGCGCTTCCTCGGCTACCGCCGCTTCCTCGAGGAGCATGAGGATTGCCGCGGCAACGTCTTCCTCCTCCAGATCGCGCCGCCGTCCCGGGGCGAGGTCGACACCTATGAAGTGATCCGCGAGCGGCTGGACGAGCTTTCGGGGCGGATCAACGGCGAGTTCGCCGACGTCGACTGGGTGCCGATCCGCTACGTCAACCAGGGCCATCCGCGCGACGAGCTGGCCGGCTTCTACCGCGCCTGCCCGATCGCGCTGATCACGCCGCTTCGCGACGGGATGAACCTCGTCGCCAAGGAATATGTGGCGGCGCAGGATCCGGAGGATCCGGGCGTGCTCATCCTGTCGCGCTTCGCCGGCGCGGCGCTTCAACTGACGGAGGCCTTGCTGGTCAATCCCTATTCCAAGGAGGAGATCAGCGATGCGATCCACCGCGCCCTCCAGATGTCGAAGGAGGAGCGAATCCGCCGCTGGCGCGCCTGCTACGAGAGCGTCAGGAACGAGGACGTCGTCGCCTGGCGCAAGGGGTTCGTCGATGCGCTGAGGAACAGCCCCGGGCCCGACGAGCGGGAGGCGCGGGACGAGGCCTCTTAGCCGGGCGTCAGGCTGTCGCCGATGCGGCTGTCGATGCGGCGGTAGCGGGCTTCGGCGAGGCTGAAGAGGCCGAACAGGACGAAGCCTGCGGCCACCGCCATCTGGAGGTTCGACGGGAGCGAGCTCAAGGCCTGGCCGACGCCGCCCGCTTCGCTCGATTGCTCCTCCAGGCCCGCGCGGAAGAGGAACAGGCCCATGATCAGGAAGACGATGCCGCGCGCGAGAAAGCCGGCGCGGCCGAGCCAGCAGATCGCTTGGCGCGCCGATCCGGAGGGGGCGAGGCTCTTCATGAAGCTCGCGCTCCAGGCGCGGGCGATCTGGAACAGGCCGGTGGCGGCGAGGGCGGCCGCGCCGGCGAGAACCATCAGCCACCCGCCCGGGAGGCCGAGCGCGGTCTCCGCGCCTTTCTGAGCGGAATCGCCGCCGCTCCCGCCATTGTCGTCGCCGATGGCGTGGAGGAGGGCGGCGACGCCGAGGCCGAGGTGGATGAGGCCGGAGGCGACTCCGCCGGCGCGGATCGCGAGGCCCTTCGCCTCATTGCCCTTGCCGCTCGTGTCGAGCCAGGCTTCGGCGAGGCGCCATGCGGCGTAGAAGAGGAAGCCGATGCCCATGGCGGCGAGCAGGATGCGGCCGCTGCCGCTGTCCAGCCAGGCGAGCACGCCCTGGCCGTCCTCGGTGCGGCCGCTCTTCAGCGCCAGCCATCCGATGAGGCCGTAGAGGACGCCGCGGGCGGCGAAGCCGGTGCGTGTCAGAAGCTCGAACTTACCCGCCACGCCGGCCCTCCAAATCGTTCGGAAGGGAGAACAGCCGGCGTGGACGACCGTTCCGCCCCGGTAACCAAGCGGGCGCCCGCTGGCGCTACCTCTCGATGCAGAGGGCGATGCCCATGCCGCCGCCGATGCAGAGGGTGGCGAGGCCCTTCTTCGCGTCGCGGCGCGCCATTTCGTGGAGGAGGGTGACGAGGACTCGCGCGCCGGAAGCGCCGATCGGGTGGCCGATGGCGATGGCGCCGCCGTTGACGTTGACCTTGTCCGGGTCCCAGCCGAGCTCCTTGCCGACCGCCAGCGCCTGCGCCGCAAAGGCTTCGTTCGCTTCGATGAGGTCCAAGTCGGCGACGGACCAGCCCGCCTTCTGGAGCGCGCGCTGGGTGGCGGGGACGGGGCCGATGCCCATGATCGCGGGGTCGACGCCCATGGTCGCCCAACTCGCCACCCGGCCGAGGATCGCGGAGCCGCGCGCCTCGGCGTCCTCGCGGCTCATCAGGACGAGCGCGGCGGCGCCGTCGTTGAGGCCCGACGCGTTGCCGGCGGTGACGGTGCCGTCCTTGCGGAAGGCGGGGCGCAAAGTCGCGAGCGCCGAAGCCTCCACGCCGTCGCGGATGAATTCGTCGCGGTCGGCGACGGTCTCGCCCTTGCGGGTCTTGAGCGTCACGGGCGCGATCTCTTGCGTGAAGCGGCCTTCCGCGCGGGCGGCGGAGGCCTTGTTCTGCGAGGCGGCGGCGAAGGCGTCCTGGTCCTCGCGGGTGATCTGGTATTTCTCGGCGAGGCGCTCGGCCGTGTCGCCCATGTGGTAGCCCGCGAAGGCGTCGATCAGGCCGTCCTTCAGCATCGTGTCGATGAAGTCGAGATTGCCCATCTTGGTCCCGGCGCGGACATGCTGGGCGTGGGGCGAGAGGCTCATCGATTCCTGCCCGCCGGCGACGACGATGCGCGCGTCGCCCGTCTGGATGGCCTGGGTGGCGAGCGCGACGGCGCGCAGGCCGGAGCCGCAGACCTGGCTGACCCCGAACGCCGGGACTTCCTTGGGGATGCCCGCGGCCATGGCGGCCTGGCGGGGCGGGTTCTGGCCCATGCCGGCTACGAGGACCTGGCCGAGGATCACGTCGGACACGTCCTCGGGCGCCACGCCCGCTTCGGCAAGCGCGGCGGAGATGGCGACTCGGCCGAGCTCGTGGGCGGGAGTCGCGGCGAAGGAGCCGAGGAAGGAGCCGACGGCGGTGCGCTTGGCGGCGGTGATGACGACGTCGGTCATGATTGGGAATCCTTCGTGAGAGACACCGTTCGCCCGAACGGAAATTGGGCGGCGCCTAGCATTTCGCCGCCGCCCTTGAAAGCCAGCGGGAGAGGGGTTCCCACAGCGCCTCGCGCGCCCGGCTGCCGACGACCATGCCGACATGGCCGAGCGCCAGGTCCAGCCGCTCGCCGGCGGGGGCGGCGCTTTCGTGGGGGACGATGCGGTCGACGGTGGAGACGATGTTGAGGAAGCTAAGTCCCTTGGGTTCGACCGCCTCCCCGTCGATCTGCCACGCCCCGCGGCCGGGAAGGTCGTCGGTGAAAAAGTCCTCGAACAGCTCGCGCGCCGCTCCGAGCGCAAGCGGCGGGCCGTCGTTTGCCCAGTCTTCGAGGCGCACGAATTCGTCGGCTTTCGTGCCTTCGGCGGAAGCGAAGGATTCGAACTTGGCGACGGTGCGGGCCGGGTCGAGGCTCCAGAAGGCGCTTTGCAGGACTTCCATGGGAAGGACGCCGAGCGACTCGGCGGCGGGAGCTGCGGCGGTCCACAGGGAGGCGAGGCGCGCCTGCGCTTCGGCCGAGAAGCCGGAGAAAAACCACGGTGCGGCGATCGCGGCCACCGCGCGTGCGCCGGCGGGCCGGGCGGCGGCGAGGGCCATGGTGCCGCCGAGGCAGTAGCCGACGAGGATGGGGGGCTCGCCCAGGCGCCTGGCGAGCGGCACGAGGATGCGCTCGACATGGCCGGTGACCGAAAGGGTGCGGCGCTCCTCGCCGGGCCAGCCCCAGTCGAGGAGGAGGACGCGGTGGCCCTCGCCCGCGAGCCAGCGCAGCAGGGAGCGGTCCGGCGACATGTCGAGGACGCCCGGCGGGTTGATCAGCGACGGCACGAAGACCACCGGCGGCCCGCTCCCGCCACCGTAATCCCGCAGTGCGGCACCGGCTTCCTCGAACAAAGCCGGCATCGGCTCGGGCGCGGGGCGGCGGGGCCATTCCTGATAGCGCCGGAGGCCCTCCAGCGCCCGCTTCGCCCGCTCAGGATTCCCTACGGTTTCGCTGCGCAGCAAATCGAGGAACAGGGGCAGCGGCCGCGGGCGATGTTGCGGTGCGGTAAGCTTCGGTGCTAAAGCGGATTCTTCATCCACGCGGGAGTTTCTCCATGGCGGCATCCGGCTCGGGCGACGGCGTCGTCACCATCAAGAAATATGCGAACCGGCGCCTCTACAACACCGAAAGCTCCAGCTACATCACGCTCGAGCACCTCGCCGAGATGGTGCGCCAGAAGCGCGAATTCAAAGTGCTGGACGCTAAGTCCGGCGACGACATCACCCACGGGGTGCTGACCCAGATCATCATGGAAGAAGAAGCGCGCGGCACGACCATGCTGCCGGTCAACTTCCTGCGCCAGTTGATCGGCCTGTACGGCGGATCGATGCAGGCGTCCGTGCCGCAATATCTGGAAGCGAGCCTCGAGGCCTTCCAGAAGAACCGCTCGCAGCTCACCGACGCGGTGGCCGGTGCGCTCGCGGTCAATCCGTTCGCGGAAATGGCGCGGCGCAACATGGAGATGTTCGCGGCTGCGGCCGGCGGGGGCGCCGCGGGCGCCGAGGCTTCAGCGGAGGACGCCCAGAAGAGCGAACTCGCGGAGCTTCGCGCCCAGCTCGCGGACATGCAGAAGAAGCTCGACAAGCTGGGGGGCTGAACCCCTCTCCCCTCGCGGGAGAGGGAGGGGCCCGCCGCGAAGCGGTGGGAGGGTGAGGGCATGGCCTCTGCGTCTCGCACGTACTTCGTTCCCTCACCCTGCGGCCGCTCGCGCGGCCGCTGTCCCTCTCCCGAAATGGGAGAGGGATTGATCGCCTACCGCGGTTTGACGAAGCGCAGCGTCATTCGGTCGCTTTCGCCGATCGCCAGATAGCGGGCGCGGTCCTGTTCGCCGAGGCGGAGCGCGGGGGGGAGCGTCCAGACGCCGCTCGGCCAGTCCGCGGTGTCGAGCGGATTGGCGTTCACTTCGGATTCGCCGGCGAGGCGGAAGCCGGCGGCCTGCGCCAGGCGGACGACCGTTGAGCGCTTGATGTAGCCCGAGGTGCGCTCGCGCTCTTCGCTGGCGCTTTCCGGCAGGCGGTGGTCGACGACGCCGAGCGTCCCGCCCGGGCGCAGCATGCGGAACATCTGGGCGAAGGCTTCGGCCGAATAATCCTGCTGCTGGCGGCCCGATCCCATCCGCCAATTGTGGACGTTGCGGAAGGTCAGGACGACGTCCGCCGTCCCGTCCGGCACCCGCGTGTCGGCCGCTTCGAAGGCTGGAAAGGCGGCGATGCGGGTGGCGCCGTAGAGCGAGGGGTTCGCCTCCATCATGCGGCGGACGGCCGTATGCCCGTTCGCGCCCATGGCGGCGGCATAATAAGTCCCGCCGCCGGAGCGCAGATAGGGCGCGAGGATTTCGGTGTACCAGCCGCCGCCCGGCCAGATCTCGACCACCGTGTCGGACGGCTTCACGCCGAAGAAGGAGAGGGTCTCGGCCGGGTGGCGGTAACGGTCGCGAAGGACGTTGGCGGGCGTGCGGGTCGGCGCGGCGACGGCCGCGGCGAGCGCCGTGCGGTGCGCCGCCGCAAGGCTGGCGGCGCTGTTCGAGCCGCCTTCGCCTGCGGTTGTGCAACCGGAGAGCGCGAGCGCCCAGGTGGCGGCGGCGGCGAAAACGAAGCGTCCGGTCTTCCGCATTGTCATTCCTTCCCTACATGGCCCAAAAGCAGATGGCCTCCCGCCCTGCCATGACGAAAGCGAAATGACCGCGCAAGCCGCCCTTTGGACCGCCTCCGGCGCGGCAGCCTTTCTCGCCGTCGCGGCGAGCCTTGCCGAATGGGCGCGCAACCGCCGCAGGAACCTCGACCGCGTCGGCTTCATGCCCTGGCAGCTCATCTCGGTCCTCTCCTTCCTGCTCACCATCGCCCTCGCCGCACTGGCGCTGCACAGCTGACGCCGCACGCGGTGGGCTCCGTCGGGCCGCGGCCGCCAAAGCTGACAATCGGCACGACTTTCGCATGGATTCCGTGGGGGGTCCCCCCGTGCATTTCACCTCCCGTTGCGCTGCGGGAAGACGATTGGAGCAGTCCCACGTTACGGGCGTCGATCGAGGGGAGGCGGGCGGCCATGGTCATGCCGAAGCGTTGCAGATCAAATCCTACATTGAAAGGGCCGCGGGGCGGAGCGCGAACGGACGTTCATCCGGCGTTCAGCGCGAGGTGCCACATACGTAGCACTACAAACGTGGCATCTATGGAGGGTTCGATGGCGATGCGGTTCACACGGGGCGCGGCGGCGCGGGCGGTGAGTTTCGCGGCAGGCTTGGCGGCGATCGGGGTTGCGGCGGCGAGTGCGGGCGCGGCGGCGAGCGCGGCTCCTGCGGTGCAGGAGACGCGGGCGGAGCGGGGCACCGATACGGCGGAGCGGCGGCTGGAGCGGCTGGTCGATGCGGGCATTCGCGAGGGCGGCCCCTTCTTCACCGACGCGGAGCGCGCCGTCATCGAGCGCGCCTGCGGCTACGAGGCCGGAAGCTATGACGGGTTCACCGCGAACATGACGGACGGGACGTTCATCTGCTCGAACGGGCGGCGGGTCGACACGCCGGAGATCCGGGCCGTGATGGCGACGGCCGGGCCGCGGATTTCCGCACGGGTGCGCCGCACGCTGGGAAGTCCGGAGTTCAGCGAGGCGGTCGCGGAAATCGCGCGCACGGCTTCGGAGCAGGCGGTGCGGGCGGTGCGCGAAAGCGGAGTCGCCGAGCGCGCGGCGATCGAAGCGCGCACGGAGGTGGCGCGGGCGCTCGCCGATGTCGACGTCCAGGTCGAGGCGGCGATGCGCGAAGCGGACGCCGAGATCGAGCGCAGCCTTCGCGAGGAGCGGCGCGCGCGGCGGCGCTGAGGCGCCTGTTCCGAGGCAACAGGTTACGCGAGCGGCCGCGGCGGGAGTCTCGCCGCGGCCGTATTCGTTGCCCGCGCCGCTTTCGGAGCCATCGTTGACAGGGCGGGATAGTTGAGAAAGGTTGGCCGGACCGACGAAACGCCGATGAAATGCCGACGAAGGGGGCCGGTCGCGCGATGAGGGGGCGGGGCTGATCATGGCGGATCGCGAGATCGTCCTTGCGCGCGCGGCGCCGTTCGCCCTCGGGACTTTGCGGGTCGAGCCCGCGACTCGCGAAGTCACGGCCGGGAACTTTCGAGAGCGGCTCGAGCCCAGGATCATGCAGGTGCTCGTCGCGCTGGCCCGTGCGGACGGCGGGATCGTGACGCGCGAGGAGCTGATCGAGGCCTGCTGGGGCGGGCGGATCGTCGGCGACGACGCGATCAACCGGGCGATCGGGCGGATCCGCCGAGTCGCCGAGGGCGGCGGCGGATCGTTCAGGGTCGAGACGATCAACAAGGTCGGATACCGGCTGCTGGCGGCGGACGGAGCGGCGGCAGGCGCGCCCGCCCCCGCGAGCGTCGGGCGGCGCGGGCTCCTGGCGGGGGCGGCCGCGGCGGGCGCGCTGGTGCTCGGCGGCGGAGCGTGGTGGCTGGCACCGCGCGGCGGCGGCGCAGAGGCGCGGCTGTCGCCCGAGGCCGCGTCGCTGCTGGAGCGCGGGGTGGAAGCCTCGCGGCTCGGCAATGCGGAGAGCACGGCACAGGCGGTGGGCTTTCTCGAAGAAGCGGTGCGGCTGGCGCCGGAAAGCGCGCACGCCTGGGGCGCTCTCGCGCTCGCGCATCATGCCGGTCAGCATTTCCTGCACGACGGAGCGGCCGAGGCCGCGCTGGGGCGCTCGCAGGCGGCGGCGCAGCGGGCGATCGCGCTCGATCCGGAGGAGGCCGGCGGCCATGCGGCGCGGGCGCTGGCGCTCCCGACCTACGGCAACTGACACGGCGCGGAGATGGCGATGCGGCGGGTGCTCGCGATCGATCCGATGCAGTTCGAGATGCGGCTCGGCCTCGCCCGGCTCCTCGCCAATGTCGGGCGGACGCGGGCGGCGGTGACGGCGCTGGAGCCGCTGGCGCGGGCGACGGAGCTGCAGCCGATCGTCCAGTATTTCCTCGCCTTTCTCTGCTGGCAGGCGGGGCGGACGGGGGACAGCGACCGGCTGCTGGAGCGGGCGATGGCGCGGTGGCCGCGTTATTATGCATTGTGGTTCACGCGCTTCTGGCAGCTCGTCCACAGCGGCCGGGCGGCGCAGGCGCTTGCCATGTCGGCGGAAACGGCGCTGCGGCCGATCGGGATACCGGACTGGAACTTCGAGCTTATCGAGACGAGCGCGCGGGCGCTGATGACGCGTGCGCCGGCGGACGCGGCGGCGGCGGTGGCGGCGAATGTGGAGGCGGCGCGGCGCGGGGCCGGCTTCGCCGAGAATGCGATCGAGGTCTCGGCGGCGCTTGGAGCGGTGGACCGGACGTACGAGGTCGCCGAGGCTTATTATTTCGGCCGGGGATTCCAGGTCGCGGGGAGCCGCTACACCGAGCAGCAGGGATCCTTCACCCGGCCGGCGCGGCGGGAGACGAAATTGCTGTTTTCGCCGTCCACAGCCGCGATGCGGGGGGACGGGCGGTTCGCGCCGCTGGTGCGGGAGATCGGGCTCGCGAATTATTGGTGGGCCAGCGGGGCGGGGGCGGATACGGGCGGCGGCTAAGCGCGCACCGCGTCATTGCGAGGAGCGAAGCAACGAAGCAATCCAGCGGGGCTCGGCGACTCGCACCGCCGCCCGCTGGATTGCTTCGCTTTGCTCGCAATGACGGTGGAGCGCTACAAACAGGCTTCGAGATAGGGCTGGTCGAAGCCGAACTGCTTGGCTTTTTCGAGCGTGTAGGGGCGAAGGCCCATGGAGCGGTATTCGCCGATGATCTTGCCGTCGGCGGTTTCGTCCAGATACTCGAACTTGAACAGCTCCTGGGTGACGATGACGTCGCCTTCCATGCCGATCACTTCGGTGATGTTGGTGGTGCGGCGCGAACCGTCGCGAAGGCGCTTCACCTGGACGATGAGATCGACCGAATCGGCGATCTGGCGCGAAATCGCTTCCTTGGGCACCTTGATGTCCGACATCATCACCATGTTCTCCATGCGCGCGAGGCATTCGCGCGGGGAGTTGGAGTGAAGCGTCGCCATCGAGCCGTCGTGGCCGGTGTTCATGGCGGCGAGCAGATCGAAGCATTCGCGGCCGCGGATTTCGCCCAGGATGATCCGGTCCGGGCGCATGCGAAGCGCGTTGATGACGAGATCGCCGATGGTGATCGCGCCCTGGCCTTCGAGGTTGGGCGGGCGGGTTTCGAGCGGCAGCCAGTGCGGCTGCTGCAGGCGAAGCTCGGCCGCGTCCTCGATGGTGATGACGCGCTCGCCCGGGTCGATGAGCTTGGACAAGGCATTGAGCATCGTCGTCTTGCCCGAGCCGGTGCCGCCCGAGATGATGACGTTCATCCGCGCCGCGCCGGCGATCTTGAGGCAGGTCGCCATCTTGTCCGACATCGAACCGAAGTTCTTCATCATGTCGAGCGTGATCGGCTTTTCGGAGAATTTACGAATCGAGATGGCGGTGCCGCGCAGCGAGAGCGGCGGCACGATGACGTTGACGCGGCTGCCGTCCTGGAGACGGGCGTCGGCGAGCGGCGTCGTCTGGTCGACGCGGCGGCCGACCTTGTTCACGATGCGCTGGGCGATCTGGAAGAGATGCTCCTCGTCGCGGAACTGGATGTTGGCGAGCTGGAGCTTGCCCTTCTTTTCGATGAAGGTCTGGTTGGGACCGTTCACCATGATGTCGCTGATCTCGGGATCGTTGAGGAGCTCCTCGAGCGGCCCGAGGCCGAGCAGCTCGTCGACCAGCACCTTTTCCAGCGCGAACTGTTCGCGGCGATTGAGGTTGATCTTCAGTTCGGCGAGCACTTCGCCGATGATCGGGCGGAATTCCTCGGCGAGCTCGTCCTTGGAAAGCGTCGCCGCCGCTTCCGGATCGACTCGCTCCAGGAGGCGGGGGAGGACCTGCTCCTTGATGCGGTGGATCGAGGCTTCGAAGCCCTCGGTGCGGGACTGGGCGGCGTCGCCCGACTGGGCCTGGCGGTCGGCGAGGCGGGCCATGGCGTCGCCGCCGCGGCCCGGGCTCGCGACGAAATCGTCGTCGGCCGCGAAGCTGTCGAGCGGCGGGAACTGGTCGCCGCCTTCGATGGATGCGGGCGTGCCCGGGATCGGCACGCCGCCCTTCATCGGACGCGCGACGCCGAAGCTCGGCCGCGCCCCCTGTCCGCTACCCGATCCGCTCCGCCTGCCGAATGCACTCATGTCGCTCGAACCCCGACGCTTTTGCCAATTCAATCGCTGAACAGGGTGAATAGGACGGAAACTTTGACAATCGCCTAACGCCGCTCCACCGGGGCGCCGTGCTTCCCAAGACGGCCCGCGCGGCGCTCCTCATCGCCCTTGCCGGCTTCGCTTCGCTTTCGGTGGGGGACGCGGTGGTGAAATCCATGGCCGGCGCCTGGCCTGGGACCGCGGTGGCGGCCTTGCGGTACAGCTTCGGCGCGCTCGGGCTGGCGATCGTCGTCGCGGCGATGCGCGGGCGCGCGGGATTCGTGCTGCCGCGGCCCGGCTTGCAGTTCGGGCGGGGCACGGCGGTGGCGCTTGCGACCATCTGCTTCTTCATGGGGGTGATGGCGATGCCGCTCGCCGATGCGACGGCGATCCAGTTCACCAGCCCGATCCTGACCGCGATCCTGGCGCCGCTGGTGCTGAAGGAGCGCTCGCCGGCGGCGGTGTGGCTCGCGACCCTGCTCGCGTTCGCCGGCGTGCTCGTGGTGCTGAGGCCGAATTTGTACGAGCTGGGGCTGGTGGCGCTTTATCCGCTCGGGGCGGCGTTCGGCATGTCGTGGCTGATGATGCTCAACCGCAAGACGGGCAAGCTGGCGCCGATCATGGTGATGCAGTTCATCGTCGCGGCGATCGCGGCGCCCTTGCTAGTGGCGGCGGCCGTGCTGCTCGACTGGGGCGGCGGGGCTGCGTTCCAGATCGGGCGGCCGAGCGCCGGGGTGGTGCTGAAATGCCTGTTCGTGGCGTTCTCGGCGACGCTCGGGCACGCGCTGATCTTCGCGGGTGTGATGCGGGCGAACGCCGCCGCTGTGGCACCCATGACCTACGTGCAATTGCTCGTCGCGGCGGGAATCGGCTGGGCCTGGTTCGGCGAAGTGCCGGACGGGGCGACCTTCGCCGGCGCGGCGCTGATCATCGCGGGCGGGCTGTGGCTGCTCCGGGCGCAGCGGGAGCCTGAGGTGCCGGAGACGCCCGACTGACGCCGGATTGATCGCGGGCGCGAGGTGTCTATCCTCGGCGGCGATGACAGGCGGGAGAGACGGATGCGCAAGGCGGCGGGAATTGCGCTGGCGGCGGCGCTGCTGATGGGCGCGGCGGGGCCGCGGGCGCGGGAGGCGGGCGTCGAGATCGGCATCCTCGCGCCGGGGCCGCTCAATGCGATCACCGACGTCGCTGGCGTGACGGTGGGGCATGTCACCCTCGTCGAAGGACGCAGCGTCCGCAC
>DASQND010000057.1:0-11786 GCA_035645215.1 Allosphingosinicella sp.
TCATCGGACTTGTGGGCGAGGTGGCTTTGGTCGGCGCGCCGATGGAGGCGGGGTCGGTGACGCCCGGGCGCTGCGACCTCGGCCCGGAGACGGTGCGAAGGGCGCTGAAGAGGTTCAGCACCTACGACCCATCCGACGCGCTGGAGATCGAGCTTGCCGTCGCGGACTATGGCGACGTGCCGGTGCAGGGGCTGTCGCCGGCCGAAGGGTTCCTGCCGATCCGAGAGGCGGTCGGCCGCGCGACTCGGGCGCATGCGCTGACGATGCTCGTGGGCGGCAACAATGCGATCACGCGGCCGGCGGTGCACGGTCTCGGCCTGCCGCTAAGCCAAGTCGGCCTCATCACGCTCGATGCGCATTTCGACATGCGGGAGACGGACGGGGGGCCGATGAACGGCAATCCGGTGCGCTGCCTGATCGAGGATGGGCTGCCGGGGCGCAACATCTGCCAGATCGGCCTCGCCCCCTTCGCGAACACCGCGAAGATGCATTTCGACGCGGTGACGGCGCGCGCCAAGGTGATCACGATCGACGATCTCTTGTCATGGGGCGTCGGCGGCGCGGTCAATGCGGCGCTGGCCCATCTCGATCATGTCGAGGCGATCGTGGTGGATTTCGACATCGACGTGATCGACCGGGGGCAGATGCCCGCGGCGCCGGGCGCGCGGCCGGGGGGGATGCCGGTGCGCATGTTCTTCGAAGCGGCTCGGATGCTGGGGCGGTGCGGGAAGGTGCGGCTGGTGGATTTGACGGAGTTCGATCCGTCGCTGGATGTGTCGGATATCGGCGCGCTGACGGCGGGGCGGTGGGTGTGCGAGGTGCTGGCGGGCTATGTGACCCGCGATCCGTCATTGCGAGCGTAGCGAAGCAATCCAGAGCGGCCTCGTCCCCGGCGGGCGGGTGGAGACTTCGTCTGGATTGCTTCTTCGCTTCGCTCCTCGCAATGACGCGGTGAGGCTCAGCCCGCCTTCGGGGCGTCGTCGGTCGGGACGACGGTGAGGGTGGTGGGGTCTTCCACCGTAGTGACGTTCTTCGCCGCGCCCGCGCCCCTCACCAGATTCTCCATCGTCGAGCCGTCGAAGCCGAGCTCCTTCATCAGGCCGTCGACGATCGGGGCCTGGGCGCGGTAGCGCAAGGCCGCGGCGACGGCGCTGGAGGCGAGATTGCCTTCGCCCGCGCCGCCCGGCACGCCAAGGTTGCCGCCGCCGCCGTTTCCGGAGCCGGACAGGCCTTCGACCTGGACGATCTTGATCGAGTCGATGGCTTCCATCGGCTTGGCCGATTCGCGGATGACTTCGGGCAGGACCTTCAAAAGCGCGAGCTTGGTCTGGAGCGAAATCTGGTCCGAGCTCAGCAGGTTCGCGGCTTCGTTGACGGCGCGCTGGCCGGCGGCTTCCACTTCGAAGCGGACTCGCGAGGCTTCGGCGCGAAGCTTCTCGGCCTCGGCCTCGCCCTGGGCGGAGAGGCGCATCGCTTCGGCATGGTCGGCGGCGGCCTGCTTCTCGGCGTCGGCCTGGACCCGGATGCCGATGGCGGCGCGCTCGGCTTCGCGGGCGGCGTCGATCAGCTCGATGCGCTTGACGCGCTCGGCGATCTCGGTCTCGCGGGCGGTGCCGACGCGCTCCTCGGCGGCGACGGCGGCGGCGCGGGCGGTGTCCGCTTCGGCCTTGGCCTGGCTTTCCTCCCGGCTCTTGTTCTGGACAGCGATCTGCTGCTCCTGCCGGGCGATCTCGACCGCCTGGGCCTGGGCGATCTTGGCCTGCTCGACGACTTTGTTCGCCTCGATCTGGGCGCTGTCGACCTGGCGCTTGGCCGTGATCTTCGCCTCGTCGGCTTCGCGCTGCCGCTCGGCCTGGGTCTGGGCGACTTCGGCATTCTGGGCGGCACGGCGGATTTCGACTTCACGCTCCTGCTCGAGCCGGGCGAATTCGGTGTCGCGCGAGATTTCGAAGCTCTTGCGCGCGCTCTCGAGGTTCTTGGCCTCGATCTGGACTCGAGTCTCCTGCTCGATGTCGTTGCGCGCCTTGCGGCGGAGCTCGATCTGCTCGGTCAATTTCGTCAAACCCTCGGCGTCGAAGGCGTTGTTTGCGTTGAAATGGTCGATCGAGGTCTGGTCGAGGCCGGTCAGCGACACGGACTCCAGCTCGAGGCCGTTCATGGCGAGATCGGCGGACGAGACCTGCTGCACCTTCTGGACGAATTCGCTGCGCTGCTCGTGGAGCTGGTTCATCGTCATGCCGGCCGCGACCGAGCGCAAAGCATCGACGAACTTGCCCTCGATCAGCTCCTTGAGGCTGTCCGGGTGCATGGTCCTGAGGCCCAGCGTCTGGGCGGCGATGGCGATCGATTCGCGGTCCGGGCGGACGCGGACGTAGAATTCGGCCTTCACGTCGATGCGGAGGCGATCGAGGGTGATGAGCGCGTCGGTGTTCTTGCGCTCGACGGCGAGGCGGACGGTGTTCAGATTGACCGGCATCGTCTCGTGGAGGACCGGGAGGACGAGGGCGCCGCCGTTGATGACGACCTTTTCGCCGCCGAAGCCGGTGCGCACGAAGCCGATCTCCTTGGTCGCGCGCCGGTAGAGCCGGGTCACGATCAGGCCGATAATCAGCAGGGCCGCGAGGATCACACCCGCATAAATGGCCGTGTTCATCATGTTCATTTCTCTTCCATCCTCTTTCTATCTCAGGAGCGCCGGCGGCCCGGGGGCGGCGGCACTTGCGAACAGGTCCTGGCCCTCGGCGAGCCCGACGAAAATCTCTCCCTCGCGGCGGACGAGGAGCAGGGTGCCGCCTTCGGCGACGGCCTGGCCGTCGGTCGGCTCGGCCATGACGTAGTGGGTGAGGCCGTGGCGGTCGCGGACGCTGGCGCGCGCGGGCGAGCCCTGGCGCGCGGTGCCGACGACCACGGTGGCGCGGCGGCCGACCAGCTCTTCCAGCGATACGGCGGTGGTCTCGTCGGCCGGCAGGATGCGCTGGAGGCCGCGGGCGGCGAGGCCGGTCAGCGGCAGGGCGGCGACGAAGGCCGCGGGGCCGGCGATCCAGGGCGAGAGCGGGCCGCCGAGGAAGGCCGCGGCGACCTGCTGGCCGGTGATGCCGACGAGGCCGAAGAGGGCGAGCAGGACGACGATCAGCATCAGGAGCGGGATTCGCCCCAGGCCGAGCCAGCCGAGGAGGTCGGCGTCCCCGTCTGCGTCCACGCCCACGTCGACGCCCGCGTCCACGCCCACTGCGCCGATGCCGAGCCCGAGCGCTTCCACGGCGCCGATCATCAGCATCAGGACAAGCGCAACCGCGAACGGCAGATTCTCCGGCGCCATCAGAAATTCGAACAAAGCCCCCGCCCCCTTTCGAGTCGCAAGCTAATCGAGCGATCCGGCTATTTCCACAAAAACCCGACGATCTACCCTGCTCCTCCTTCGATTTTTCAAGAGCTTAGCTGCTGCTGCTATCGATCTTGATTGCCAGCGGGGCGGCGCGTCGCCATCTGGCGGCGATGCAGGACGGCAACCCGGAGCTTTCAAGCGATTTCCGCCAGGCGATGCGGCGCGTCGCATCGACGGTGAACGTGATCTCGATCTGCGTCGGCGGGGAGCCGATGGGGATCACGGCGACGGCGGTCTCGTCCTTGTCGATGGACCCGCCGAGCCTGCTCATCTGCATCAACCGCGCTTCCGCCGTGCACGCGCCCTTGGGCGACGTGACGCATTTCCGGGTGAACGTGCTCCACCGCGACCAGGAGCCGATCGCGCAGATGTTCGCCGACCGGAGCCAGCACGCGCTTCGCTTCGCGGGCGGCTGGAACGTCGATTGCGCGCTGCCGCCGCTGCTGGTCGACGCCCAGGCCTCGATGCTGTGCCGGCGGATCGACCATCACCAGTTCGGCACGCATTCGATCTTCATCGGCGTGGTGGAGGAAGTGGCGGTGCGCGAGGACGTGCACCCGCTGGTGTATCTGAACGGGCGGTATCTGAGCGCGAGCGACTAGGGGCGGCCTGCGCGCCTGAAAACCGTCATTGCGAGCGTAGCGAAGCAATCCAGAACGGCGTCGCCACCTGCCGTGCGGGTGGAGACTTCGTCTGGATTGCTTCGTCGCTGCGCTCCTCGCAATGACGGCTTATTTCGCGAACAAATTCTTCGGGTTGGCCATGGCTTTCAGCTCCAGCGCGTTGCCGGACGGGTCGAGGAAGAACATCGTCGCCTGTTCGCCCGGCGCGCCGCGGAAGCGGACGGTGGGTTCGATGACGAAGGCGGTGCCGGCGCCTTGCAGCGTCTCCGCCAGCTTCTCCCATTGGTCCATCTGCAGCACCGCTCCGAAATGGGGCACGGGGACGTCGTGGCCGTCGACCGGATTGTGGTGCGGGCGGGCCTGCATCGCGGGATCGAGATGCGCGACGATCTGGTGGCCGAAGAAATCGAAATCGATCCACCCGTCCGAGCTGCGCCCTTCAGGGCAGCCGAGCAGGCCGCCGTAGAAGGCGCGCGCGGCGGCGAGATCGTGGACCGGAAAGGCGAGGTGGAAGGGCGGCAGGGTCATGGCTGTGCGGATTAGATGATGAGGATCGAACCGCAACCCCGTTCGCGCCGAGCCTGTCGAAGCCCTGCCCTTCTTCGGGCGCCCGGAAAGGGGAAGGGCAGCGCTTCGACAGGCTCGGCGCGAACGGTGTTCTATGTTCCCGGCATGCGCCTTTCTGGATTGCTTCGTCGCTTCGCTCCTCGCAATGACGGGCCGACATGAAGCAGCATCTCATCGCCCTTCTTCTCGGCGCGCTTGCCGCCTGCGGGTTTCAGCCGTGGGGGATCTGGCCGCTGACGCTTGCCGCCTTCGCCGGGCTGATGTGGCTGATCGCCGATACGCGGCGGATGCGCCGCGCGCTGGCGCTCGGCTGGTGGTTCGGCGTCGGCCATTTCTGCGTCGGGCTGAACTGGATCGCGACGGCGTTCACCTTCCAGGCGGCGATGCCGGCGTGGCTGGGCTGGGTCGCGGTGTTCCTGCTCTCGCTCTACCTCGCCGTCTATCCGGCGATGGCGGCGGGGATTGCGTGGAAATACGGGCGGCGGCACCCGCTCGCGCTGGTCCTCTGGTTCGCGGCGGCGTGGATCGCGACCGAATGGCTGCGCGCCACCATGTTCACCGGCTTCGCATGGAACCCGGTCGGCTCCGCCTTGCTGGACGCGGGCGGGCTCGCGGCGACGGCCAAGGTCGTCGGCACCTACGGCCTTTCCGGCATCGCGATGCTCGCGGCCGGAGCCTGGCTGCTCGTCTTCCGACGCCATTACAGGAGCGCCGCCGCCCTCGCCGTGCCGGTCCTCGCCGCCGCCCTCGCCTTCTGGCCCGCCACGGCGAGCGACCCGCCGCCGCTGCGCACGGCGATCCGGCTCGTCCAGCCGAACATCAGCCAGACCGACAAGTGGCGTCCAGGCTTCGACGAAGAGATATTGCGCCGGCTTGGGCAGCTCTCCAATGCCGGCCAGAACGAGCCGCGCCTGCTGCTCTGGCCCGAAGTGGCGGTGACCGAGCCGCTGCAGGACGCACGGCGGCACCCTGGCTATCAGGCCGAGACCGCATGGACGCGGGCGCGGGTGCAGGAGATGCTGGGTCCGCGCGACCTGCTCCTCACCGGCGGCATCGCCGTCAACTCCCGCGACGGCGAGCGTGCCTCCGGGGCGACCAACAGCGTCTTCGCCATCGAAGGCGCGACCGGCCGGATCCTCGCCCGCTACGACAAGGCGCATCTCGTCCCCTATGGCGAATATCTGCCGATGCGGCCGCTCCTCTCGGCCCTCGGCCTTTCGCGGCTCGCGCCGGGCGCGCTCGACACCGATCCAGGCCCCGGGCCGCGCACGCTCGACCTGCCGATCGTCGGCAAGGTCGGATTCCAGCTCTGCTACGAGATCATCTTCTCGGGCGAGGTGGTCGATCGCGCCAATCGGCCCAACTTCCTCTTCAATCCGTCGAACGACGCCTGGTTCGGCACCTGGGGTCCGCCCCAGCATCTCGCCCAGGCGCGCCTGCGCGGTCTCGAGGAAGGCCTGCCGGTGCTGCGCGCGACGCCGACCGGCATCACCGCCGTGATCGACGCCGACGGCAGGCTCGCCGCCTCCATCCCGGCGCATGCCCAGGGCTTTCTCGACGCGCGCCTGCCGGTGCCGAACGCGCCCACGCTCTTCGCCCGGTTCGGCAACCTCCTCCCGATGATCTTCGCCCTTCTGCTCGCCGCAGCGGCGATTGCAGTCTCCCGCAAAGCCCGCTAGGGGCAAGCGCCAAGCGGACATAAGGACTTCTTTATATCCGCATTTTCCCTTCATCAGGAAAGCCAGCCCGCACGATGCGCAGCAATTATCTCTTCACGTCCGAATCGGTGTCCGAAGGCCATCCGGACAAGGTCGCCGACCAGATTTCCGACGCGATCGTCGATCTGTTCCTGTCCAAGGACCCGGAAGCGCGCATCGCCTGCGAGACCTTGTGCACGACCCAGCTCGTCGTCCTCGCCGGCGAAATCCGCTGCCGCGGCGTCTACGAGAATGAAAGCTGGGCGCCCGGCGCGCAGGAAGAGATCGAGCGCACGGTGCGCCAGACGGTGCGCGACATCGGCTACGAGCAGGACGGCTTCCATTGGGAGAAGTTCATCTTCTCGAACAACCTCCACGGCCAGTCCGCGCACATCGCGCAGGGCGTCGATGCGACCGGCAACAAGGACGAAGGCGCGGGCGACCAGGGCATCATGTTCGGCTATGCGACCGACGAGACGCCTGCGCTGATGCCCGCGACGCTCTACTACAGCCACAAGATCCTCGAGCGCATGGCCGCCGACCGGCACAGCGGTGCAGCGCCCTTCCTGGAGCCTGACGCCAAGAGCCAGGTGACGCTCCGCTTCGAGGACGGCATTCCCGTCGCCGCGACGGCGATCGTGGTCTCGACCCAGCACGGCAAGGGCTATGACGAGGGCGACAAGGAGGCCGAGCTCAAGAGCTACGTCCGCCGGGTCGTCGCCGACGTGCTTCCCGCCGAATTGCTCGGCGACGAGACCGTCTATCACATCAACCCGACCGGCAGCTTCGAGATCGGCGGCCCGGACGGCGACGCAGGGCTGACCGGCCGCAAGATCATCGTCGACACCTACGGCGGCGCGGCCCCGCACGGCGGCGGCGCGTTCTCGGGCAAGGACCCGACCAAGGTCGATCGGTCGGCGGCCTATATTTCGCGCTATCTTGCGAAGAACATCGTCGCCGCGGGCCTTGCGCGCCGCTGCACGATCCAGCTCGCTTATGCGATCGGCGTTTCGGCGCCGCTGTCGCTCTACGTCGACACGCACGGCACCGGCCGGGTGGGCGACGCGGAGATCGAAGCGGCGATCATGGCGGCCCCGGCATTGGGCGGCCTCACCCCGCGCGCGATCCGCACCCATCTCGGCCTCAACAAGCCCATCTACCGCCGCACCGCCGCCTACGGCCATTTCGGCCGCGACGCCGAGGGGGATTTCTTCCCCTGGGAGAAGACGGACCTGGCGGAAGCGCTGAAGACGGCGCTGGCGAGCGGCTAAGCACCCGTCATTCCCGCGAAAGCGGGAATCCAGCGGGAGTGCGTCGAAGGGCTGTGCACGCGGGTAGGCCGCCTTGGATTCCCGCTTTCGCGGGAATGACGGATGGGGGTTAGCGCGCCGGCCCCTCTTCGAACCGCGCCTTGATCCACGGCACGGCCTCACTCCACACGTCGATCCGAGCATGCGCGTGCGGGGAGGCGGGCATGTGCCCCGCCACCTTGGGCTCGGCGATCATGTGGAGGCGCCAGACTTCCGGCGCTTCCTCCGCCACCGACTGGTGGTGCACCGCGAGGTCGTCGACGAAGACCGCCGCGCTCGGGCGCATCTCGGCGAGCAGCTCCTTCACCGGCGCGCCCTTCCCGCCGCGGTTGCACAGGACCCGGTGGCGGATGTCGAAGCGGGCGAGCTGCTCGACGCGGCTCGCCTGGTGGCGGTCGCCCAGGTTCGTCAGCACCACGATGTCGGCCTCATCGCCGATCGCCTGGAGCGCTTCGATGGCGCCGGCGACGATGTTCTGGCGGTGCATCTCGGCGTCGAAGAAGCCGTCGAGGAGCGGCCAGATGCGCTCCATCGCGACGGGTTCGCCGGTTTCGCGGTCGCGGATCGCTTCGTGGAAGCTCGTCGTCTCGAGCCGGAAATCGTAGCCGTGCGCTTCGCCGAGCCAATCGGCGAAGTGGACCAGCATGTGGAGCAGGACTTCGTCGCAATCGGTGATGAGGAGGGGGCGCTGGACGGTCATGGGTTACTCGGAAGCAGGTGACTGGAACACGGGAAACACCGTTCGGGCTGAGCTTGTCGAAGCCCTGCCCTTCTCTTTTTCCGGGGCTGAAGAAAGGGCAGGGCTTCGACAGGCTCAGCCCGAACGCTGGTGGGCTCCCGCTCCTGTGACATAGCTGCCGACGTCATGCGCGCTCCAGCCTGCGGCGCGCCTCGACGAGCGCGGCGGGCGTGGTGCCGATGGCGTCGGCGCAGGCGATGAGGTCGGGCTCGTGCGCCTCGAGGAAGGCGAGGATCGCGGCGAGGGTGGCGGGCTCGCCGAGGCCGGTGCGCAGGTCCTCGGGCGTGAGGCCGGTCAGGGACAGCAGGCGCTCTGCGCGGGCGTCGTCGCTCAGCGTCCAGCCGAGGGCGGCGAGGGCGAGGGACGCGGGGTCGTTTGTTTCCTGAATCTTCATCGCCTAAGGTGTTTTGGAGAGCTTGGAAGGCAGTCGCGCGTGGGACAAAAAATCCTCGTTGTCGAGGACAACGAACTCAATCTGAAGCTCTTCTGCGATCTGCTGCGCGCCCATGGCTACGAGGCCGAGCCGGTGCGCGACGGGCGCGAGGCGGTGGCGCGGGCGCGGAGCTTCCAGCCCGAACTCGTCGTGATGGACATCCAGATGCCCTACATCACCGGCCTCGAGCTCATCGAGCAGATGAAGGGCGACGCGGAGCTCAGGCGCACGCCGATCATGGCGGTGACCGCCTATGCCGCCAAGGGCGACGAGGAGCGGATTCGGGAAGCTGGGGCGGAAGGCTATGTGTCCAAGCCGATTTCGCTGATGCGGTTCATCGAGGCGGTGCGGGGGTTGCTCGCGGCGGCGGAGGTGGAGGCAGAGGCTGAGGAACCCGCCGCGGCTGAAGAAGAAGCACCTGTCCACGAGGAAAGCGAAGACTCGTCCGAGGCCGTCATCCCGGCGGAGGCCGGGATCTCAGGACCAGAAGACGCCGGCGTGGATGGAGAGCGCCAGGGGAGCGTGGCAGAACCGTCCGAGCCTTTCACCCCCTGAGATCCCGGCCTTCAGCCTACGGCTGAAGTTTGCCCTGAGCGCCTGCCTTGCAGGCAGTCGAAGGGCCGGGATGACGGTCTCGCTCAACGCGGCCCCCCACCAACAACGCAAAACGGCCGCGCTCGCTTGGGCGAGCCCAGCCGGGGCGCAAGCGAGGCGCGCGGGCAGCGGCCCGCGCGCGCGTCACTTGATCTTGGCTTCCTTGAAATCGACGTGCTTGCGCACGACGGGATCGTATTTGCGGAAGGTGAGCTTGTCGGTCTGGGTGCGCGGGTTCTTCTTCGTGACGTAGAAGAAGCCGGTGTCGGCGCTGCTGACGAGCTTGATCTTGACCGTGGTCGGCTTGGCCATGACAGCCTCTCTTGAAAATATCGGTTTCGCGAAAAATAAAAGCGGCGTTCCCGCCGCTCCCATAGCGCCGCTGCCTCTGCCGCGCGGGGGCGCCAATGTCAAGCTGCCCCGCGCCCTTAACCAAGCGGTAACCATGTGGGCGCATCCTCCTCACTGCCGACATGCGAGGAGCAAGGGCCATGCAGAAGAACCGCGATGCGATGATGGTGGTACGCGCAGAACTTTCCGACCGCCTGGACCAGCTCAGCCACTGCGCCCGCCGCGCCTCGCCCGCCGATTTCGAGCGGCGGCTGGAAGGGATCATCAGCCTGGCGGACACGTACGGGCTGCGTCCGGTCTGCCGGGTCGGCGAAGCGATGCGCCGGCACAGCGCTCCCGCGCCGCTCTATTTTGAGTGCATGCGCGATGCGATCCGCTGCGAACGGCACGACGACGAGGCCGCGCAGGCGATGCTCGCCTCGGTCTCCGTCCGCCTCGGAGCCTGATCCCCCCGCATGGACGCACTCCTCACCGCCTTTGTCGGCGCCGGGCTCGCCGAATGGGGCGACCGGACGATGCTGTTCGTCGTCGTGCTCGCCGCCCGGTTTGGGAGAACATGGCCGATCCTGGCGGGATTGGCGGTGGCGGCGCTGCTCAACGGCGCGGTGGCGGCGATCGGCGGAGTCTACATTCATGATCTGATCCCGACGCGGGCGCTGTCGCTGCTCGTCGCCTTGGCGCTGATCATGGCGGGCGCGGGGAGCCTGCTGCGCCGCAAGCCGCCGGACATGGCCGCGAACTGGGGCAC
This sequence comes from Allosphingosinicella sp., assembly GCA_035645215.1. Lineage (GTDB taxonomy): Bacteria > Pseudomonadota > Alphaproteobacteria > Sphingomonadales > Sphingomonadaceae > Allosphingosinicella. The sequence goes on from DASQND010000057.1 coordinate 10,448, forward strand.
GGGCGCGTTCGTGACCGCGGCGGCCTCGCTCACCATCCTCGAGATCGGCGACAAGACGCAGTTCCTGACCTTCGCGCTCGCCGCGCGATTCGATTCGGCCGCGCTGACGCTGGCGGGCGCGACGGCCGGCATCCTCATCGCCAACGCGCCCGCGGCGGTGCTGGGGAGCGCCATGCAGAAGAGCGTCCCCGTCCAGCCGATCCGCTACGCGATCGGCGCGCTGTTCCTCGTCACCGGCTTCTGGCTGGCCGTAAAGGCGCTGGAGCTCGCGTAATCCTCCCCATGCGCAGCATGGGGAGGGGGACCATGCGGAGCATGGTGGAGGGGTAGCTGCGCAGGCCGAGCCATTTACCCCTCCACCACCCTACGGGTGGTTCCCCTCCCCATCTGCGATGGGGAGGATAGCGGACGGCCTGAACTCGATCAGCCAGACGTCGGGCACGGCGCCGAGGCGCAGGGGGAGGATGCTGGTGCCGAGGCCGGCGGAGACGATGAGGGTGCGCCCTGCTTCGTCGATGCGGCCGCAGGCGTAGCGGTTTCCGTGCTCCGACATGGTGGAGATGGCGCCGACCAGCGGCAGGCGGATCTGGCCGCAATGGGTGTGGCCGGCCGCCATCAGGGACACGTCCGCCGGCACTTCGGGAAACGGATCGGGGCTGTGACTGATCAGGATGCGCGGCCCGGAAAGGCGGCGCAGGCGCTGCACCGTGCGGGCGAGGTCGTGGCGGTTTGTGTAGGCGTCGTCGAGGCCGCCGATGGCGAGCGGCCCCGCCTGGACGGCATCGTTGTCGAGCACGGCGATCCGCGCGCGGCGCAGGTGTAGGCGGGCTTCGTCAGCGTCGCGCCAATGGTCATGGTTGCCGAGCACGGCATAGGTGCCAATGCGGGGCCTGAGCGCGGCGAGCGGGGCGACGGCCTCGGCGAGTTCGTAGCGGCGGGTGGAGACCCGCTTGTCGCTGACGAGGTCGCCGGCAATGAGCACGAGATCGGGGCTGAGCGCGTTCACCTGGGCGACGATGCGGGCGAGCCGCTCGGGCGGCATGTCGGGGCCGCCGACGTGGATGTCGGACAGGAGCAATGCGCGCAGCGGCTCCGTCAGGCCGGGGGCCGCAACCTGCACGCGGCGCACGGCGGGATCGGCCGTCGCGGCGCGGTACATCCAACCCGTGAACGCCGCTCCGAGGAGGATCAGGAGGAGGAACGCCACGCCGAGCTTGCGTCGGCGCCGTTTAGCGGGAAAGCGTCTGGCCATGCGCGACTTCTCGCAGCTTCTCGACGGGCTCGTCTACACCCGCTCGCGCAACGCCAAGCTGAAGCTGATCGGCGACTATCTCCGGCG
>DASQND010000058.1:0-25873 GCA_035645215.1 Allosphingosinicella sp.
CGACGTCGTGTACCTGCGCGGCGACTATGCGATCGACTTCAACGCCGCGGGCTATGAGAACGCCTTCACCAACGTCGAAAGCCTCGCCATCCTGACCAGCGCCAACAACGAGTTCGCGGGCGGCGGCGACGGCGACTTCGACTATACGATCACCTGGGCCGACGCCTTGCTCGCCGCCGGCGCGACCTTCACGGTCAACGCGAGCCGCCTCCAGGCGCACGAGACCTTCGTCTTCGACGGTTCGAGGGAAACGGACGGCGTCCTCCGCGTCTTCGGCGGCGCGGGCGCCGACACGCTGACCGGCGGCGGCGCGAACGACCAGCTCCACGGCGGCGGCGGCGCGGACGTCCTGCGCGGCGGCGCCGGCGCGGACCTGTTCCGCTACTCGGCGGTGTCGGACTCGACCGCTGCGGCAACCGACGTCATCCACGGCTTCGTCGCCGGCACCGACAAGGTCGACGTCGGCCGCATCGACGCCAAGGCAAGCACGGCGGACGCGAACGAGGCCTTCATCTTCATCGGCTCCGCCGCCTTTTCCGCCGCGGGCCCCAATGCGCCGGGCCAGCTTCGCACCTACAACGTCTCGGGCGACCTCTGGCGCGTCGAAGGCGACGTCAACGGCGACGGCATCGCCGACCTCGTCATCGACGTCCACGTCGAAACGGGCCAGCCGCTGACGGCGGGCGACTTCATCGTCTGAAGCAGGCGCTCAGGCGATCTCGCCATAGGTGAGGTCGCCCGCGAGCAGGGCGCGGACGATGAGCTGGGAGCGGGTGGCGACGGCATAGCGCCGCCGCGCCGCTTCGATATGCTCGGTCACCGTGTGCGGGCGGATGCCTAGGATGTCGGCGATCACCGAGTCGCTCTTGCCGCGCGCGACGAGGCCGAGGCATTCGCGCTGGCGGCGGGTGAGCGGCTCGGCGCCCGGCGCGGGGCTGGCGAGGCGGCCGCCCGGTTCGTGTGCGAGAAGGCCGCGCATGGCTTCGAATGCGAAGGTGCCGAGCGCCTGGACCGCGAGGAAATTGCGGCGTGGAAGCGCATCCTCGCGCTTCACAGCGAAATTGCTCGATCCAAGCGCCTCGCCCGGCACGTGCACCGGCACGGTGAAGCCGTTGACGAGGCCGTGGCGCGCGGCGCGTTCCAGGCGCGACTTTTCGTGGACGGTGAGATCGATGATGTCGGGAAGCGAGTCCCAGGCGAAGCCCGCGGCGCGGCGCTCGGCGGCGCGAACGACGGGATCGTGGGCGAGCCCGCGCCGGAGCTCGCCGCGCCAGGAGGCCGGATAATTGGTGAGGCCCACCGCCGCCGGGGCCTCGCCGACGGGAATGATGTGGTAGCCGACCGCGAAATAATCGAACCCAAGGCGGTGGGCGACGTCCGTAAGAAGCAGGTCCAGTGCCGGGAGCGACGTGGCGCGGGCCGCGGCCGCAATGAACTCCTCGACGGCCGCAATGCTGCTCCGTGCCATGATCCCCCCGGTACTCACTTGTTTGCGATGGTAACCGGAAGTGGCGCCCGCGCAAGCTTCAGGGCCGTTATATCATGAGCTTAGCCGGCGCAGCGGCCGGTGCCGCCCAGGCCAAGAAGACCCGGCGCACGCGCCGAGCCTTCCGGCCGCTCCCCAGGGATGAGACAGGGGCGACGGTTCCTGGGTAGGCTGGAACCGCCGCGCGGTCGTTGACGCGCCTTGCTCTTTTTTTGACCGGTCTTGCGAATTTCGCTCAAGGAGCGGCTTCGTGCTGCTCGATCTGCGCTTCGTCCTCGAAAAAGGCCATGGAGGCGGAGTTCAGGCAATAGCGAAGGCCGGTCGGCGGCGGGCCGTCGGGGAAGACGTGGCCGAGATGCCCGTCGCAGCGGGCGCAGCGTATCTCGACCCGCACCATGCCGAAGGCGCGGTCCTCGATGCTCCGGATGTGATCGGGATCGAAGGGCGTGGTGAAGCTCGGCCAGCCGGTGCCGCTTTCGAACTTCTCGTCCGAACGGAAGAGCGGAAGCCCGCACAGGCGGCAGGCGTAGACGCCGGCATCCTTGTTGTTGAGGAGGGTGCCGCAGAAGGGCCGCTCGGTCCCGTGGTTCAGGATCACCTGCCGCTCCTCGGGGCTGAGCGAAGCGGCGAGCGACTCACGGCGGCCGGGGGAAAGCGGGGTCAAATCGTAGCCGGTGCCGGATCGGGTCATTGGCGATCTCCTTCCCCCTCTAGCTCGTGCCGGAGCGGCGGAATTCAAGCGGCGGGCTCTCCGCCTTGAAGGAAGTTCGGCGCCGGCGCTTCCTCGATCAGCGTCGGCCAGCCGTCCTCCGGAAGCCGCCAGACGATCCGGTGCGTCAGGGTGTCGCGGACCGGCCCGCCGCCCCGCCCGAGGGCCGGAAGGTAGACGAAGCGCCGCATCGGGACCGCGCAGCTCGCCGCATCCAGAGCGAAGGAACCGCTGGATGCGATCACCTGGCAGCGCTCGATCCCGCCCGCGGGCGCGACCACGACGCGGATGTCGGCGGTCCCCTGATCCAGGCGCGGGAATGCGGCGTTGGGATAGTCCCAGAAATCCACATAGCCGAACCTGAGCCGGGCCGGACGGGGACCCTTCGAGCGGAGATGGCGCTGCAGCTCGGCATCGGGGACCGGCGGCACGAACGTGCGATCGGCGGGCGGGAGAAGCCGGGGAGCCCACGTCCGGCCGACGTAGATCTGCCCGTCTCCGAGCACGACGTCCGGTGGCCCATCTTCGCGCCCAGCGCCGGGAGTCGCGCACGCGGCGACCAACGCGGCGGCGCCCGCCGCGAAGAGGGCCGGGAGCAGCCGGACTTTCATGCGCTGGTCGTCATCCTCGTCATGAACCGCCCACTGTCGGCGCCCGCGTCGCCGCTGGCAAGGAGCGCCGCGCGCGGCCATGCGCGGGATTTGCCGGAACCGGCGCCCTTCCCGACGATTGAATCGCCTGCGAATCGATTTCGGAGCAATTTACCCATGGCCGCGCGCGCATATTGGAAGGGTCAGATCAGGCTGGCGCTGGTCTCGATCCCCGTCGAGATCTTCTCCGCCACCAAGAGCGGCGCCTCCATCGCCTTCAACCAGATCCACGAGCCGACCGGCAAGAGGATCAAATATGAAAAGGTGGTGCCCGGGGTGGGACCCGTCGATCCGGAGGAGATCGTCAAGGGCTATCAATATGAGAAGGGCTCCTACGTCCTCGTCAATGACGAGGAGCTGGAGGCGGTGAAGCTCGAATCCAAGAAGACGCTCGAACTCACCCAATTCGTCGATTATGACGACATCGACGTTCTCTATTACGAGAAGCCCTATTTCGTCGTTCCGGCGGACGATCTCGCGGAGGAGGCGTTCATCGTCCTTCGCGAGGCGCTGCGGCGGACGCGCAAGGTCGGCATCGGGCAGCTCGCGCTTCGGGGCCGCGAATATCTGGTGAGCGTCAAGCCGTGCGGGCGCGGGCTGGTGCTGGAGACGCTCCGCTACGCCGACGAGGTCAACAAGGCGCGCGACTATTTCCGCGACATCGCCGAGCACAAGCCCGACGAGGACCTGCTCGACCTCGCCGAAACGCTGATCGAGCGGAAGACGGCGGAGTTCGACCCGTCCAAGTTCCACGACCGCTATATCGAGGCGCTGCACGACCTCATCGAGCGCAAGCGCAAGGGCAAGACGCTGCATACCGAGGAGGAGGACACGCCGGCCAAGGGCACCAACGTGATCGACCTGATGGCGGCCTTGAAGCGCTCGATCGACACGGGCGGCGGCGGCAAGGCGGCGGGCGGCGCGGCGAAGAAGACGGCGGCTGCGAAATCTGCGCCGGCGGCGAAGCCCGGCGCGTCCACGGCGAAAAAGCCGGCGGCGAAAAAGGCCCCGGCCAAGGCCGCGCCCGGCAAGGCGGCGCCGGCGCGGAAGCGGGCGTAGCTTCGGCAGTGATCCGGGAAAAACCGTTCGGGCTGAGCCTGTCGAAGCCCTGCCCTTCTTCAGGCGCCCAAAGAGAAGGACAGCCCTTCGATAAGCTCAGGGCGAACGGTGTGGGTGGAAGCGCCTCGCCAATTTCATCCGATCGGTGTGCCCTTGGCTGAAAAATCCCCCGATCCCCTCGCGACGTACAACGCCAAACGCGATTTCACGAAGACCGCGGAGCCCCAGGGCACGTACGACACGTTGTCCTGGGGCCACGGCGACGGCTTCATGGTCCAGAAGCACGACGCGACGCGGCTGCACTGGGACCTCCGGCTGGAGATGGAGGGCACGCTCAAGAGCTGGGCGGTGCCGAACGGGCCGAGCCTCAATCCGGACGACAAGCGCCTCGCCGTGCGCACCGAGGACCATCCCCTCTCCTACGCGACCTTCGAAGGCACGATCCCCAAGGGCGAATATGGCGGCGGGACGGTGATGATGTGGGACAGGGGAACCTGGACTCCCGCGCCCGGCAAGGACCCGAGGAAGACGATCCTCGAAGGCCATCTCCACTTCACCCTCCACGGCGAGCGGATGCAGGGAGAGTGGGTGATGTTTCGCTTGAAGCCCAAGCCGGGCGAGCGGCGCGGCGCCGAGAACTGGATGCTGAAAAAGGTGCGCGACGAGCATGTCGGCGGGAGCATGGGGCTGACGGAGACGTATCTCACCAGCATCAAGACCGGCCGGACGATGCAGGAGATCGCCTCCGGCAAGAAGGCGAAGGAGCTGCCGGGATGGAAGAAGGGGCTGAAGCCTAAAAGTCCTCCCCGAGCTCGCTCGGGGAGGGGGACCGCACGTAGTGCGGTGGAGGGGCCTACCGCCGTGACTACCCCTCCACCACGCCGCGTTGCGGCGCGGTCCCCCTCCCCGAGCACAGCTCGGGGAGGATCAAAGGCCGCCCCTCCCCCGGCTTTCCGCGAGCCGCAGAAGGCGACGCTCGTCGATCACGTGCCGGAAGGGCCGGCGTGGATCCACGAGATGAAATATGACGGCTATCGCTGCCTCCTCGCCGTCGGCGGGGGCGAGGCGAAGGTCTATACGCGCTCGGGGCTCGACTGGTCGGACAAGTTCCCGGAGATCGTCGAAGCCGCGCGCGGGCTCGAATGCGACACCGCGCTCCTCGACGGCGAGATCGTGAAGCTGGACGATCAGGGCAATACCGGATTCTCCGCGCTCCAGCAGGCGATATCGGAAGGCGGGCGCGGGCTCACCCTCTTCCTGTTCGACGCGCTCGAGATCGACGGCGAGGACCTGGCGCCGCTCCCCAATATCGAGCGCAAGGGCCGGCTCGCCACCCTCGTCGGGCCCGGCCGGCCACCGCACATTCTCTACGCCGACCATATCGTCGGCCACGGCGAGAAGTTGTTCGACGCCATGTGCGCGGCGGGGCAGGAAGGGATCATCTCCAAGCGCGCGGATTCCCCCTATCGCGGGCGGCGGACGAAATGCTGGCTGAAGGTCAAATGCACCTTGCGGCAGGAGTTCGTGATCGTCGGCTGGGCCGAGAGCGACAAGAAGGGCCGCGCCTTCCGCGCGCTGCTCCTCGCGACGCGCGACGGCAAGGAGCTGCGTTATGCCGGAAAGGTCGGCACCGGCTTTTCCGTCCAGGTGCAGCATGAGCTTCGCGCGCGAATGGAGGCGCTGGCGGCGGACAAGGCGGCCGTCTCGGTGCCCCGCGCCGATGCCCGCGGCGCGCACTGGGTGAAGCCGGAGCTGGTCTGCGAAGTGGCCTTCGCCGAATTCACCGCCGAGGGCGTCGTCCGCCACGGCAGCTTCCTTGGTCTTAGAACCGACAAGAAGGCGAAGGACGTGGTCCGCGAGCTTCCGCAAAAGGCGCCCGCCGCGGCGCCCGCCAAGGCGACCGGCGACGGGATCAAGATCACCAATCCGGACCGGATGCTCTGGCCCGAAGCCGGCATCACCAAGCAGGAGCTGGTGGATTATTACCGCACGATCGGCCCGGTCATGACGGCTTGGTCGGCGCAGCGGCCGCTGAGCCTGGTGCGCTGCCCGCAGGGGCGCTCCAAGAAATGCTTCTTCCAGAAGCACAATACGGCCACGTTTGGCCCCGAAGTGAAGCAGATCGAGATCGAGGAAAGGAAGGGCGACCGGGTCGACTACGTCTATGTCGAGGACGTGGCGGGGCTCGTCGCCTGCGTCCAGATGGGGACGATCGAGTTTCACGGCTGGGGCTCGCCGGTCGCGGACATCGAGAAGCCGGACCGGCTGGTCTTCGACATCGACCCCGACGAGGGCCTGAGCTTCGCCGAAGTGAAGAGGACGGCGCGAGACCTCCACCGCTACCTCGCCGACATGGGCCTCCAGAGCTTTCCCCTCACCACCGGCGGCAAGGGGCTGCACGTCGTCGTGCCGCTGACGCCGGCGGCCGATTGGCCGGAGGTAAAGGATTTCGCCCAGCGCTTCTGCGTCGCGCTCGCCACCGCGGAGCCCGAGCGCTTCACCGCCAACCTCGCCAAGGCGCGGCGCAAGGGCCGCATCTTCCTCGATTACCTGCGCAACCAGCGCGGCGCGACCGCGATCCTCCCCTACAGCGTCCGCGCCCGCGACAATGCGACGGTCTCGGCGCCGATCACCTGGGACGAGCTCGAGGATCTGAAGGGCGGCAACATCTACACCGTCCGCGACGCCGAGCTGCTGCTCGAACGCGCCTCCAGCCGCGCCCTGCAAGGCTGGGGCGAAGCAAGCCAGGTCCTGCCGGATCTCTAGCATCCTCCCCATGCGGAGCATGGGGAGGGGGACCACCCGAAGGGTGGTGGAGGGGTAGATGGCGAGGACTGGGGGCGCCCCGCGCAAACCTGCATGCGCCTGCGCCACTTACCCCTCCACCATGCTTCGCATGGTCCCCCTCCCCATCCTGCAGGATGGGGAGGATGCGCGTGCCCTTGATTTCTCGCGCGCCGCGGAGAAGGACGGCGCGAAATCCAATCCGGAGTGAACACATGGCACGCGTCGCATTCATCGGTCTCGGAAACATGGGGAGCGGCATGGCGGCGAACCTCGCGAAGGCCGGGCACGACGTCCGGGCGTTCGACCTTTCGGAAGCCGCCCTCGCCAAGGCGGAGGAGAATGGCTGCCTTCGCGCCGCGTCCGCCGAGGAAGCCGTCGCCGGCGCCGAGGCGGTGGTGACGATGCTTCCGGCGGGCAGGCACGTCCGCCAGGTCTATGAGGAGAGCGTCATCGGCAAGGCGCCCCCCTCCGCCATCCTGATCGATTGCTCGACCATCGACGTCGGCACCGCGCGGGACGAGATCGAGAAAGCGCAGGGCTCCGGCTATGCGATGGTCGATGCGCCGGTCTCGGGAGGGATCGCGGCGGCGGAAGGGGGGACGCTCACCTTCATGGTCGGCGGGACCGAGGACGCGTTCCGGCGCGCCGAGGCGTTCCTGTCGCTGATGGGCAAGGCGGTGATCCATGCCGGCGGGCCGGGATCGGGCCAGGCGGCGAAAATCTGCAACAACATGCTGCTCGGCGCCTCGATGGTCGCGACCTGCGAGACGTTCGTGATGGCGCGCAAGCTGGGGCTCGATCCGCAGACATTCTTCGACATCTCCTCAAAGGCATCGGGCCAGTGCTGGTCGATGACGAGCTATTGCCCGGTGCCGGGCGTCGGGCCGGCGACGCCCGCCGACCGCGACTATGAAGGCGGCTTCGCGGCGGCCCTGATGCTCAAGGACTTGAGACTTGCGATGGAGGCGGCGCAGAGCGTCGACGCCTACACGCCGATGGGCGCGCATGCGGAGGAGCTCTACACCCGCTTCGCCGAGCGGCTGGGCGGCGCCGGCAAGGACTTTTCCGGCATCATCCGGATGATCGACGACAGCTGGGTCGCGCCCGAAGGGGCCGGCGGGGACTCGCCCAAGGTCGGCGCCAAATTCTAGCGCGGTTGCGTTTCGCCGCCGGAGACTCGATCTACGGGACGTGAACCGCGTCCGCGTCATCCTACTGAACGCCGCCTTGGGGCCGCTCGACTACCGGGTGCCCTATGGCGGCGGGCCGATCGCGCCCGGCTCGATCGTGCTCGCGCCGCTGGGGCCGCGGCAGGTGACGGGCGTGGTCTGGGACGCGGAGCGGCTGCCCGCCGAGGAGGTGGGCGACAATCGCCTCCGCCCCCTCCTCCACCTCTACGACCTGCCGCCGCTCGCCGAGCCGCTCAGGCGCCTGATCGAATGGACCGCGGATTATTATCTCGCGCCGCTCGCCGCGGTGCTGCGCATGTCGCTCGCTTCGTCGAGCGCGCTCGACGGGGCGCGGACCGTCACCGAATATCGGGCGACCGGCTTCGTCCCCGAGCGGCTCACCGCGCAGCGGGCGCAGGCGCTGGATCGGATCGCGGGGCGCCAGGGCCTGGTGCGCGAGCTTGCGATGGCCGCCGACGTCTCCGACGGCGTGATCCGCGGTCTGTGCAAGGCAGGCGCCATCGAGGCGGTGCAGGTCGCCATCGACGATCCCTTTCCCGAGCCGGACCCGGCGTTCGGAGCGCCGGACCTTGAGCCCGCCCAGGCGGAGGCGGCCGGCGAGTTCGTGGAGGCGGTGCGAGCGCGGGCTTTCGCGCCGTTCCTGCTCGACGGGGTGACGGGATCGGGCAAGACGGAGGTCTATTTCGAAGCGGTGGCCGAAACGATCCGGGACGGGCGGCAGTGCCTCGTCCTGCTTCCGGAAATCGCCCTCACGGAGCCCTTCCTGAAGCGCTTCTCCGCGCGCTTCGGCTGCGAGCCGGTGGCCTGGCATTCGGGCCTCCGCCAATCGCAGCGCCGCCGCGCGTGGCGTGCGATCGCGACCGGGGAGGCGAAGGTGACGGTGGGGGCACGCTCGGCGCTGTTCCTCCCCTACCGCAATCTCGGGCTCGTCGTCGTCGACGAGGCGCATGAGGCGAGCTTCAAGCAGGAGGACGGAGTACAGTATCACGCCCGCGACGTCGCGGTGATGCGCGCCAAGATGGAGGGGGTGCCCGTCATCCTCGCCTCGGCGACGCCCGCCATCGAGACTCGGCACATGGCGGAGATCGGCGTCTACAGGGAAGTGAAGCTCGCCGGCCGCTACGGCGCGGCGCAGCTTCCGGACATCGCCGCCGTGAACCTCATCGAGGAGCCGCCGCCGCGCGGGCGCTGGCTCGCCCCGCCGCTACTTCGCGAGCTCGAGGAGAATCTGGAGCGGGGCGAGCAGTCTTTGCTGTTCCTCAACCGCCGCGGCTATGCGCCGCTGACTTTGTGCCGCAATTGCGGGCACCGCTTCCAATGCCCGAACTGCACCGCCTGGATGGTCGAGCACCGGCTGACGGCGCGGCTCGCCTGCCACCATTGCGGGCACATCATGCCGCCGCCCAAGGCCTGCCCGGAATGCCATGAGGAGGACAGCCTCGTCCCCTGCGGCCCCGGCGTCGAGCGGATCGCGGACGAGGTGCACGCGCTTCTCCCCGCCGCGCGGACGGCGATCGTCACCTCCGACACGATCTGGTCGCCGCTCAAGGCCGCAGAGTTCGTCGGGCGGATGGAGGCGGGGGACATCGACATCGTCGTCGGCACCCAGCTCGTCACCAAGGGCTATCACTTCCCGAACCTCACCCTGGTCGGCGTGGTCGATGCGGACCTCGGCCTCACCGGCGGCGACCTGCGCGCCGCCGAGCGCACCTTCCAGCAGATCATGCAGGTGTCGGGCCGCGCCGGCCGCGGCGACAAGCCGGGCCGTGTCCTGATCCAGACCCACGAGCCCTCCGCCCCCGTCATCGACGCCCTCGTCCGCGGCGACCGGGAAGGCTTTTACGACGCCGAGACCGACGCGCGCCGCGAAGCCGCCATGCCGCCCTTCGGCCGCCTTGCCGGGATCATCGTCTCCTCGGAGGACCTGCGTGAAGCGACCGCCACCGCCCAGGCGATCGGCCGCGCGGCGCCGCAGGTCGAGAACATGGCCGTGTTCGGCCCCGCCCCCGCCCCGCTCGCCATGCTGCGCGGCCGCCACCGCCAGCGCCTCCTCGTCCACGCCGCGAGGAGCCTCGACGTCCAGGACGTCATCCGCGACTGGCTCGCCAGGGTCGAGCGCCCCCGCGGCGTGCGCGTCGCCGTGGACGTCGATCCCTACAGCTTCCTTTAAGCAGACTCAGTTGCCCGACGGTCCCCGTCGCCAGGGGCCAACCGTTGCTTCCCTGACCTTCCAGTCGCCGCCGTCGTCGCGAGTCCAGATCTGCACCACCTCAGCGCTCTGATAACCCTCACCGGACGGGCGGGAGAGGCTCCCCGTCAGCCGCGCTCGCTCGGCGCTCAAGCCCTCCACGGCATCGAAGTAGAAGATCGCCCGGTCCTCGCCCGACTGCAGCCGCGACGCCCAGAACGCTTCCGCCTCGGCCCAGCCGAGCACCTGCCGCTCGCTGCCCCAGGCGATGGTCGCCCGATCGTGGAACAGCCCTGACAGGAGGCGCGCGTCATCGGGCCCGCGGGCATTGGAGAAGCCCTCGGCGGCGTTCAGCACGCCGGCGGCGGCCAACCGGTCGCCGCGCAGGATGCGGCAGGCGGAGAGGACCATCGCCTCGTTGCGGTGATTGTCGATGTCGAGCCCGGCACAGTGCGGGAAGAGCGAGCGGGCGATCCGATCAAGCTGCCCGGCGAACGCTTCGCCGGGCCCGTCCTGGCACGCATCCTCGGTCTTCCGCCTGATCTGCGGCGGCCGGATCCCCTGCGCCCTGCCGACCGCCTCGATCGTGTACACCCAGCTGTGCAGGCAAATTGTGATCTCGCCGTTTTCGCTCGGCGCCGATCGATCATCGGCGAAGCTGCGGTGGAAATTTGCGCTGCGCTCGACGACATCGTTCCACACGTCCTCCGAGACCGGAGCTTCGAGCGGCGCAATCGGCGTCTCGCCGTCACGATACGGATAGTGGACCAACACCTTCGGATCCCTGCCCGGTGCGCGGACGAAGGCGATGGCGACGACGTCCCGGCCGTAGCCGTCCACGTAGAAGACTCGCCGGACCTCGTCGTTGGCGGCGCGATGCTCCTCGATGGAGCGGACGCCGAACAGGGCGCGCGTCCGGCGCTGCTGTTCCTCGGCGCAGCGATCCACGCCGCGGTCGTCGGAACAATCGCGCGCCGGGGCCGCTTGTTGCTCCGCTCGCGCCGGAGCGGCCGCGGCGAGCCCGGCAAAGGCGGCAAGCAGAACCGCGGCGAGCCTCGTTACGATCATGACCAGCTCCTTCCCGGCAGCGACGATAGGCGCGCACCCCGCCATGCTCCAAGCGCTGCTTGCCACCGGCGCGCGAATTTCGGATGTGAAGGCCATGCTCCGCTTCCTCCTCCTGCTGGCCGCGGCCCTGTTCGCGCTTGCCGCGCCCGCGCGGGCGCAGGGGGACGACATTTCCGCCGCCAGCCGCAGCGTCGTGCGCGTCGTCGTGGTGGCGGTGGAAGAGGGCGAGGTGGTGGGTTTCGGCCACGGCAGCGGGTTCGCGGTCGGGCCGAACCGGATCGTCACCAACGCCCATGTCGTGGCGCTCGCCGTCCAATATCCCAAGGACGTGATCGTCGGCGTCGTGCCCTCGGAAGGAAGCCGCTCCTACGGGGCGCGCGTGATCCGGGTGGACGTGGCGCGCGATCTTGCCCTGCTCGAGATGGAGCAGGGCTCGCTTCCGCCCGTGCCCCTCTTCCTCGGCCGCATTCCGGACGGGAGCGACGTCGTCGCCCTCGGCTATCCGGGCAATGTCGATCTCGCCACCGCCCAGTCGGCCGACGATTACATCAACCCCCTCCCCGCCACCCGCTCGCGCGGCAATTATTCGAACGAGCGGACCATCAACGGCGTCGCCGCCCTCCTCCACACCGCCAGCATCGCGCGCGGCAATTCGGGCGGGCCGCTGCTCGACCAGTGCGGGCGCGTGATCGGAGTCAACACGGCGATCACCCGCGCCGACGAGGGCGATTCGACCTTCGCCTTCGCCATCGCCAATCGCGAGGTGGCGGCATTCCTTCGCGAATCCGGACAGGCGTTCAACGCCGTCTCCAGCGCCTGCGTCAGCATGGCCGAGCGGCTCGCCCAGGACCGGGAGCGGAGCGACGCCGAAGCGCGGGAGCGCGAGGCCGCCCTCGCCGCCGCCGAGCGCGCGCGCCAGCAGCAGGTCGAGACCGCCCGCGCCCAGATCCAGGAGACTCGCGAAAACCGGGTCGCGCTCGCCGTCCTGCTCATGGCCCTCGCCCTCGTCTTGCTGGGCGCGGCTTTGGTCATGCTGCACAAGGACAAGCTCAAGCCCGCCTACATCCTGTTCGGCCTCGGCGGCGCGTTCATCGTCGTGGCCGCCGCCGTCTTCCTGACCCGCCCCGGCTATGACGACCTCCAGGCCGCCCAGTCCGCGCAGCCCCCGGCCGGGGCCGGCGCCAACCCGAGCGCCGCCTTTGCCGGACGCCACCTCTGCCGCCTTGTGCCGGAGCGCAGCCGGATCACCGTTTCCTCGGTCGAGCGGGTGGATCTGGATTGGTCGGAAACGGGCTGCGTCACCGGGCGGACTCAATATGCCCAGGACGGCGAGGTCTGGCACCGCATCCTCGTGCCGCAGGCGGACCAGACCGTCTCCGTCCATGAAGTCCGCCCCGGGGCCCGCGAATATGTCGTGAACCGCTACCTCCTCCCCGCCGAAGCGATGAGCCGCGCCCGGGCGCTGCGCCGCCGGATCGACATCGCCGCCTGCACCGCCGAGGACGCGCCCCGCGCCGCGCTCGCCCAGGGGCAGGAGCAGATCCGCCAGATGCTGCCGGAGCTTCCGAACGAGCGCCTCGTCTACGATTGCTCGAAGGCGGGCTGAACTCAGCCCCCGCTATTCGTCGCTTCCTGACCCGTCGCCGGGATGGGCCGCGTCGTGTCCCCGCCGTCCGAGCCGGCGTACATCAGCGCCCAGATGAGGAGCAGCACGGCGATGGCGAGCAGCACCAGGCCGATCAGCCAGGGGATGCGCGCCTTGCCCATCTGCTGCCTGGGCTGCGCGTCGACGCCGTGCCAGCGGCCGCGAATGTCGGCCGCGCTGTGGCGCAGGTGCACATGCTCGTCGACGCGGGTGATCCAGTCGGCATCGACCGGAAAGCCCGATCCCGCGCCGACGCCGCCCACCGGGCTCACCGTCAGGCGTCCGCCCTCGGCCGAATGAACGTGCCCGATCACCTCGCCGTCCGAGCTCTTCACTTCCATCCGCGGCCGGATCGCGCCGAAGTCCGCCATAGCTGCACTCCCGTGTTGGTCTTGCCGGGATATGCCGCGGGGGGAGCAAAGGTTCCCGGCCTAACCCTGCTTCTCGGCCTCGATCAAAGCCGCCTTCACCGGCAAGCCCCAGGCATAACCCCCCGCTGAGCCGTCGCCGCGGCGGGCGCGGTGGCAGGGGATGAGCACGGCGACCTGGTTCGCGCCGCAGGCCGAGCCCGCCGCGCGCGCGGCGCCGGGCTTGCCGGCGCGGGCGGCCAAGGCGGCGTAGCTCAGGCTCTCGCCGGGGGCCACGCGGGAGAGTTCGCGCCAGACGGCTTCCTGGAACGCCGTGCCGCGGACGTCGAGCGGGAGATCGTGCCCCCGCTCCGGCGCTTCCACCGCAGCGACGGTGCGGGCGAGGAGGTCCGCCATCGCTTCGCCGCCCGATACGATCGCCGCGTTTGGAAAGCGGGCCCGAAGCGCCGCCTCGTCCTCGCCGAAGGAGAGGCGGCAAATGCCCTTCGCCGTCGCCGCGACCAGCATGCGCCCGAAGCGAGTCTGGGCCGTCGCCCAGCTTATCGTCTCGCCCCGCCCGCCGTCGCGCCACGCCGAGGGCGTCATGCCGAGCCGCCCCTTCGCCTCGGCATAGAAGCGCGCAGGCCCTGAAAAGCCGGCATCGTAAATGGCGTCGGTGATCCTCCCGCTCCCCGCCAGCGCCGCCTCGGCGCGCCTGGCGCGCAGGTTCCGGTAATAAGCGGCCGGCGTCACGCCCGTGGCGCGGCGGAAGAGCCGGTGGAAATGATGCGGCGAATAGCCGGCGGCTGCGGCGAGCGCCTCGAGCGACGGCGTCTCCTCCGCCCCTTTGAGCAGCGCGAACGCTTTTTCCAGCGCCGCCGCCTCCCGGGTGACATCGTCCGGAAGACAGCGCAGGCACGGCCTCAGCCCAGCCGCGCGCGCGTCGGCGCCCCCCGCGAAGAAGCGCACATTCTCCCGCTTCGGGTGCCGCGCCGCGCAGGAGGGGCGGCAATAGATGCCCGTGGTCAGCACGCCCGTCACGAACCGCCCGTCCGCCCCCCGGTCGCGCGCGGTGACCGCCGCCCAGGCGGCTTCGTCGTCGATTCCGCCGTTCATCGCACCGGGTCTAGGCCGCTCCGGCGCCACGGCAAGGCTCGCCATCTTTCCGTCTCCTTCTTCAGAGCCGCACTACTGAAGTGCGCTGCGCCCCGCGTCCCGTCCCTTGCTTCCAAACCGCCCTTCGCCACGTTCTTGCATCGCAGCAAGGCCCCTGCTAGGGCGCCCGCGACCCATGGGAGCGCCTCGTGCGCTCACCCGTCTATGGGCTGAAATCCGATCCAGGAGTTAAAAAGCGCGTGGATATTTCCGGCGGCATTCAGGCAAGCTTGGCGGGCCGCTACGCCATGGCATTGTTCGAGCTCGCCCGCGACGAGCGGCAGCTCGAAGCGGTCGGCGCCAGCCTCGGCGCCCTGAAGCGGGCGCTCGCCGACTCGGACGATCTGCGCACGCTGATGACGAGCCCGCTGGTCGGGCGCGAGGAATCCTCCCGCACCGTCGCCGCCACGGCCGACGCCATGGGCCTCGATCCGCTCACCAGGAATTTCGTCGGCGTCCTTGCGCGCAACCGCCGGCTTTCCCAGCTTTCGAGCGTCATCCGCGCCTTCGACATGCTGGCGGCGCACCACCGCGGCGAAGTCACCGCCGAGGTCGTCTCGGCCCACCCGCTGAGCGACGACCAGGTGGCGGCGCTCAAGGCCAATCTCAAGGCCCAGACCGGCAGCGACATCGTCGTCGATCTTTCCGTCGACCCGGCCATTCTCGGCGGGCTCGTGGTCAAGGTCGGCAGCCGGATGATCGACGGCTCGATCCGGACCAAGCTCAACACCCTCGCGCACGCAATGAAAGGATGACGGCCAGGCGCCGTCACACGAAAGGCTAACAATGGATATCCGCGCCGCAGAAATCTCGAAGGTCATTCGCGACCAGATCGCCAATTTCGGCACCGAGGCCCAGGTCTCGGAAGTCGGCACCGTGCTGTCGGTCGGCGACGGCATCGCCCGCATCTACGGCCTCGACAACGTCCAGGCCGGCGAGATGATCGAGTTTCCGAACGGGATCAAGGGCATGGCCCTCAATCTCGAGGCCGATAATGTCGGCGCCGTGATCTTCGGCAACGACAGCGCCATCAAGGAAGGCGACACGGTCCGCCGCACCGGCACCATCGTCGACGTTCCCGTCGGCAAGGGCCTGCTCGGCCGCGTCGTGGACGGCCTCGGCAACCCGATCGACGGCAAGGGCCCGATCGTCGCCGAAAGCCGCCAGCGCGTCGAAGTGAAGGCGCCCGGCATCATCCCGAGGAAGTCCGTGCACGAGCCGGTGCAGACCGGTTTGAAGGCGCTCGACGCCCTCGTTCCCGTCGGGCGCGGCCAGCGCGAGCTGATCATCGGCGATCGCCAGACCGGCAAGTCCGCCGTCGCGCTCGACACCTTCATCAACCAGCGCAAGGCCAACCAGGGCGACGACGAGAGCCAGAAGCTCTACTGCATCTACGTCGCCGTCGGCCAGAAGCGCTCCACCGTCGCCCAGATCGTCCGCGCGCTCGAAGAGAATGGCGCGATGGAATATTCCATCGTCGTCGCCGCCACGGCTTCCGAGCCGGCGCCGCTCCAGTTCCTCGCGCCCTACACCGGCTGCACGATGGGCGAATATTTCCGCGACAACGGCATGCACGCCGTCATCGTCTATGACGATCTTTCCAAGCAGGCCGTCGCCTACCGCCAGATGTCGCTGCTGCTGCGCCGTCCGCCGGGCCGCGAAGCCTATCCGGGCGACGTCTTCTATCTCCACTCGCGTTTGTTGGAGCGCGCCGCCAAGATGAACGAGGCGAACGGCTCGGGCTCCCTGACCGCGCTTCCGATCATCGAGACGCAGGCGGGCGACGTGTCGGCCTACATCCCGACCAACGTCATCTCGATCACCGACGGCCAGATCTTCCTCGAGACGGAACTCTTCTACCAGGGCATCCGTCCGGCCATCAACGTGGGCCTTTCGGTCAGCCGCGTCGGCTCCGCCGCGCAGACCAAGGCGATGAAGAAGGTCGCGGGCTCGATCAAGCTGGAGCTTGCCCAGTACCGCGAAATGGCCGCCTTCGCCCAGTTCGGCTCGGACCTCGACGCGTCGACGCAGCGCCTCCTCAACCGCGGCGCGCGCCTGACGGAGCTTCTGAAGCAGCCGCAGTTCAAGCCGATGCCGGTGGAAGAGCAGGTCGTCTCGATCTTCGCGGGCGTGAACGGCTTTATCGACACGGTGCCGGTGAACGCCGTCACGCGCTTCGAGTCCGCGCTTCTCAGCCACGTCCGCGCCGACCATGGCGACGTTCTCGGCAAGATCCGCGACACCAAGGCGCTCGACGACGACACCACCGCGCGCCTCAAGACGATCATCGGCGATTTCGCCAAGTCGTTCGCGTAAGCGAAAAGCCCTCTCCCCTTCAGGGGAGAGGGTTGGGAGAGGGGGAGTCTCCTCCACTCTCGGTGTTTGAAGGGGTTGGGCAGAGCGGGACGCGGACTCCCCCTCTCCCCGGCCCTCTCCCCTGAAGGGGAGAGGGAGTAAGGAAAGAAGAATGGCCTCTCTCAAGGCGCTCAAGGGCCGGATCACTTCGGTGAAGTCGACCCAGAAGATCACCAAGGCGATGAAGATGGTCGCCGCCGCCAAGCTCCGCCGTGCCCAGCAGGCGGCCGAGCAGGGGCGCCCCTATGCGGAGCGCATGGAGAGCGTAATGGCGAGCCTCGCGGGGCGCGTGGTGATCGGCCCGCAGAGCCCGAAGCTCCTCGCCGGCACGGGCCGCGACCAGACCCACCTCCTCGTCGTCGCGACGTCCGACCGCGGCCTCGCCGGCGCGTTCAACACCAACATCGTGCGCGCCGTCCGCCGCGAGGCGGACCTGCTGATCGCGCAGGGCAAGACGGTCTATTTCTACCTCGTCGGCCGCAAGGGCCGCGCGGTGATCCAGCGCCTCTACCCCAAGCAGATCATCCACCAGCACGACACGTCCGCGATCAAGTTCGTGAGCTTTGCCGACGCCCAGGCGATCGCCAACGATATCGTCGAGCGCTACCAGTCGGACGGGATCGACATCGTCCACCTCTTCTACGCCCGCTTCCAATCGGCCCTCGTCCAGGAGCCGGTCGGCCAGCAGATCATCCCGGTGAAGTTGCCCGAAGCCGGCGCCGCCTCCTCGGGCAGCGCCGCCTCCGGCCCGTCCGCGGCCGTCGAGTACGAGCCCGAGGAAGAGGAAATCCTCGCGACGCTCCTCCCGCGCAACGTCGCCGTTCAGATCTTCCGGGCGCTGCTCGAGAATGCCGCGTCCGAGCAGGGCAGCCGCATGACCGCCATGGACAATGCGACGCGCAATGCCGGGGACATGATCAACCGCCTGACGATCCAGTATAATCGCACCCGCCAGGCTGCTATCACCACCGAGCTCGTGGAAATCATTTCCGGCGCGGAGGCCCTATGATCGCACATCTCGCACTCATGCTCGCAGTCCAGGCCGCGCCCGCGCTGCCGACCGCCGACGACGTCCGCCAGGCCGTCGCCGACGTCGCGGCGTCCCGCTGCGGCGACGACGACGCCTGCATCGCCCGCCAGCCCGCCGTCCAGGTGCGCAGCGTCGCCTGCACCGCCGCCGGCGAGGACATGGCGAGCTGCCGCTACGAAAGCCGCGCCGGCGCCGCCGCCTGGCGCCCCGCCGCCTCCCGCTTCCGCTTCGACATCGAAACGCAGATGTGGTTCGCCGACGTCCCGCAGGGAGGCGCTCGATGACGCGATCGCTCGATCAGATCCTGACCGAGCAGAAGATCGAACTCAGCCCGCACCTCATCCGTACGCCCGATGCGACCGTCTCGGTTCACGGCTCCTGGATCTTGAGCGAATTCAACTGGTCGGCAGGCGTCTGGCCCCGCTATTATGACGGGCCGAGCTCCTGGGCGATTGCGCTGCTCATATTCTCGATCTGGATCCTCGCCAATCCGATTCCGCGGGACATGCCCTGGCTGATCCCCGCCTGCTTCGCGGTTTCGATCGGGGCGCTCTGGTCGATCGGGCTCTGGGCGGCGAATCGATGGCTGGTCAAGCGCCCGGCTTTCCCGGACGCGGCGAGCCGCGGACTTACATTTTCGATTTCGGGCAGCGAGGGATCGGTGACGATCTTCCAGTCCGATGACGAAGCGGAAATCAAACTGTTGAGGCAGGCGCTGGAAAAGACGCTCCTGCCGAGCAAATGAATGGAGACTGACATGGCAACCGCCGCAAACACTGCTACCCCCGCGGGCAGCACCGCTACCGGACGCATCAGCCAGGTGATCGGCGCCGTCGTCGACGTCACCTTCGAAGGCACGCTCCCCGAAATCCTTTCGGCCCTCGAGACCGACAATAACGGCAGCCGCCTCGTCCTCGAGGTCGCCCAGCATCTCGGCGAGTCGACGGTCCGCACCATCGCCATGGACTCGACCGACGGCCTCACCCGCGGCCAGCCGGTCCGCGACACGGGCGACCAGATCCGCGTGCCCGTCGGCCCGATGACGCTGGGGCGCATCATGAACGTCGTCGGCGAGCCGATCGACGAGCGCGGCCCCATCGGCCACACCGACACCGCTCCCATTCACGCGGACGCTCCGCTCTTCGTCGACCAGTCGACGGAGACCGCGATCCTCGTCACCGGCATCAAGGTGATCGATCTCCTCGCGCCTTATGCCAAGGGCGGCAAGATCGGCCTGTTCGGCGGCGCCGGCGTCGGCAAGACCGTGCTCATCCAGGAGCTCATCAACAACATCGCCAAGGGCCACGGCGGCACTTCGGTGTTCGCCGGCGTCGGCGAGCGCACCCGCGAAGGCAACGACCTTTACCACGAGTTCCTCGACGCGGGCGTCATCGCCAAGGACGCCGACGGCAACCCGACTCCGGAAGGCTCCAAGGTCGCGCTCGTCTTCGGCCAGATGAACGAGCCGCCGGGCGCCCGCGCCCGCGTCGCCTTGTCGGGCCTCACCCAGGCGGAATATTTCCGCGACGTCGAAGGCCAGGACGTGCTCTTCTTCGTCGACAACATCTTCCGCTTCACCCAGGCGGGCTCGGAAGTGTCGGCGCTCCTCGGCCGCATCCCCTCGGCGGTGGGCTACCAGCCGACGCTTTCCACGGACATGGGCGCGCTCCAGGAGCGGATCACGTCGACCAACAAGGGCTCGAT
Source organism: Allosphingosinicella sp. (assembly GCA_035645215.1). Taxonomy (GTDB): domain Bacteria; phylum Pseudomonadota; class Alphaproteobacteria; order Sphingomonadales; family Sphingomonadaceae; genus Allosphingosinicella. The sequence continues at coordinate 19,374 of DASQND010000058.1, forward strand.
CACCTCGGTGCAGGCGATTTACGTGCCGGCCGACGATCTGACCGATCCGGCGCCGGCCACGTCCTTCGCCCACCTGGACGCGACCACCGTGCTCAACCGCGCCATCTCGGAGCTCGGCATCTACCCGGCCGTCGATCCGCTCGATTCGACCAGCCGCGTCCTCGAGCCGCGCACGGTCGGCCAGGAGCATTACGAAACCGCCCGCGCGGTCCAGGAGACGCTGCAGCGCTACAAGTCGCTGCAGGACATCATCGCGATCCTCGGCATGGACGAGCTTTCCGAAGAGGATAAGCTCACCGTCAGCCGCGCCCGCAAGATCCAGCGCTTCCTTTCGCAGCCCTTCCACGTCGCCGAAGTCTTCACCGGCATTCCCGGCAAGTTCGTCGCCGTCGAGGACACTGTCCGCTCGTTCAAGGCGGTCGTCGCCGGCGAGTACGATCACCTCCCCGAAGCCGCCTTCTACATGGTCGGCGGGATCGAAGAGGCCGTCGAAAAGGCCCAGCGCCTGGCCAACGAAGCGTAAGACATCTTCCCTCCCCCTTGGATGGGGGAGGGTTGCGTAGCCTTGGCGGCCTTCTTCAGGCCGCTTAGGCGTAGCTGGGAGAGGGTGACAGCGCCTGCGGACAAGCTCCGCCGCAATGCCCTCACCCTCCCACCGCTTCGCGGCGGGCCCCTCCCTCTCCCGCAAGGGGAGAGGGGTTTTTTGAAGAGAGATTGGGACATGCCCCTCCGTTTCGAGCTCGTGACCCCCGAACGCCTCGTCCGTTCCGAGGAAGTGCACATGGTCGTCGTCCCCGGTTCCGAGGGCGAGTTCGGCGTTCTGGAAGGCCACGCGCCCTTCATGTCGACGCTCCGGAACGGCGACATCGCCGTCTACCGCGCCGCCGGCGCCGAGCCCGAGCGCATCGCCGTCCAGGGCGGCTTCGCGGAAGTCTCGGACCGCGGCCTCACCGTCCTCGCCGAGCGCGCCGACGCCTGACCCTCGCTTTCGCGCGTTGACGGAGCCGCCCGACGGGTCCAGCGTCTCCTCCTGACGGCGAGAAAGCCGAAGGGAGGGGGACTCACCATGCTCACGACGTTCATCGCTCTCGCGGCCGCCGCCGCACCGGCAAGCGCTCACCAGCAAGCGGTCGAGCAGGCGATTTACGACATTTGTCCCCGCGCCATCGCGGGGACGCTCGCGTTCGAGGATGCGGCGCAGGTCGCCGCCGCCGGCTACCGGCCCGCGCCGGCGCGGGACACGCCCGGCGGCGCGATGCCGCAGATCGGCCGCGGCGAGGGTACGGAGCGCATCCTCATCTCCGTGCGCCGGCAGGACGGCAGCGCGACGTGCGCGGTGTGGTTCGGCGGCCCGGAGAATCGCGCGCTGCTCCGAGCGGTTCGGGCGCGGGCGCGCTCAGCCGGCTATCGCGGCGGAAGCCCGGTGCGCCTCGGCGACAACACGCCGATCCAGCTTCTGCGGCAGCGGCGCGGGGGCCGCCTCTCGCTCACGATCATCGAAGGCAATGCCGGCGGCGACCTCACCTTCGAGCCGGTCACCACCGTGATCACGATGACGAACGCGGACTGACCTTCGCGCCCCTCACGGCGCGCCACAGCCCCATTGCGATCAGCACCGCGCCGATCCCGACCGACACCCACAGCAAGGCCGTGCGCACCGCCTCGCTCCAGTCCGGCCACAGCAAGGCAAGTGTCGCCAGCCCCCACAAAGTCGCAAGCGCCGGCAGCGCCGCCCCGTAATCGCGCACTCGGAAGGGGTGGACGAAGGTCACGTTGGTGAAGGAGGAAAGCGCCAGCAGCGCGACCGCGATCCCGCCCACCTCCGCCGACGCGCCCAGCACCCAGAGATAGAAGGCAACGAGATTCCAGAGCGCCGGGAAGCCGCGGAAGTAATTGTCCTGCGTCTTCATGTCCGATCGCGCGAAATGGTAGAGCGCGCTGTACTGGATGAGGATGAGGAGCGGCATCGCCGCCCAGTCCGGCACCAGCCCGGCCCGCCACAGGAACAGGCTCGGCACGAAGACATAGGTCAGATAGTCCACGATAAGGTCGAGCGCGGCGCCGTCATAGCGCGGCGCCCGTTCCTTGACGCGCGCCGCCCGGGCCAGCGTCCCGTCGATCCCGTCAACGGCGAGCGCGCAGAGAAGCCAGACCAAAGACCAGCGGAAATCGTCCTCCCAAAGCGCCATGAGCGCCAGAAGCGCGAAGATCGCGCTCGTCGCCGTAAAGGCGTGGACCAGCCAGGCGGCTGCCCTGGCGCCTGCGCCGTGGCGCTCGAGGTTTTCCGTTGTCACGCCGGAACAACCGCCGCGAAGGGGAAGCGTTGCACGGCGGCTACGTATATCTCCGGAATGCACCGCCGCAGCGGCCGCCTTAATCCGCTCTCACGAACATCGCAGAGCCGGAGACCCGCCATGCAAGCCCCCGCCATCGACCTCGGCGTCCACCACAGCCCGAAAGGCGCGTCCGACCGGATCGCCTACGGCTTCACCAAGCTGCTGCGCTTCACCGCCGACACCTTCTTCGCGAAGCGCTACGGCCACCGCGCCGTCGTCCTCGAAACCGTCGCCGCAGTCCCCGGCATGGTCGGCGCCACCATCCAGCACCTCAATTGCCTCCGCCGCATCTGCGACGACAAGGGCTGGATCAAAACTTTGATGGACGAGGCCGAGAACGAGCGCATGCACCTCATGACCTTCATCGAGGTCTCGAAGCCCACCGCGTTCGAGCGCTTCGTCATCATCGCCGTCCAGTGGGTCTTCTACCTCGCCTTTTTCGCGCTCTATCTGGTGAGCGCCAGGACCGCCCACCGCGTCGTCGGCTATTTCGAGGAGGAAGCGGTGATCAGCTACACCCACTATCTCCAGGAGATCGACGAGGGCCGCTCGCCCAACGTCCCCGCACCCGCCATCGCCATCCGCTACTGGGACCTCCCCGCCGACGCGACCCTTCGCGACGTGGTCCTCGTCGTTCGCGCCGACGAAGCCCACCACCGCGACGTCAATCACGGCTTCGCCAACGAGCTCGACGGGCTTCCGCAGGGCGATGTCGCCCCCTGCCCGCCCCACCACGCCCTCGAGCCGATCTGGAAGCAGGCGGCGTGAGCCTCGCTCCGGCGATCACCGAAGAAGCGCTTGGCCGGCTGGTCGAGCGCTTCTACGCGCGGGTGCGGGAGGACGCGCTCCTCGGTCCCATATTCAACGGCGCGATCGGAGACTGGCCGGAGCATCTCGAGCGGCTCCAGGCCTTCTGGTCCTCGGTCATGCTCACCACCGGCCGCTACAAGGGCCGCCCCCTCCCCGCGCATTTGAAGCACGCGCCGGCGCTGACGCCGGAAGCGTTCGAGCGCTGGCTTGGCTTGTGGAAGGAGACGAGCGGGGAGATTTTCACCGAGGCGCCGGCATTGGCGCTTCAGGAGAAAGCGGGCCGGATCGCGGAGAGCCTGTCGTTAGGGGTGCGCTACGCACGGCCGGAAGCGGCCTGAGCGAAGTTTTCAAAGAGGCTCGGCACCACCACCCACACCGTTCGGCCTGAGCTTGTCGAAGGCCTCCCTTCTCTTCGGGCGCTGGAGAAGAAGAAGGGAGGGCTTCGACAAGCTCAGCCCGAACGGTACTGGTGAATGGGAGCGTCCCGATCGCTCCCGCTCAGCCCTCCGCCTCCTCCTCCGCCACCCGCACCGTGCGGTGCCGTGCGGTCAGCGCCAGCCCGAGCAGCGACAGCCCGGTCACCAGCATGCTCACCGCCACGAAGTTGGTCAGCACCGCGCCGCTCCGGTCCGGCCAGCGATTGCCCGAGATGATCGAGATCACCGCGGCGAGCGGCGCGCCCGCCATCAGGACGGCGCCGAGCAGCACGTCGACCAGGCCGCGCCCGACCACCCAGGCCCGGATCGCGCCGCTCGACATGAAGCCCACCGCCACCGCGCCGATGCCGCGAAGCAGCAGGCAGGTGATCGCGACGAAGAGCAGCGGAAAGGCTTCGGGCCGGACCAGGATCAGGGCGGCGGCCGCGATCGTCACGCCCCCGAGCAGCAGCTCGACCTTGCGAACCGCCGGCCGCCGCCGGGCCAGCCCGCCGGCGATCTCGAGCGCGCCGGCGGCGAGCAGGACCCAGCCGCCGAGCCGCGCATTGGGGCCGATCGCGCTGTTCGGGAGGAGAAGCATCAAAGTGGCCAGCGCCACGATCCCGAGCGCAGCGGCGATCACCCAGATATTGGCGTGACGCAGCATCATGAAGCGCCGAGCGCCTGTATGCGGCGATTGTTCCGGATACGGCGGCCCGGCTTCAGGCGCAGCTATCCGGCACGCGATCGAACATCCTGTCCGTTTCGTCCGCCCAGCCTGTTGAAGCAGGCATGGTCTCACGCGGGAGGCGGCGCAGCATTACCCTCACTTCACCGCCCAGCGCGGTTGGCCTGCACACGATCTCGGCGCCGCCAAAAGCCCGGACGAGCACGAGATTGTCATTGATCCACTCGGCCCAGGCGGCCGCGGGCGGTGCGTCCGGAACGACAGCCTCCGCCGCAGCCCGGGTGCAGGGTTCGGCTTGGCGGGGCCGGCGCACGCAGAAGATCAGAGCGCCTCCGGTCCGGGCGATGAGGAGGTCGCCGCTGCCGCTCTGCTGCACCCACAAGGGGTCGGCGCCGCACCCGGCGAGAGCGGCGGCACAAAGCCCGGCGAGAAGCGAAAGCGGACGGCGCATCGCTGCCGGTTGTGCCACGCCCGCCTCGAAAAGCCAGCGCTCGCGCGCGCTCACGACTTTGCGCGCAGTTGAAAAGGCTCGTGCGCTCCGGCGCACTTTCGGCCATGCTGGCGGGCAAGACCCGCCAGGAGAGTTTTCGACACATGATCCGCCCCAATCCACGCGCCCGCGCGGCGGCGATCGCTCTCGCCTTGCTGACGGCGGCGGTACTCGCGCTCAAGGTGGGGATGACGGCGTTGCTGACGGATCGGGGCGGCACCGCGGACGAAGCCTTCGCCGCGGCCGCGCCGTTCCTGGTGGCGATCGGCATCTTGAAGCTCCTCGCCGCGCTCGCGCAGATCCTCGTCGTCCGCGCCGTCGCGGCCGCCGCGCCCGCTCCGGCCGCGCGCATGGCCACGCTTGTTTCGGGAGTCGCGGGGGCGCTGCTGCTCGCGGCGAGCGGAATCCTCGGCCTCTACGCATCCGCGGCGGATGCGCCGCAGCACGCCGCCCTCGTCTTCGATCTCGATCTGGCGGCGCTCGGCGCGACGGGCGTTTTCGCGCTCGTCCTTCTTTCATTCGAAGCGCCGCGCCTGCGCCGTTGGCACGCGGGCGCGGCCTTGCTCTTCGGGCTGCTGTGCCTGCTCGCGCTCTTCCTGCCGGCCGCCTTCTGGCTCGCCGTACCGCTCGGCTGGGCCTTCTGGCTCGGCCTCGCCGGACGCCTGCGCCACCGCTAGCGCGCGGCGGGACTGTGCGCCCGGTAGAGGCGCATCACCTGGGCGACCGGGAGCGCCTCGATCCGCCCGCGATGGCCTTCGCTGGTCTCGGCGGCGAAGAGCGAGTTCAGTACCGCCTCCTCCGTCGCCTCGACGACCGCCTGGAAGAGCGGCGAGATTCGCTCGTTGGGCAGATCCTCCACCGCGCCCGGCGCACCCCGCCGCGCCGCGGTCCGCCGAACGCCCGCCTGGGTGGAGAACGCCACCGCATAGTCGCCCGACCCGTTGGTGATCGGCGAGCCAGTGCGACCGATGCCAAGAAAGGCGCGGCGGGCGAGCCGCTCCAGATTGCGGTCGGAGAGCGGCGCGTCGGTCGCAATGACGACGATCACCGACCCGTCCCCGGATGCGGACTGCAGTTCGTCCCGCAGGAAGTGCCGTCCCAAAAGCTGCCCTACGGGAACGCCGCCGACGCTCAGCACGCCGCCGTAATTGCTCTGGACCAGCACGCCCACCGTATAGCCGCCGAGCCGCGCCGGGAGCCTCCGCGAGCTCGTGCCGATCCCGCCCTTCCAGCCGAACGCCACGGTGCCCGTCCCCGCGCCGACATTGCCTTCCGTAACAGGCCCGCCCCGAGCCGCCGCGATCGCCGCCAGCCCATGCTCCCTCGTCACTCGCCGGGCGCGTATGTCGTTGAGCATGCCGTCATTGGTCTCGCCGACGACGGCATTGACCGAGCGCACCTCCTCGTTGCCCGGCCGCGACAGCGTCCAGTCGATCGCCGCCGCCGCCGCTTCCGGAACGGACAGGGTGTTGGTGAGGAGGATCGGGCTTTCCAACTCGCCCAGTTCCTCGATCTGGGTCGAGCCCATGAACTTGCCGTAGCCGTTCGCCACCGCGAAGCCCGCCGGCACCTTGTCCTGGTAGAGATTGCCGCCGTGGGGGAGCACTGCCGTGACGCCCGTGCGGACGCTGCGTCCTTCGACGAGGGTGACATGCCCCACCGTCACGCCAGCGACGTCGGTGATCGCATTGAGCGGCCCCGGCGCGAGGATGCCGATCTCGACGCCCGCCTCCCGCGCCCGCGGCCCCGCCGCGCCCATC